>DHFN01000153.1:0-158 GCA_002402275.1 Anaerolineales bacterium UBA4823
TTCAGCCAGGTTTGTGAATCGAACGCGCTAATTTCACCTTTTAACAAATTGTTCATCCCTAAGAACCTGGCAACAAAGGGTGTTGCTGGTTTGGTATAAACTTGTTGCGGAGTTCCAATTTGTTCAATTTTTCCTTGATTCATGATGGCGATCCGATC
>DHFN01000153.1:197-1440 GCA_002402275.1 Anaerolineales bacterium UBA4823
TTGGCGAAGGATCTCTCTCAATTCAACTATTAATCGCTCTTTCAGGGTGCGGTCCAAAGAAGCCAGGGGTTCATCTAGCATTAATAACCGTGGCTGGGGAGCTAAGGAACGTGCTAATGCCACACGTTGCTGCTCACCTCCGGATAAAGCACTGACTTCCCTTTTTTCCAGTCCGCTCAGGTTGACCAATTCGATGACCTGGGTGATCCTATTTTTCACTTCCTGTGGGGATAGATTTTGAAACTGCAAACCAAAGGCGATATTTTTATAGACATTGAGATGCGGGAATAGCGCTAAATCCTGAAACATCAATCCAAAGCGGCGTAGATGGGGTGCCATGTCTCTAAGAGATTGGTTATCCCACAAAACATCCCCACTATCTGCTTCTTCAAGCCCGGCAATGATCGCTAANNTACTGACCGAAAAGGTGATATTTTGGAGGACAAATTGCCCAGGGTAAGTTTTGGAAATATTTTGGACCAGCAATCCTTCTGCCATTAAAATTCTCCGATCTCTCCTATCCGAAGCCGTTCAATTGAGAACATCCCTAGGGCGGTAACCGACATTAAGATCACACTGAGGGCTAATGCTTGACCGTAATTCATCTGACCAGGCAGAGCGAGATAGCGATAAATTGCAATCGGGATGGTTGGAAATTCGGGTCGGGCTAATAAAGCTGTGGCACCAAATTCACCCAAAGAGATGGAAAAAGAGAACACAGCCGCGACCAAAACCGCTCGACCGATCATTGGCAGATCAATCAACCAAACGGTTTGCAACGGAGTGGCACCCAAAAGTGCTGCGGCATAGTGCAGGCGCGGTTGGATGCTCCGCCAGGCTGGCAAGAGGCTGCGTACTACGAATGGAAAAGCTACTAACGTATGTGCCAAAGGAACTAATATCGGCGAAGCTCGCAAGTCCAGTGGAGGATGGTCAAAAGCCACCAAAAAACCTAGACCCATAGTTACTGCTGATGTACCTAAGGGGAGCATGAGCAAGGGTTCTATTATTCGTTGGATGATTGATAGATAAGACTTTTTTGGTTGTGATTGAGTTAGCAGCCAGGCGGCAGGTATCCCGAACAACAAGCTCAAGAAAACAGTAGTAAAAGCATAACTTAACGAAACCGTAATCGCTCGTCCGGGTGGGATGTAGAAAAGCGATTCACGTCGATTGATGAATAATTCTCGGTAATATTCTATGCTGAAATAGGGCGTAGCCGCCATGCTTTGTCCGCGCTCCA
>DHFN01000153.1:1486-16273 GCA_002402275.1 Anaerolineales bacterium UBA4823
GACGTTGATTTTGGAATGCTGGTTTCATAACCACGGACCGAGAGACTTTGGTAGATAAGCGGTTGTAGAACACTGTCATCCCTAATGTACAAAGCAATTGAATCAGAGATAATGCCATCGCCATGGGCATATTTAAGAGTCCGGTTACTTGGTAATAAATCTCCACTTCCATGGTGGCGAATCGGGGTCCCCCTAAAACCAGGATTACTCCAAAGGATGTGAAATCAAAGATCAGCACCAATAAACCCGCTGCGAGCAAGGCGGGCTGAAGCAAAGGAAAGGTAATTTTCCAAAAGACTTGCCAACCAGTCGCTCCGAACATCCGCCCCGCCTGGGCTAAATGGGTATCCAGATGAGACCAGTAATCCCCGACAATTCGGACTACTATGGTAAGGTTGTAAAAGACATGGGCGATCAAGATGGCGGTCAAGCTATTTGTCAGAGAAACAACTGGATGCTGGAGTCCGAAAACATTCGAGAAGAGGATATTAATCCAGCCGTTCGGACCTAACATCGAATTGAAAGCCGCAGCAACAACTAGTGTGGGTAAAACAAAAGGAATGCTTGTCAAAGATCGTAGGAAGGTTTTTCCCCGGAACTGATAGCGGGCAAACAAATAAGCCACGGGGAGCCCAGCTAATAAAGTCAAGAGGGTGGAGAGGATTGCCTGAAGGAAAGTAAATCCGATTACGCGCAAGAAATAAACGGAACGCAAAGCATCCCATACTGCGAAGCTGGCGGGCTGACTTGATTGTTGGAATGCCAAAAGGCTGATCTTTACTAATGGATAAAAATAGAATAGACCGAGGAATAGGAGAGGAAGCAGCCACAAAACGAGGTTGCTCCCCTTTTTTAGATAGAATCCGATGTTTGGGTGGCTTAACGTAAGACGGTGGTGGTCCATTCCTGAATCCATTTATCCCGATTTTCTCCGATTAGGTTAGCATCCACTTGGGCAGTTTCCTTAGGAATAACTACAAATTTTTGGAATTGTTCTGGCAAAGGGGTGTTAAGATTGACTGGAAAGACGAACATTTGGAGCGGCATATCGGATTGAAAATCAACCCCTAACATAAAGTCAATCCAATTTTGGGCTAAGTGGGGGTTCTTGGCGCCTTTTAGGATTCCGACAAACTCGATTTGGCGGAAACAGGTACTGTTTGCAGTGAGCGCAGCAGTGGGTGGTTCGGTTATAGGGGTTTCAGCAAATATTACCTCTGCAGGTGGACTAGAGTTATAGGATACAACCAGCGGACGACTGCCACCATGGGCGCTGAATTCAGTATAATAAGCAGTTTCCCAGTCATTGACCACTATTACATCATTGGTAACCAATTTTTGCCAGTAATCCAGGTAATGCTCTTCGCCATAAACACCGATTGTGGTCAATAGAAATGCCAGACCGGGTGAGGATAGAGCGGGGTTTTCAACCACGAGTGACCTTTTGAATTCGGGTTGAGTGAGATCTGCAAGGCTTTGCGGAGGCAGCAAATTGTGTTGTTGAAAATAGGCTTTGTCGTAATTCAAGCATACATCCCCATAATCCACAGGCAATAATCGTTTTTGGGGATCCAATTGGAACTCGGTGGGGATATCTTTCAAGAGGGGTGAATCATAAGGTTGAAAAATTTCTTCTTGAATAGCGCGGCTGAGAAAGGTATTGTCTACTCCATAAAATGCGTCGGCTAAAGGGTTGCCTTTGGCAAGAATAGCTTTATTGAGGGCGGAACCGGTATCGCCCGCTTTGATAAATCGAATAGTCACTCCAGATTGTTCTTCGAATTTTTGGATGACGCTTTCGGAGGCAGCAAACGAATCATGGGTCATCACAGTCAATACATCTGATTCGGTGGGGGTAGGAGGGTTCATTTGGGATGAGCAAGCGGCTACGCTGATAGCGAAAAGGGACGTCAGGACGATCCCCTGAATTGATAAGATAAATGATCGAGAATTAGTTTTTTTCATTTTTATCTCCTAAATTAAGGGAAAGAGGTTTATGGATAACCACAATCATTAATATTCCATTTTGGATGGTTACCGCCGCGGGAGATTGAAGGATCACATTACTGATACCGCGCGTGCTGCCAATCGGCAATGTTTCGTTTTCTAGTGGATAATCCAACCCATAAGTTGAAATGCCTTGGACATCCCCTAAAAGGGGAATTAAGGATACTGTATCCCCTGGGTACCCATCAATGGGTATATTGGAGCGAGAAGCCGAATTGAGTATAAACATCTCCTGATTGCCATCGACCAGAGAGATAGGAAGATCGCGAAACTTTGCCTGAGTTAAAAGAAGTATATTTGCGAGCGTTTGATCCCAACGAGCGCCTAACCCCCCTAGAATGATGATTTGGGTACCGCCATTTTGGACAGCGAAGTGTAATGCCAATTCCAGATCGGTCTCATCTTTCCTGTCAGGATATCGGATTGTTCGGATTCCTTGGGCTTGGATAGATTGTAGTTCCGCTGGGGTGATTGAATCGAAATCGCCCATCAGCAGGTCAGGTTTAAGGTTAAGCAATTGGCAATGTTGCCAGCCGCCATCGGCAGCGATGATGCATTCAGATGGTTGAACTCGCTGCCAGGTAGATTCGATGTTTTGAATAGGTCCGTTTGCAAAAAGAATCGTTCGCAAAAAGAAACCCTCCATTGCCAGAGGAGGGTTGGTTTATTAATTATAATGCTTTCCCTCCGCCGGCATTATCCGGATCAGGTTCGCGGGTCGAGAACTAGGAGTTCTCCTCTCAGCCCGGCAACACCGAGCTCCCCGTGCTTATTTAATCTATGTATTGAATATACGCTAATCCGAATAAACTGTCAAGTTTATTTTGTTTATCGGCTATTGAGGTGTCTTTTTGTCTATATTGTGGTGAGTCCTTTGCTAAAGAAATCCCCTAGAATTTGGGAGAGACTGCTACTCACCAACGAGTGCTCTTCCAGAGCAGCTGATCTGTTAATCATGATGGTAGGTTACAACATGTCGGGACCCAACATCATCAGGTTGAATTGCTATCAATAATTTTCCAAAAACACCGAAAGCCAAAGACTGCTAGTTTATGACTTTGGTTCTGTTTGTTTACTGTATGTTGATAAATTATTTAATCTAAGGGAGATAATTCAGTCTATCGGGCTGGTTGGAATAAGGATTTGAGCTGAGGAAGTCTTGTTGCTTGATTGCACTTGCTGATCGAAAACGTAGGTTTTTCCACCCGAAAGCCAGTAAAGGGCTTCTTGCCAAAAGCCTTGGAACAAATCAATAAAGCTGGTTACGATTAAGGGATTAATCCCACTGGAACAATCTAATTGCCAGGTGACAAAAGGACCTTCTACCTTGGATTGGATTTTTAGATCCGTAAACTGAGTGAAATAATCGGCTAGCAGTTGAGCGCTGCGCTGCGATTTAATCTTTTTCGGAAGGGTAATAAAATCTATCGTATTTAAACCGAGGCTTGGGATTTGTTGATGATAGAGACGGTTGAACCAGGACCGTCCAGCCCTTAATATTAAACCCTGACTACTGCGCTCTCCATAAAGAAAATTTAACGAACTAAATAATTGCTTTAGATTAAATAGCGGGAAAACCTTTTCTAAATCTTGGGGAGGATAGTGATCTTTATAAAATCCCAGTGTAGCTTGGTTTAATACATGCTGGAGCTCTTCTCGACCCAATAGATCTTCAAATGAGATAAAGATTGATCGAGCTAGGAAATTAGCGCAACAAGGATCGGATTGATTCGTTTCTGACATCCTTTTTTTAGTGCGCCTAGTTTATCATTCCTTTTCCCCTGACTAGATTAATAATTGCTTAATATTCCGGGCTCTAATTTAGGATGCTCTTTCTGTATTAACTTCCAGTTCTCTAAGAATTTGATCAAGCAGTTCGATCAAGATGATTTTAACGGATTCTTTATCATTGGCAACACAAGGAATAAGTTTCACTTGCGAATCAAGGCGCAAGGCAATCCGTAAGTCTTCGATCCCCCAGGCATCTTCCAAATCCTGTTTGTTGGCTGCAACAACATACGGAGTAGGAGCATAAGCACGAAACGTTTCCAAAATCATTCGCGCTTCCCGAAAGGTCTCCGGTTTGCAGCTATCCACCATGACGACAAACCCCAGCATTCCTTCCGAGAGAATTTCCCACATGAAATCAAAACGGCGCTGTCCGGGAGTGCCAAATAGATATAATACTAAATCCTGATCAATTGTGATCCGTCCGAAGTCCATAGCCACTGTGGTGGTTTCCTTAACTTGTTCGGCTGGCTGGCTGATTTTTCGTTCGGTTGACACCACATTAATTTCACTTACAGTACGAATAAACGCTGTTTTACCTGCGTTGAAAGGACCGGTGACCACCATTTTGACTGTCTGCATTGAGGTTTTTCCTAGAGGAGATCAAAGTGAGCGAATTCGCTGTATGATACGCTTGATCAAGGATGTTTGTTCTGCTGGGTTGGTGTGTGGAATTCCTATATTAATCGTACGTTTAGCTGAATATCCATCCGGTTTGACCATTTCCACCACACCAGCTTGGATTAAACCAAAAGCGATCTTTCGCATTTCTATGTCATTCAACTTTACTGCCTCAGCGATCTTTTTCATACTATTCTTTGGATTAATGAAAGATATAACCTTCCACTCTTCTTGATTTAAACGTAAATTTCGGACGCTAGCACCCGGATGATCACAAAACTTTAACGCAATATCCAAGCTAGGAATTTCGTCCTTGAGTTGATCCAATTCCCGCAATTGGCGGGTGCCGTCCATGATCAGGTTCTCCAAATTGATCCGCACTAAAATCTTACCTTTTGGTAAGGGAGCGTCATTTTCAAAATGAAAATTGCCATCCTCCCAGAGGAAAAGACGGTGGACTAATCGAACCAAATAAACCTGAATATTTTGAACAATTTCCTGTTGGTTTAGATACCCTGCATTGACAAGTAATAGCCCTAATTCTTTGTCACTCATTGAACCAGATTTTTCCTTTATAGTGCGATAGTGAGCAGCATTAATTCGCTTTCCCCGATATAGAATGGCTACTAAGCTATTCTCTTCCAGGTTTAAGCCCCCGTATGCTAGTTTACCTTCTCGAAAGCCTAGCCAGGCTTTGGTAGTTGCGTTTTCAAGATGTAAAATACCATTTTTCCTAGCTAAATGGATTAAATTAAGTAGTTGGGTTAGACTAAAATCACGCAGGTTACCTTTTAATGCCATCTTGTTTTCCAGTAAAACCAAATCTAGGATATTGGGATGCAATCATTATACCAACCAAAAGATTGCCAAGACAATAGCTAGACCTTACAGCTCAGTAAGGTTAAAAAATCATAAAGCTGTACGAAGGGAGAATTCTATTGACATTCCATCGTTTCTGTGTGATACTAAATTTATCTGTCTGAGGATGAGATAGATCGGTTGAAGCTATCCCACCAACGAGGAGGTGATGCCAATGGTTGATAGTAGTACCAAACTAAGCGCTGCGGCATCCCTCCTGAAAGTTGGATAATTTGCCGCAGCGCTGCAAGAGGCCGTCCAAAAGACGGTCTCTTGTTTTATCCTGAGTTATAATGAGAATAGAATATACTGAATGGAGAAATTACAAATGATGATTTAATTGCCTTTTCGATAAGGAGACTATCCTAGGAAATAATCCGGTAATTAAATCAAGACTTTTTATTATAGTAATCAAAAATGAACGAGCCAAAAATTAGAGTGCTTATTGCCAAACCTGGTTTAGATGGTCATGATCGCGGCGCGAAAGTGGTTGCTCGGGCATTACGGGATGCCGGGATGGAGGTAATTTATACCGGTCTGCGCCAAACTCCCGAAATGATCGCCGATGCTGCCTTACAAGAAGATGTAGATGTAGTTGGATTATCCATCCTCTCCGGCGCCCACATGACCCTTATTCCCCGAGTGCTGGAGTTAATCCGGGCTAACCAGCAAGAGCATGTTAAAGTCTTTGTTGGCGGAATTATCCCTAACGAGGATATCCCAGCACTTCTTCAATTAGGGGTGGTAAAGGTCTATGGGCCTGGCACAGTTACAGATGAAATTATTCGAGATATTCGAGCTCAATTGTCTAGCTCTGAATTTTCTGAAAAGTAATGAGGTTGAAGGAAAAATTGGTATTGGGTTCATTGGTTGGATCGGTACGCGATGGGAATCGTCTAGCGTTAGCGCGTTTGCTCTCCCAAGTAGAGAATAATACCCCAGAAGGTAAGGAATGCTTGAATGCATTATTTCCTTATACCGGCAAGGCTCATTTGATTGGAATTACTGGAGCCCCTGGTAGTGGTAAATCTACTCTGCTCAATCAATTGGCGTATACTTTCCGCCATCCTCCCGAGGGAGAACAAGCCAGGCGGGTGGCTATAGTCGCGGTTGACCCAACCAGCCCTTTCAGCGGAGGAGCGATTTTAGGCGATCGGGTGCGCATGCGTGAACTTGCTGGTGATCCGGATGTATTTATACGATCTATGGCAGCGCGTGGTTCCTTAGGAGGACTAGCTTCCAGGACTGCGGAAGTTGTACAGGTTTTCGATGCAGCTGGTTTTGAAATCATCTTTATTGAAACAGTCGGTGCTGGGCAAAATGAAGTGGATATTGCTCGATTAGCCCATACGACGATTGTGGTCGAAACCCCTGGTACAGGAGATGAGATCCAAGCGATCAAAGCTGGTATCCTTGAAATTGCGGATATATTGGTCATCAACAAAGCTGATTCACCCCTGGTGGATAACTCCGAGTTTGCTCTGCGCTCCATGCTGGATATGGCTCCCATAGGGACTGATTATTACCATTCGATGGAGATGAGAAACAATCCGGGATTAAATTCACCAAAAGATTGGCAGATCCCGATTCTTCGCACGGTAGCTACAGAACGGCAGGGAATTGATGCTCTTTATCAGACGATCCAAAGCCATGCAGAATTCCTTCAAGAGAGCCAGGAATGGATAGAACGAGAACGCGTGAATTTGCAAACCATTCTGGATAACCTGATCCAGAATTCTCTTATTGACCAATGGCGAAAATCAATATCAAATGATGTTTATCAAACCGTTCTCGAATCATTAATTTCCCGCCAAACATCTCCTTATCAAGCTTTACAGATCCTTATGAAAGGAGTTTTACCATGATCTCTGGAAACAGGATAAGATTGCGGGCCATTGAACGAGAGGATTTAGCTCTCTTTGTCACTTGGTTAAATGATCCACAGGTTTTGGAAGGATTATCTCTCTATTTTCCCTTATCTAATCATGTGGAAGAACGCTGGTTTGAGAACATGATGCAAAAGCCGGCTGAGGAACATCCACTAATGATCGAGGTAAAAGAGGATAATAACTGGGTTTCGATTGGCGATATTGGGTTGATGAATCTTGATTGGAGAAACCGCTCAGCAGAACTAGGGATTCAGATTGGGGATAAAAACTATTGGGATCATGGCTATGGTAGCGAAGCGATCAAATTGTTTTTAAGACATAGTTTTGAGACATTAAACCTTAATCGGGTTACTCTAAGAGTATTTGAGACCAATCTCCGGGCCCGACATGTTTACCAGAAAATTGGCTTTGTTCAAGAAGGCGTCCTGCGGAAGGCTTTTTATCAACAAGGCAGATATATAGACGAGATAGTTATGTCCGTATTAAAATCAGAATGGGATCACGCCAATGAGGAATCAGGAATAATTCCTTAAAATTAAGTACCCTCAAATAATTTATCGGTATTAGCATTAGGAAAGACAAAAACTAAATAAAAAATAGAAAAACTTATGAATTCATGCTATATTAATAATGAATTGAGGAGAAGAAGAAATGCAGCATGTTTATACTCACCATGATATGAACCTTTATGGAGAGGTTAAATTGTTTTCCGGGACAGCCAGTCCCGATTTGGCGGCAGATATTTCGAACTACCTAGGAATCCCGCTTTGTGGGAGAGATATCATCCATTTCCCCAATGATAATTTATTTGTCAGGCTTCATAAAAGTGTCCGCGGTCAGGATGTCTATGTGGTCCAGACCACTGCGGCACCCGTCCATCAAAATTTGATGGAATTATTAATCATGCTTCAAACGATGCGCTTGGATTCTGCTGGCAGAGTGACAGCTGTCATTCCTTATTTATGTTATTCCCGTTCTGATAAAAAAGATAAACCGCGCGTACCCATTACTGCCCGATTAGTTTGTGACATGATTGAAATTGCTGGAGCAGACCGGTATATCACCTTGGATTTACATGCCGGGCAAATTCAAGGATTTTTCTCTATTCCAGGAGATGTCCTCTCGGCTTTCCACATTCTAAGCGCTTACATTCAACGGAAACAATCTAGATTAAAAGATCCAATCGTGGTGGCAGCCGACCTTGGTTTTGCTAAAAAGGGGCGTAACTTTGCAGCCACACTCAATGTTCCGATCGCATTTATTGAGAAAAGGCGCAGCGGAGGAAATGATACTCCCGAAGCATTGACATTAATCGGGGATGTCCAAGGCAGAGATGTGATTGTGGTCGATGATGAAATTGACACAGGGAGTTCAGTTGCTCAGGCAGTGAATCTGGTCAAATCAAAGGGTGCCCAAGATATATATCTAATTTGTGTTCACCCAATTTTATCCCAAAATGCCGCCGAAACGATTGCCCATTTACCTCTGGTTGAATTTATCACTACGGACACAGTGCCATTGACGAAGCAAAAATATCGTTTCTTAAAGGATAAAGTGACGATTTTATCGGTAGCGCCTTTAATAGGAGAAGTTATCCGCCGAGCGAATCAAGGACGCAGTGTGGGTGAAATGTTCGATGAATGAGCAATGCCAGAACTGCCTGAAGTAGAATCGATTGCTAGGCAATTCCGTCAGGGTTTTGCTGAAGTGCCCTCACTGATTGGAATGCACATTCACCATGCGCAGGTCAATTGGCAGCGTAGCCTGGTTACACCATCGAAGGATGAATTTTCCAAGCGGATAAACCAACAGGAAATCCTTTCCATCTATCGAAGAGGGAAATTCTTGGCGTTCCAGTTATCTGAGGATACCTTATTATTCCATTTGCGGATGAGTGGAGATCTGGTCATCCGTCCTGAGTATGATCAGGAGCTCCGTCATGTTCGTTTAGAGTTGGCATTGGACCAGGGTTACTGGCTTTATTTTGTAGACCCTCGCAAATTTGGCAGAGTTTGGTTAGTCAGCCAACCAGAACAAGTGTTTGCGCATCTAGGCCCAGAACCTTTTGATCCCTTTCTTACACCAGAGGTGTTTTTTCATTCCTTGCACAAGGTAAAACGGCAGATCAAACCATTATTATTGGACCAGTCATTTATGGCTGGTTTAGGGAATATTTACACTGATGAAGCACTCTACCGTGCTGGTATTCATCCTCTAAAGCTCTCGAATCAACTTACCTTGGAACAAACAGAGAGGTTATTAAATGCTATCCGCGAGGTGTTGAAAGAAGGCATAGAAGCCAATGGTGCGAGTATTGACTGGGTCTATCGGGGCGGAGAATTCCAGAATCATTTTCAGGTTTATCAACGGGATGGAGAGATGTGTGCCAGGTGTGGCACAATCATTGCAAGAATCCGGGTTGGACAGCGTAGCACTCATTTTTGCCCAAGTTGTCAAAAGTTAAATGAATAGGATAATATTCTTATGATGACCCAAACAAATTTATTGCCCGTTATCCTGCTCGCCGGGATTGGTTTGATTATGGGTATTTTGGTAGGAATTCTCCTGGCTGCCTTACGTCGCACAAATAACCCGGCTTCACCGAAAGAAGCTTTCCCTAAAGGGCTGAAACAAAGCCTCAGACTATGGTCAGATGAAAATGGGGATGTTACGGTGATTGAAACTGATAAGGGGAGTTACTATAAAGTAGATGAGTTAAACCAAGAACAAAAAACCAAGATAGCCAAAATACTTAGCCCGTTAATCAATATCGCCAATAAACCCGTTCCTGAAATCATTTCGCCGCAATTGGAGCCCTCGCCTGCTTATTCTGTTTCCCAAAGCGAGTCTGTACAGCCCGAAACGCTCGTCTCACCTGTTCCTCCGACTCCTCCGAAACAAAGCCTGGTTGACATGATAGCGAGTGCTTCACGACCTGCTCAGCGAGTTGCACCCGAACCAACTAAAAGTATCGCTGCCCAGGTGGATGAAATATTGCAAAGCCAGATCCAAGGTACTTCATTGGAAAATCGAGCCATTCGTTTAATGGAAATTCCTGGCAAGGGCATGGTAGTCATGATTGGATTAGATCAGTATGCCTCGGTGAGTGAGGTGCCAGATCCGGAAATTCAAGCGGTGCTGCGGAAAGCGGTCAGCGAATGGGAAGATAGGACTCTTTCGAGTTCGATTTAACGGTGGCGTTTCCGTTTTTTCTTAGGTTGTGAGTCGCCTGTCTTACTAACCATTTCCTCATTCTCCTCTTCATTCACATTTGCGGGAATCGACTCTGGAATGGGTTCTCCCTTTTCTAATAGTTCTTCTTCTTTTTCCACGGTTTGTACAACCGTAAAATCGCGGGGGCGGTAGGTGAACATACGCGAAATCACTCCAAGGCGCATATTGGTGACCAATTCCTGGAAAAGTTCTGCAGCCCGAGATTTATACTGCACCAACGGATCACGCTGAGCGTAAGCTTCTAATCCGATCGAAACCCGTAAAGCTTCCATTTGAGTTAAGTAATCAACCCATAACTCAGATATGACACCTAGCAACAATTGCCGATAGATGGTTGTCAACGCCTGGCGTCCTAGCTCTTCGATCACCAACTCGCGCCAAGCTTCATCAAGAAGACCAAGGGGTTGATTTTTGATCTTATCTACTTGGTCACTTTTGAGGATTCGCTCAATTCCAGCTCGGGCAGTTTCGTCGAATTCCATTAATGAATGATCGGACAGTCTCTTCCACTCATTCCAACCCAACGAGAATTGAATCGTTTTTTGGGCTTGGGTAAGATGTTTGAGGACATCTTGAGCGATTTCTTCGGATGAACGATCTTCCAAAAAATGAGCTGCCAAATAAATATAGTTTAGACGTTGGGTACGGATTTGGACTCGCTTGTGGGTTCGTTTATCAAATTCAGTGCGAGCACCTTGCATCATGAGGAGTAATAGATTAGCTGCCCCATTCTGATCGAGATAGCCGATTGCTTTTTCAAATGTCAGGTTAAGTTCGTGACCAATTAGACTGTCACTGGCTTGATCATCGCTGCCCACTAGACGGATTTTGCGTTGTTCAAGGATTTGTTGAACAATCTCAAGAACCCGTTCTTCCAGCTCATCCCAGTCATAATGAATTTCACCAATCCGATTACGAAACTCTACTTCATCTTCTACCCTGCGAGTGATTGCTCCTGTCAATCTGAGAATGGATTGATTCCACAAAAAGTTCTGGATCATTTCCCGAATCGATTCATCCATTGCATCCGGTTGAGTTAAAAGTAAATTTGATTGTTCTGTGGAAAGTTTTAGGGGAATACGAACTGTGCTGGATAATTCCTCTCCCAATTGTCGAGCAGTGCGTGGTTCACTTTCCTCGTCAGATAGACCATCTATGAAGTTTCCAAGTGCTTCCAGGCGTTCTTCTAAATTTTGTTCATACCGTTGGCGAGCTTCCTCGAGCACTATTTTTATAGATTTAATGATATGGGCATCCTCTGCTTCCAGAGCAGCTCGGGCAACTCCTAAAAGCACCGAACTAGCGTTTTGGGTACTTAACAAATCTTTACCGTCAATGGGAGTTGCTGCTTTGCTCCATATATCCTCCAAGATTAATTTCAATGTATAGGATGGATATAGATGACTGTTAACAGAAAGTGGAGGTTGAATCTGTTCCAACCAGGAGAGCAAGCGCCAGGGTCCTTCCTCTTCCTTGAGTGCTTGGGGAACACGGCGCAGCACTTCGGTCTGCAACATCTCGGTGACGTCCTCACTTAAATCTGCTTTGGTAAAAATGCGATCCCGTTGGGCATAGATGCTGGTGCGCTGTGAGTTAAGCACATCGTCATATTCCAGCAAGTGTTTCCGCATATCAAAATTTGCTCCCTCGACTCTGGTTTGAGATTGTTCGATCAAACGCCCGACCAGATTCATCTCCAATGGCAATGCATCATCCATCTTAAAACGCTGCATGAGTGAATCGGCTTGTTCTCCACCAAATAAACGCAACAGTTCATCTTCCATCGAGAGATAAAAGCGCGAAGATCCTGGATCTCCTTGCCGGGCTGACCGACCCCGCAGCTGATTGTCAATCCGGCGGGCTTCATGGCGCTCTGACCCAATGACATGCAACCCACCTAATAGACGTACTTTTTCCATTTCGTCCATATACCGGAGGAAGTCTCGCACTTCTGCTTCATAAATTCCATAGGATTCTGGATCTAATTTCATTATCGCAGTATAGCGTTCTTGTAAACTCATATCATAAGGGTCGCTATAACCAGATCGGCGAAGAACGCGATTGACAACACTGATTGTTTCCTCTTTTAGCTCTCCCCCTAGTTTGATATCAACCCCACGCCCAGCCATATTGGTTGCAATGGTTACAGATCCAAATGCACCTGCTCCGGCAATAATCTGGCTTTCTTCAGTATGCTTTCGGGCATTTAAGACCTGGTGTGAAATCCCTCCCTGTAAAACGCTGATTAAACGTTTTTCGTCGGATTTTTCAAGGAATAGAATGTGTAATAAGCGTTCCAAATTGGTAGGATCTTCTGGACTAAAGGGGATTTCAAGATCACGGGCAAGTTTACGCATTTGAGTCAGGTCAAGTTGTTCGAGAGGATTGTTCAAGAAGATAAGCTCGGGAACCTGGCGACCATCTTCTTCACGTTTGTTTTTCTCGAACCAGGTGCGTCGGAGCAGCAGGACTTGCGCTAAGCGTCGTAAAGGCTCAGCCCTCAATCGAGAGGAAAGCCGATCTGACATTTCAACTGAGGTAGTGCCCACCAGCAACGGACGACCTAGAACATGGTAATATAAAATTTCTTGCATAATTGCTCGGATTTTCACTTCTTGGGTGCGATAGACAACATCCGGATAGTCTTTGCGCTTCCAGTAAACGGGTTTCTTCTCTGGATCGTCTTTAGCAGCGTAATAATTAAATTTATAGCCTTGATCGTCCTTAGCTTCTAATTCGATCAATCCTGACTCGGGCTGCATAGCATAATATTCCAAATTGGTAGGAATGGCTAATACACCTAGTTTGTAGATTTTGTCAAACTCCTCTGCTTCAGTGACTGCCGTACCGCTCATGCCGGCTAGTTTTTCATACATGCGGAAATAATTCTGAATGGTAATGGTGGCATAAGTTACATTCTCGGGTTGGACGCGTACCCCCTCTTTAGCTTCGACAGCTTGATGCAACCCATCCGACCAACGCCTGCCAGGCATCAACCTGCCGGTAAATTCATCAATGATGATTATTTTTCCCCCTTGAACGAGATAATCCTTGTTGCGATGGAAGAGAAATTGAGCCCGCAACGCTTGTTCCAGATAACCGAGCAACCTGGCTTGTTCAGGAGTGACATCTTCGGGACGATCGGGATCGCGCAGAGGAATCCCCAATAGATCCTCAACATGGGATTCCCCGATTTCGGTTAATGTGACATTGCGGTCTCGTTCGCTAACCTCATAGTCCTCCGGTCGCAAAGCCCGCACCACTTGTGCCATCCGGCTATACCATTCGACATCCTCTGAAGCTGGCCCGGATATAATCAAAGGTGTTCGAGCTTCATCTATAAGAATATTATCTACTTCATCCACGATGGCATAGTAATGCCCACGCTGTACCCGCTCTTCCAAACGCCAGACCATGTTATCGCGTAAATAGTCAAAACCGAACTCACTGTTTGTCCCGTATACGATGTCGGCTGCATAAGCTTCGGAACGGGGCACCATACGCAATTGGTGTTGATCTTCGTGTGGAGATGAATGATTTAAGTCAACTAAAAATGCCTTTTTGCCGTTCTCGGTTCTGGCTGCCATTTGTAAGACGCCTACGGACATTCCTAAGGCATTATAGATAGGTGCCATCCAACGGGCATCCCGTCGTGCTAGGTAATCATTGACAGTTACCAAATGGACGCCCTTGCCAGTTAACGCGTTGAGATATAGAGGTAGGGTAGCGACCAACGTTTTTCCTTCACCAGTGCGCATTTCAGCAATCTTTCCTTGATGAAGGGTGATTCCGCCAACAAGTTGGACATCATAATGACGTAAGCCAATCGTCCGTTTACTAGCTTCACGCACCGCCGCGAAAGCTTCGGGAAGAAGTTCGTCCAGAGTCGCTCCATTTTCTAAACGGAGTCGGAAATTATCCGTTTTAAGGCGAAGTGCTTCTTCGCTTAATGATTCATAGTCTTTTTCTAATTGATTGATCTGAGCAACGATTTCGCTTGATTTACCGATCTCTTTTTTATTGGGGTCGCCCCCAAAAATAGTCACAAATCTTTTGAGCATACATTACACCTCTGGGTGGGATTATAGCATAAAGGTGTAGGGGTAAGCTGCCATGGTTTAGGGATGGTGCGTGATAACTTGATAAGTGAGGTAAAGACCCCTCGCTCAGATCGGGGTGACAGCCTATTTGGTGACAATCCTAATTGATAATACATGGGCGACCCGTCGTTGCTTATCTTACGGTTGGTCGGTTGCAAATCCGTTGGCGAATGACGGTTGAGAAAACCCAAATGGGTCGCCCCTACGGGTAGGATGGGGTGTATGGGCAACCACCGAATGAGATGATGGTTTATGGGAGCCCCGACGTTGGTTATTATTCAATTGGTCGG
>DHFN01000021.1 GCA_002402275.1 Anaerolineales bacterium UBA4823
CATCCCCATAAACTGGCAATGGTTTCCCTTGCAGAGCATTCATTATCATCAAGGGGATTAGCTTTTCAGGAAATTGATACGGTCCATAATTATTGCTGCAATTGGTCAAAGTATAGGGTAAGCCATAAGTATGCCCATACGCTCTTACAAGATGATCGCTGGCGGCTTTTGAAGCTGCATAGGGGGAATTTGGCGCGTATGGGGTCATCTCATTGAATGGCGGATCTTCTTTGCGCAACGAACCAAAAACTTCGTCTGTAGAAATATGGTGAAACCGAACTTCATCGCTTGGAGGCTTTCTATTCAACCAGGCTTGGCGGGCAGCTTCCAACAATACAAAAGTACCGCGGATATTGGTTTCGATAAAAGCCCTAGGATCCAAGATCGAACGATCTACATGCGATTCTGCAGCGAAATGCACTACGGTATCTATTTGATTATCGTGAAATAACTCTTTCACTAATGCTTCATCGCAGATATTTCCCTGAATGAAGTGATGCCGCTTAGGATCAGGTAGATTCTGCAAATTTTCCAAACTTCCGGCATAGGTGAGAGCATCCAGGTTATAAACCGTCACCTCAGGTTCGTTCGCAAGCAAATAACGCACAAAATTACTGCCAATAAATCCTGCTCCGCCGGTTACTAAGACATTTTTCATCTTATTCCCTTATAAAAAGGAGTGTAAGGTAAAGTGTTCCACTCATCGCTATGAAAGAAATTTCCTTGTAGAACAGTCAGCTTTTGTATATTCTTGATCATCATTCGAGGGTGGTTCTTTTCACCTGGCAATCTTACTCTGAAAAAACTTCAGCTTCAGAAAGAGGTTTTCCATTGGCATCTTTTGGAGATAATAACGGAAGATGCCCATCCGTCAATTGCCAGTCTATTCCAAGTTGTGGGTCATTCCATAAAAGCGATCTTTCCCATTCCGGAGCGTAAAAGTCGGTTACCTTGTACAAAACTTCAGCATACTCGCTGAGCACATAGAAGCCATGGGCAAATCCTGGTGGGCTCCAAAGTTGATGGCGATTCTCGGAACTCAGCTGTACCCCTACCCATTGACCAAAGTATGGGGAACTTCGCCGGATATCCACCACAACATCAAAGATCTCACCAACCACAGCTTGAATCAGCTTTCCTTGTGCCTGATGAATCTGATAATGCAGCCCTCGTAAGGTTCCCTTTCGAGAGATTGAATAATTATCCTGTACAAAATGATCTGGTAAACCAGCATCTGCAAATTTCTGGCGGTGAAACAATTCCATAAAAGCTCCCCGCTCATCGCAATAGATTTGTGGTTCGATGATCAAGACCTCTGGGATTTTGGTTGTGATAATTTTCAATCTATTCAGCCTTATTATGGTTGATCATTTTCTGTCGTTTCCAGATTAAGTACGGAGCCGCTAAGCGCCGCAGCCAACTCTTGAAAACAATGGGCGATAGGAAAGCTCCGCCCTCCCGATAATGCACTCTAAGCATTTCCGGCCAACAACGCTCATCCGCTGCCATCGTCTTTGCGTTCCCATGCAGGCGAAAGTTCGCCCATATCTGTGGTAAATACTGCAACGGCGCAATTTTTGCTATTCGTACCCATAAATCATAATCCATCGCGAAAAAAAAGGAAGGGTCTAATGGAGCAACCTTTCTCCAAAGTTCCGCTCTAAAAAATGAGGTTTGTTGTGGAATATGAACAAAACCACGCCGCAAATGTTGATAATCCGTTTGCCGAGCTGGGAATTTGCCGATTACTCGTCCTTTTTCATCTATGAAGTTTGCATCACCATATACTAAGCCCACTTCCGGGTGCATCAGTAAATACCCCACAGCATCTGAGACTGCATTCGGAAGATAGGTATCATCCGAATTTAACCAAGCCAAGATCTCCCCTTTAGCCTTGGCAAAACCTTTATTGATTGCATCTGTCTGTCCTTGATCCTTTTCTGAGACCCACCAAGCCAAACGATCCACATAGCGCTGGATAATCTCCAAACTTCCATCTGTAGAACCTCCATCCACAATTATATATTCGATGTTAGGATATTCCTGGTTGAGAACCGAGAGGATAGTCTCCTCTAGATATGCGGCTTGATTGAATGACGGTGTGACAATCGAGACCAGGGGAAGTTCTTTCTCCCCTCGCCCTTTGGGAGAGGGGTTGGGGGTGAGGGTCTCCCCTCGCCCTCGGGGAGAGGGGTGGGGGGTGAGGGCATTCTCCCACGCCTCTTCTCCGTAAACCATTTCTGCCACGTCTTCCGTTAATTCTCTGATTCGCGTTACCTCTTCATCGTTCAACCGTTTGCGCCAATTTCCTAAATTTGAAACGCTATCCAATTTCACGGAATGGCGTTTTTCATTCGGCAATTCTTTCGGGTTTTCAGCGCTGCTTGTCCGCATAATTGCTTGTTCAGCTTTCGTATTAAAATTCAAACCTAACTGAGCGTATAACTCGCCAAAGCCCTCAATGGGTTGAACTGATAAATCTTCGTGTTTTACCAAAATAATCGGATAACCATGTTGTTTTAAATCTGCAACCCAACCATAAATCATTCGCCAAAGAAGTGCAGCCTGACCGATGATATCAGGGGAATTTTCAAGTTGAGTCTGCATATCAGCTGTGTATTTCCCTAACCCATCTCGTAGCAAGAGAGGCTGAGCTAATAAATCATTCATATCAAACTGCCAACCGAGACGTTTGAGACTGCTTGCGAATCCCAAAGGATGGCGAACCGTCACAACTACCTGACAATGTAATTTTTCTATAAACCACGGAATCGAAAAAACCGCAAATGGGTCTTTGATTAAGGGACGTTGATGAAATATTCGACCTCGCCAGAAAATTCCTCCATCCCGCATCATTCGCAAGAAATCCTTCCGAGATTGAATGGTTTGAATTTCCTCTCCCCAATGATATCGAAATGAAAGCAATTCTTGGTAAGCAGAGAGATACAATTCTTCATTTTCTGAACAAATATAGCTATACCAATGTTCAACTGGGGCATTGAACACCCCGGCGCGATGCCTCACATTCAAAGGTTCACTGATGTACCCTGCTTCTCCACTGGCACAGAGCATCTTTCCCACCCAGGAAGTGCTGCTGCGATGCGCTCCGGTGACAAGGATCGGATTTCGATCAGCCATCTCTATCCAACCAATCTTCCTCTAAATTGATCCCGGGCCAACCTTGAAGAGGCAGCGAACGCAGTCGGGCAAAATTTCTGTGATAATGAGTACGATCATACCATTCCCGTAATCCACTTCCGCCCATCAGACTTAAAAGAGCATAAACCATGCGATGCCAGTGTTTCAGTGCAAAAGCCGGGTTCTCTTGTAATGCTTGCCAATAGACCTGTAACGCCCGAGCATAAAAACCGCCTTCTAACAAATAACGTGCCCGTAAGCGATATAATCCTCCTCGAACCTCTTTGGTTGCCCCAGCGATATATTCAGCCAGGTCAGACTGAGTCAACGTCCATTCATAAATCCGCTGGGCTTCCTCACCGAAGCGGGCTGCTTGAGAAACGTTTTTCGCTTGAGGGTGCTGCCGGGCAGCAGCCCATAAACCAGGAACATGACCAATACCATTATATCGGGCAATCTTGATCCAAAGTAGATGATCGAGCATGTAATGATAGCTCTCATCTAATCCACCAACGCTTTCCCAAGCTGAGCGACGAAAAAATACTGCTGGTTGACAGATCACTCGAAAACGGATCAGTTCTTGTAACCCCCAATTTCCAAAGCTCAAGAGATTTATTGGGTGTCCCTCAGCATCAATGATTAATGCATCGCTAAAAACCATCCCTAAATTAGGATTATCCTGTAAAGCTCGCACAGCTTGTTGAATAGCGGATGGCAAATAGAGATCATCTGAATTCAACCACCCCAAAATCGTTCCATGACTATGCTGGAACCCTTTATTTATCGCCTGCGCCTGACCATGATCGGGTTCGGAAACCCACCAGGCAAGTTGTCCAGCATATCGGCGAATAACCTCCTGACTGCCATCCGTTGAATTCCCATCCACCACTAGGTACTCCAACTGAAAAGAGGATGAAGTTACCTCAGATTGAGCCAGGACTGAACCAATGGTCTGCTCCAGGTATTGAGCCTGGTTATAGGATGGCGTCACAATGGAAACGAGGGGAATATCATTCATCTCAAGCAATCTTTATTTTGGGCGGGTGAGATCAAAGATCAAATAACCCTTTCCCTCTGCATACACAGAATATTTGTCTGTAAGCATTTTCTTCAGGGCTGTTTGGCTTTCAAATTGGTTAAATGCAGTAACCAAAAAATAATCCATCCCATCCAGACGGTTGGTAAAGGCACTCTCAAAATCTTTCTCACGTCCACGCAGGTCAGCCAGGTTTTGTTCACCCGAGGTTTGCCAGAGCTCTACTTTTCGCCAGCCATAATACATCAGCGGATAGCCATAATCTTGAGTGAGTGCGATGATCCTGCCCTGGGCAGGTAATTTCGAACCGATCGCAGCCCAATAAGCTGGGGCATCCCGGTGATTCTCAGCTTTTGCATTTGCGATGCTGAGCCAGGCTGGAAAAATGATGGACATGATTACAACAGCAACAAAGAACCATTTCCATAGTTTGGATTGTAATTCAATTCGATTGAGAATTAATTCTGCAAGCGGTGCCAAAGATAAGGCAATCACCGGAGTTAGTTGAATCGAATAATAACTATGAGTATACATTTGGTAGGGTAATGTCATTCCATAAATCAAATAACCCACCCACCATCCCAATAAGAGTGGCTTTAAGCGGGTTGATGCAAGAATCACTCCCACCAGTCCGAGTAAAATCGCTGCTAATCCAAAAAGGTCTTGTAAAAAGGACAACCAGCGGACATATTGCGAGGGATCTAACAACAAATGGGATAGTGCAAATGTCCAATTGGCAAAATATCCCCCTATTCCTGCTTGCCTTGCAGTGAGATAAAAAGCAAGCGAAGGGACAAGCATGAGAAGTGCCATCCCCCAAACCTGGCTATCGCGCCAGATGCGTCTCCAACTTACGCTTGACAAAGCCACCCACACTGCTGCAGCACCAACCAAATAGGCAGCTACAGGTTTAGTCAGGATCGCCATCCCTCCGGCCAATCCGGCAAGCAACCCGAATCTCCACTGCTTTGCCTCAGACCAGCGCACCAAGCCATAACCGCATAGAACAATCCACATGGTCATGGCTGGATCGGGTTGAAACGAACGACTAGCCTGCACTGCAAAGGGTAAAATTAGGAAGTATCCAATCGTGACTAGCCCAGCTTGGGGGGATACCATGCGACGGGCAATTCCAAATAGTCCCAAGCCAGCAATGATCCAAAAGATTGTGTTATAGATCCGTGCTACCCACCAATCTTCACTACCCAATAGGCGGTAAGTATAGGCAACCAAAGTTTCTAGAATAGGGGGCTCATAGCGTCCTGTCGTACGGGCAATAGCATCAGCTAGTTCTCGTTTGGTTGAATCAGCATCAGGAAGGAGATGATAATAAATGCTCCTGGCAATGATCATTCCTCGCAATTGCCGGGTGGAGTGAAAGTCAAGCGGAGGGTCTTTCAAATCATAAAATCGAAGAAAACCTCCTAACAAGATCAATGCAACTAGAACAATCCAAACCCATAAGGAGATTTGGTTCCGAGTGTTCACTTTAGCGGATAGAGCTGGATTGGACGAATGAGACATAAGAAAACCTTTTTTAGTTGATGAAGAATATGATTATAACCATGAAACGATAAAATGAACCTCAAGATCTTGATCGTAAAAATTTTCTACATTATGGAGGATAACGATAAATCGTTGCGATCTGATCTGCGATCAGGATTGGAAGATCTGTGCTCAAACGTTGTAAACGGGGATTAATGGGAATATGATGAAATACCACCAGATAAGCCGGTGTAGCCGATCCAGTTTGGCGGATTTGATCGAACTCGGCGAGTGAATGGCCAGGGCTACCAGCCCACAAATACATAGTTGAAGGCGAATTACTATAGATATGGTCTGTGTCAAAAGTGGGGAGTATCTGAATAACCTCTGAGGTATGCCAGCTCTTACGAGCCAGTCCCAATCCTTGCTTATGCCAGGTCGTAACAGCAAATGTACTCCCCACAATAAAGTATAAGATTAAATAACCACCCAATAGAATCACAACCCCGCGCTGCAGGAATTGCTGCTCCTGCCATAATGTTGCGGCTAGAGCTACGATGAAGACTATTCCCCCTAACCAAACCGGTGATAGGAGACGATCTCCAAAACCAATATTGTGATCGAATCCAATTTTTGCCATAATCAAGAATCCAAAATGACCCAAAGCCGCGATCAGCCATATCACGCTCAATGGATGCAGCCAGGGTGCCTTAAACCACGGTTTTGCAGTCCTTTTCCAACCCAATATGCTTAAGCCCAATAAACAAAAACCAGTGACCAGGAAGAGAAACAGCACGATTTTCTCATGTCCAAGAATCCAATTTGCAGGGATGAACCAATTTAATATTGTTGTGATTATCGAAAGTACATTTTTGAGCGTTAATGGTACAAAACTAACCAAGCGATTATTAATGGTTTCGGTTAGGAGGATATTGCGGAGTGTCCAGAGTCCCAGCGGCAAAAAACTAACTATTCCAAAACCTATTGAACGGGCACCCTTTTCCCGAAGCGGTTTTCTACCCCAAAGCAGCCCGATCATCCCAGTCAGAATTAAAACCAACCCGATATAGCGTGTCAAAGCCGCTAATCCAAAAATAATTGCAGTAATCCAGTAGTGTTTATTCTCGTGTTCTAGCGAGACAACCAGAATAAGCATCCCTAACAAGGATAAGAAATAATACAATGGTTCACTCAATGCCCATGAATGAGCTTCAAGGAAAACCCGATTGCTTACAAATAATAGTGCAGCTATGAGCCCCCAAAGCCACTCTTGGGTGATATGCCGGACTGATTCACCCACTAAGATTATATTCAACCCCATAAGAACTACATTCAGAAAGCGCACACCAACTAAAGAATGAATTCCTAACCACTCCAGGAATGCCAACACAGCCGGAAAGAATGGTGGATATTGTGTCAGGGGAATCAAAGTGCCATCTTCCGAAAGATATCCCCAATACCCGTGACTGACCATGGTTTTTGCGGTAGCAATATATTGAAAAGAATCGGAAATTAAGCCAGCTCCCCAAACCGTGCTATACAAAACCAGGCTGCTTCCAATAACAGCCAGTATGGATAAACATAACCAATATAATTTTTGCGGGTTTAGGTTTTTTAGCAATAAATTAAAAGGCGTTACCATTGGGTATCTGAAATTTATGAATCATGCCATTGTAAAAACTGATTAAACAGCAGTGCAAAAAAGGGAACGCAGGAAAAGCTTTTTTTATGCCTTTGAGGACTTTGTGGAGCTTGTGCATGCTTTGATGATCCATCATTACTCTTACAACTATGTAGCCAGGATTTCGTTTATTCGTGGCCAGATTTTAAACGAGGACCTACCGTCTATAAATATGACCATGATTAAACGTACTAAATGGGACAAAAATATTTTTGCTATCATAGTATTACCACCTTACTCAAATAGAGAACGATAAGCAACTTTAGGAAATACCTGCAGCTTTCCCCCAAGGGTCGCATCAAGCACTTGCCTGCCTGCCTGTTCATAGACACTCTTAGCCATTCGGTATGCCATCTCGGAGGTTTCTAAATCTGGTAATTGCCAGCGGAAACCTTTGCCAAAATATCCGCTATGAAAATGATCGGGGTCATCTCCCTGAGACACAACTGTGGTATTTGGCTTGCCCTGAGTATTGAAATTGTGATCCACCCCAATTAGAACAACCTGCTTAAATCCCATGTAAAAAGCTAGTTGAAGGGCAACATACGTAACGGTTGCCCCTTCCCACAACCGTCCTCGGATATCCCTGGCAAATATTGGCCCGGTGTAAGTAGTATGTAAAAATATGGTATCTTCATCTGGAGGATTTGTGAATGTATACCTAGAACGCCAGGATAGAAAACGCGGGATCGGTAAAGTCAGTATATCCTGAATGCACTGTTCAATAACCAGACTATTTATAGATAGGTAATAAGTTGTAGCAAAACCCATTTCATTGAACGCCAGATAGATGCGGTTCATCCCAAAGGTAATTTCGTTTTTTAATAAATTGAGATCAGTTTGTTTAAGGCTGGGTCCATTGCCAATGATGAAACAACGTTCGCCAGCGTGACAATTCTGGTAGCGAGCTAAACTACGGATACTCTGCCTGCGCCAGGGATGTAAAGTAGCCAGGGGCAATTGAGCGGCTCGTTCCAGGGCATAGCGCATCCGATTAAGGTTTTGCTTGAGCGGTTCGGGCAAAGTTTTTTTTATCACGCTGCGAAAGGAAGCTTTCATTCGGTGCTAAGACGTGCAGTAGCGCCCCCATCTACAATCAATGCTTGACCGGTCATGAAGGAGGATTGGTTTTCATCCGCTAGAAAATAAATCGCACGAGCAATTTCCTCAGGGCGCCCAATTCTTCCATTGACCGTCTTGCGAGCCAGATTGTCCAGGCGTTCCAGCATATCACTCCCGTTCACATGCCCACGATTTAAGCCAGCCCGCAGCATGGATGTGTCCACAGCACCAGGTAGGATGGCGTTAGCGCGGATATTATCCGGGGCAAATTCGATGGCGATGGCACGCGTTAGAGCCAACAGCCCTCCTTTGCTGGCAGCGTAAGCAGCAATATTCGTGGAAGTTGCCACTGCATGAACCGAGGAAATATTGACAATTGCGCCACCACCCGCAGCTTTTAACAGGGGATATGCCAGTTTAATGCCTAAAAACACTGAGCTTAAATTAGATGCCAACACTGCGTTCCATTCCTCCATGGTCGTTTCCACGAGTGGTTTTACGATCTGAATCGCAGCATTATTGACCAGCGCGTGTAATTTATCGGTGGAATGCTGTAAATCCTCGAAGATTGCTTCTAGATTCTGACTAACGGAAATGTCGGATTGAATAAATGCACCATCTGAGGGAAAGTCAGCGCCAAATGGAGCTCGGTCCACCCCTATGACCCGCCAGCCTTGCTGGGCAAAATGGAATACGGTTGCTCGCCCGATTCCGCCGGCAGCTCCCGTGATCAATATTGAACGTTTTACTTGTGCCATATTTTTCCTTAAGTAGAAAATCGTTTTATTCTTTCATCCAAATCAGCACACTCGATCGCCAAACCAGTTAGCAAATTGCGAATCGTATTGCGATGGACGCGCTCCCAGGCCGAAGGGCTGGAATTGGCATTGTGAGGTGCCAAAAGTACGTTATCCATTTTCAGCAGGGGATTATCCAGCGGTAAAGGTTCAATCTCAAATACATCCAAAGCTGCCCCAGCGATCCGACCAGATTGCAAAGCTTGAATTAGAGCCTTCTCGTCCACAATTGATCCGCGGGCAGCATTGATCAACACCGACGAAGGCTTCATTAACTCAAGGGTAGCTTCATTGATTAAATGATAACTAGTAGGATTGAGATCACAGTTCAAGCTGATAAAATCTGCCCGTTCTAACAAATCTTCCGGACCGGTCATTTCAACTTGGTATTCCGCAATGAAATCGGGGGCAATCTCAACAATATCGTTCCCGAGAATATCCATCCCAAAAGCATGGGCACGGCGGATGACCGCTTTGCCGATATTCCCCACTCCGATAACTCCCAAAGTACATTCGCTCAAAGAGCGTCCGGGTAACTTTTCCCATTTTCCCGCTTTCACTGCCCGGTCCAGCCAGGGATGGCGGCGGACAAACGCCAGCATATAACCCATTACCGTATCCGCAACCGGTAAAGTAAAGGCATTTGGTGTACGGCACACCTGCACTCCTAGACGAGCAGCAGTTTGTTGGTCAATTGAATCAATACCCGAACCCCATTTGGAAATCACTTTCAAACGGGGGGCGCAGGCTTCTAACACCCGCTCGGTATAACGGTCATCTCCACAAATAGTGCCATCGTACTTACCAGCATAAGGCAATAGCTCGCTCTCTTCCAATCGTTCCCGAACTAGTGGTACGACGATTTCGAGATCATAACTCTCCAAAAGTGGACGAAAGCGGTCTAAAACCGGAATCATATAAGGAGCGGAAAATAAAATAACCGGCATAATCAAATTCCTGAGAAGAATAGCTTATTGCATCTGGATAAAAATTATAACCCGGATTAGCTTCTCATCCCCTTCATTTTTTCCATGAGGAACTCAACAATCGAAAAATCCAATTCATTATCAATATCCCAGCCTTCAATTGGATCAATTTCAAACAGATAGGGGCGTTCCCCAAGCCGATTGCGGCGCTGTATTAATGTCGAAGAATTGAAAATATAGATACACGAGTTCTCCATAAAAACAGGCGGCAAATCCTGAGTCTGAAGGAGAATGGCTGGATTATGGTTTAACGCCCTACCCAATTGATCATAAAGCCTGACCTGTAAACGGGTTACCCCAAAAAGGGAATCGTAAACGGGATATTGATTTAGAAAAGTGTGAATCGCTCTTCGAATGGTATCCGGCGTCAATAATGGGTTTGTGCTATGAGTTTGCAGATAAAAATCAGCTGGCACACTATTGACATCATACGCCAGGATTTCATTCATTGGAACTTCATCGGCCCGGAGCTCAGCGGGTCGCTCGATAATCATCACTTTTGGATACTTCTCCCGAATGGCCTCAATAACCGGTTGGCTATCGGTATCCACCACAATATCCGCTATTTCAGGGCAAGCGCTCAAGGATTCGAGGACATATTCAAAAAGGGGTTTCCCGGCTAATGAGCGGTAGTTTTTACCCGGCACACGTTGTGAGTGGTGTCGCATGGGAACAAGGGCAATAATTTTAGGAACTGTTTGCATCTATTCACCTTCTATTCCAATTATATTCCTAAGTAAACCGCAAGCAAATCTGGAGTGCT
>DHFN01000248.1 GCA_002402275.1 Anaerolineales bacterium UBA4823
AAATAATTTAGTGTAGTCGCTGTCATACGTAAAGAGAAAAAACAGAAGATATGAGTGATTTAACATTACATTTCATCGCGGGGTTCATCATCAGTTTTGCAATATTGATGTTGAAGAAGCCCGTAATGGCCCGTAGGCCCGATTGGTTGGTACTAACCGCGATAGGAGCTTCCATAGCCGTGGCTGTAGCGAAAGAGGCGGGGGACTACTTTCTTCATTGGGGTACTGCGGAGATAGCCGACATCACCCTAACGTGGACAGGTGGCATGGTGGCATTGGCGTGTGTAGCGTTATATGATTGGATAATTTATGTTAAAAGGAGGGGGTGATTTTGTTCCCCCGCTCATGTGAAAATAGTCAATGTTAATTATAAAGGTAGTCAGATATGAGTGAAGAAGCTATATTACATGCACTTAGTACTATAAAGGAGGCGAACAACAAGGCTCATGATGACCTTCGGGAGTTTATTCGCGGGGGAATAAAAGGCATTCACTTAGAGATGGCCGCAAACTCCGAGGTCACTAATAAGAATATCGAGGTTTTATCCGACAGGCAGGCGGCGCAGAACAGTAATGTGGCAAAGCTTCAGGAGGAAAGCGATAAGCGTAAGTGTGCTGTAGATGATTTTCGCAGGCTTGAGAAGAGAATGAAGGATTACAGGAAGAAGTGGCCATATCTGGCCGCGGGTGCCGTGGGGTTTGTGTTGGCGGTTGTTATTTTATATGATGCCATAGGGATTAATGGAATAATTGATATTTTTAAAAGTGTAAAATGATGTGTTTCAAAAAGAATAAGATTGATGATCAGCCCGCATGGAACGGGAGAACGGTAAGCGGTATCGTGGTAGGAAACTATCCTGGCACAGTGAACGACCTTGCTGGTCCGGTGCCCGATTTCGATGATTTAAAGAAAGAGGTGCTGGAGAGGTGGCCTGATATGAATTATCGCGAGTTTAAGGATAGTAAGGCGACCAGGGCACGATTCCTGTCCGAATTGCGCGAGGCCATCACCCATGTGGGTGAGGATGGCATGCTGTTCTTTATCATGGACACCTGTCACGCCGAATCCAGTACACGTAACGGTGGCTTCCGGAACACGCGGCGCAGAGCTTTCAGGGCTTTGGGTTATGATAAGGTGCTGGTATTCTCTTCGTCCCTATCTTCACAAACCTCCGCCGACGCCCAGTTCCCGGGTGGCGCTAATGGTGCCTGGCATTATGCGCTCCTGGCAACGATTGCTATCGGGATAACCTATCGTCAATGGTTTGACGCTGCTAAAGACCTGCTTGCTAAACTGGGTTTTAGCCAGATACCGGTTATCGAGGGTCCCGAACATCTGCAGAACAGGCTTATATTCGAAGGCAATGTGGCAACGATACAGGTGTCGGCCCATGGTGGCCAGGTGGACGATCTTGATGGGGATGAGCCTGACGGGCTTGATGAGGTGATATATTTCTGGGATGCCCTGGTGCGTGACGATGAGATAAGGAAGATTTTGGAGAACTCTAAGCGCATAGGGGTTATTGGAGCGCTGAAAATTATTCTTGCTATATACAAAATAAAACGTATCTTTGCACGAGTAACAAAACATACTAATATGAAAGTTAAATCATTTAACACAAAAAGGGAATTTAAGGACACATGGCTGCAGACAGTTGTGTCAGTCATCTCTCTGGTATTCCTTGTTCTTCTGAACATTGGCGTACTGACTCCGGACCAGGTAGCTCAGGCTACCCCGCTAGTGGCATCTACCCTCGGAGCTATCTCCACAGTCGTTGCCGGCGTTCTTGGTTTGATAGGCATATTCTTCAAGCCTCAACCACCTGTAGCGTAACCGTGTAATGGCTGGAGCGCGATAAATGTTGCCGTTTTCCTGGCGATAGTACTCTTGTTTCTAGTGCTAATCACCTCTTTATTCCAAAAAGATGAATGAGATATTACCGAGGGAATCGGGAGTATATATAATTGAGTCTATTAGTAAACCCGAGAGGGTTTATGTCGGTAGCGCGGTGAATATCTATAAACGGCGACAATACCATTTAGAGGCACTTCATAAAAACAAACATCATTCGCATAAATTACAGCGGCATTGTAATAAATATGGAGATATCGATCTTATTTTCAGGGTTGTACAATTATGTGACAAGGAGTCCCTTTTAATATTGGAGCAACATTTTATAAATACATATAACCCATACTTCAATGAATGTAAGATTGCGGGGAGTTGTTTGGGCAGGAAACATTCCGCAGAAACTTGCGAGAAAATTAGTAATTCCAATAAGGGGCAGGTACCATGGATAAAGGGGGTGGGGCATAGTGAGGAAACTAAGAGGAAAATAGGAGAGGCTAATAAAGGAAAAAAACAGTCTGTAGAGCAAAGGGAGGCGAGCAGGCAGAGGGCAATGGGTAATAACTACCATACGGGACATCCCCAGCCCGAATCTGCAAAGGCTAAGATATCGGAAACTCACAAGGGGAAGAAAATCCCACCCGATGTTATACTTAAAATCAAAGAGAAGCTAATTGGGCATGAGGTCTCGGATGAAACACGCGAAAAACTTAGGGTAGCACTTACTGGAAGGGTTTTTTCCGACATAAGTAAAAAAAGGATGTCTGAATCCAGAAAGGGGAAAACCCCATGGAAGGGTCGGCGGCATAGTAAGGAGAGTCGGGCGAAAATGAGCCAGTCCGCGAAAAGAAGATGGGCAAATAAGAAAAAAGGTAACAAATGAGCCGCGAGCTTCTGTTGCAGCGTCGTTATTTCAACGATAAATACACAATAGGTAAATTATCTGTGGATGATGAGCCTTTTTGCGATACACTGGAGGATAAGGTGAGGGATTATAATAAGGACGGTGATCTGCTCGACGAGGGGGAGGAGAAGGTTTATGGAGAAACGGCCATTCCTTATGGCCGATACCGAGTTATTGTCAACCATTCGCCCAAATTTAAGAGGAATCTGCCTCTATTAATGGCCGTACCTCATTTCCTTGGTATAAGAATACATGCAGCAAATTGGCCCACCGAACTAGAGGGTTGTATTGCTCCGGGAGAAAACAGGGTTAAGGGGGGTGTGGTTAAGAGTCGTTATTACGAGACCCAACTCACGACTTGGTTAAAGATGTGGCAGGACAGAGGTGAGGAAATATGGATCACAATTGTTTGAGCGGGGGAACAAAAATGCTGATTCCCTTGCGTATTTCGTATCAATCCTGTATCTTTGCATAGTATTAATTAATAACCAAAACACAACAAACATGAAAAAACTGTTTATTCTTTCTCTTTTACTCCTGCTGGCCGTCGGTGCCAGTGCACAAAGCAAGTGGGCCGGATTCTTCGACCCTGTATCCGTTAACCAGATAGAAACGGCCTCCATTAACAAGGACTTCAAGGGAAGGGCGATGACTACTCTTCTTCGTCCCCAAATGGCGGTGGCCGGCCAGGTCTTTAAGCTTCAGTATGATGAACTGGGTAATTTTGACAGAGTGGCATCCTCTTTCGCTTCACGAGCGGGTATGGGTGTGAGTCTATCCCACTTCAAGGTTATAAACGACGAAGCGTACAACGACTATTCCTTCGCAGCCATGGTGACTATCGCAACAATAGAGCAGCCTAACGCCGGATTTATGTTTACGGCCTCAGCTCTCAATCTATATGGGTTTTCTCCAAACATAGGGATAGGCTATGACCTTGTGAAAGGATTACCGTTTAAACAGAATCTTTTTGTAGTCTGGGGCGCAGCAATAAAGTTCGATTAGCATGCGCAAGGGCTGTTCGATATCGGGATGGTTGGCGCTATTGATGCTTTTAGGGCTTTCTGCGGTACTTTTCTATGCAGGTGGAGCCAAGGGTCGTTCCGAGGTAGATCGTCTGACTCAGGAAGCCCAATTCGCTCAGGAGGCCTTTATTCACTATTGCCTTGTCCTGGAGCAGCAGAAAATGATAATCGACCAGCAAGATTCTATGATCAGTGCCTCCAGGCGGGAAGTCATGGAATACAGCTGGCTGTATCAGAAGGCTGTGAGGGGAGAGCTGGCTACCAGGCGTAAGTTCGATGCCTACAAAGATAGTGTGATCGCGGCCCAGCCTACCAGGCACATGTGGTGGTATACTGATAACGGGCGATTGCCACC
>DHFN01000157.1:0-727 GCA_002402275.1 Anaerolineales bacterium UBA4823
GAATTGAATCAAAGGAACAAATAATTTTCCGATGTCAAGACCCTAAAGGTTTTAAAAACCTTTAGGGTCTAAACCATTTTCTTTACTCATTCTTAGTTATAATAGTCCTTACACCGGGCGGATAGCTCAGTTGGTCAGAGCGCATCTCTTACACAGATGAGGTCGCAGGTTCGAGCCCTGTTCCGCCCATCCCAAAAAGCGTCGACCGGGAGAAGTAACCGGGGTTGTGTTCAAACAGAAAGAAAGGGAAGTTGCTGAGATCCCTTCTTGAGCATCCCGATGAAAACCGCCCTTGAGCTTAAGCCTGAAATGGGTTTTCAGATTAAGGCAAACGGTTGACCCCGTTATCAGTCTACGAGATAAGCCAGTTGATAGGCTTAATCTGGGTGGAATCGTGTGAGTAGAACCTCTCGCCCCAGGGCGAGGGGTTTTTTTTATTCTAGTTGCATTATCTGCGAAGGAGATTGAAATGGTTAAGAAAAATGATGAAAAATATGAGGAGAGTATGCTCTATAAAATCCGCCATTCGGCTGCCCACGTAATGGCACAAGCAGTTTTGGAAATGTTTCCTGATGCAAAATATTCCATTGGTCCAGCCATTGAAGATGGCTTTTATTATGATTTTGATTTACCCAGAAGTCTTACCCCACAAGATTTAGAAATAATCGAAAAGCGGATGCGAGAAATCATCCGTGAACATCATCCATTTGTCAAGAAAGTAATCAGC
>DHFN01000157.1:920-23049 GCA_002402275.1 Anaerolineales bacterium UBA4823
AAACCCCATGCTTCAGCGCATCTATGGCACCGCTTTTGAAACCGTTGATGAACTAAATCAATACCTTTGGCGACTGGAGGAAGCTAAAAAGCGAGATCATCGCCGGCTTGGAAAAGAACTGGGGCTTTTCAGCTCTAGCCCAGAAGTAGGTGGTGGTTTAATTCTTTGGCATCCCAAAGGTGCTTTAGTGCGCCATCTCGCTGAAGATTATTGTAAAAAAGAACATTTATCCAATGGATATGATCTGGTCTACACCCCCCATATCGGAAAAAGTGAATTATGGCAGATCAGCGGACACCTGGCATGGTATAAAGAAAATATGTATTCCCCCATTGATATTGAAGGAGAAGAATACTATCTCAAACCAATGAATTGTCCATTCCACATTATGATTTACAAAAGCCAAATCCATAGCTACCGTGACCTACCCATTCGATTAGCTGAATGGGGTACGGTCTACCGCTTCGAGCGTAGCGGTGTATTACATGGATTAATGCGCGTGCGCGGCTTTACCCAAGATGATGCTCACCTGTTCTGTCGGGCCGATCAAATGCCCGCAGAAATTGACCGGGTGTTGAATTTCTGTCTTCACATACTCCAAAAATTTGGGATGAAAGATTTCCATGCTTATTTATCGACTCGCGATCCGGAGAAATCCGCTGGGGATCCTCAAAAATGGGAAGACGCCACCTTGGCGTTGCAAGCTGCCCTAGAACGGGTTGGTCTCTCTTATGATATTGATCCTGGTGGAGCTGCCTTTTATGGTCCAAAAATTGACTTAAAAATGATCGATGCTTTAGGACGGGAATGGCAGCTCAGTACAATTCAATTTGACTTTAACCTACCCGAACGATTTGACCTCACCTATATTGGGGAAGACGGCAACTCTTACCGTCCCTATATGATTCACCGGGCTTTGCTTGGTTCTATGGAACGCTTTATGGGAGTTTTAATTGAATACTATGGTGGAGCATTTCCCGTCTGGCTTGCTCCGGTGCAAGCCATCCTTATTCCAATTGCCGACCGTCATATTCCCTATGCGAACACACTTTCCGAAACTTTGAAAGCCCAGGGACTGCGTGTACATGTTGATGATCGCGGCGAACGGATGAATGCTAAAATTCGCGATGCCCAAAACCAGAAAATCCCGTATATGCTGGTAGTGGGTGATAAGGAAATGGAGTCAGGCGAAGTAGCCTTGCGCATGCGCAATGGCGACAATCCCGGCGCTATCCCCCTCGTCGATTTCCTGGCGCGGGCAGCGGAAGACGTGGCTGCTGGCAACTAAAGAACAGAACGGGGCAGGCATCCACCTGCCCCGTNNGATGCCCAAAACCAGAAAATCCCCTTTATGCTGGTGATCGGGGATAAAGAAATAGAAAACCATCAAGTGGCATTACGGATGCGATCCGGTGAAAATCCGGGGGCAATGTCATTGGAATCATTTATTGATTTAGCCAATAAAGCAATCGAAACTGGAATATAGCCATTCATTTTTTCTGCAGGATGTCCTGGGCTGATTTTTGCCCGCAGGACATCCTCTCTCCGTCGGATATTCCCATCTAAATTAACGGGTTTTTCCCCAAGCAAAATAGGAAAGGGAAATAATCCAGGATTGATTAATCCCATGACTTCAATGAACGGGATAAGAATGTATGGGTACCGTCCGATGTTCCGATCTAGAATGACTCCATCCCAAAAGATGATATCCAAATCCATCGTCCGCGGTGCAAATTTATCCTCCTGGCGAATCCTGCCTAATTGGGTTTCTACTGGGTGAAGAATTTGATTCTTAAGGGTGTCCAAATCTAAATCCGTAGAATACAACCCTATTGCATTAAGGAAATTGGGCCCTTTCGAACCTACTGCAGGATTTTCCCAAGCTGAAGAGACTACCAGGGGATTGAGGAATTGATTGAGTTTTTGCACCCCCAGAGGGAGATACGCTTCTGCATTGATGTTTGAGCCAAACAATACTCCGACTAAATGATCAATCGTGTTCATGCTATATCCTCTCTAGAGCACCTCTCGTAACTCTATAAGATATGGCTAAAATAGAAAATTCACGATATATAAATCTAGATTTTGCCATTGCCAACCTTATTCACTCTGATGCTCTAGGTCGTCTAATCTATTCCAATCATTAAATTCACAACCACACGTTCCCTTATTTATCATACTAGATGACGACCACCATCAACATGAATAATCTCACCAGTAATATATTCGGGACCGCTCAATAAGAATATAACAGCCTCAGTTACTTCGCTGAGATTAGCCCATCTTTTGATCGGAACTTTTTCGATGATTTGGCTGAAATCTGACCCATCCCCAGGGGGCAACACCGCCCCGAGCGCTAACCCATTCACAGCTATTCTAGGTGCAAAAGACACTGCCAAGGATTTCGTCAATGCTGCCAATGCAGCTTTACTGATCGTATAAGGAATATGATCTCCTGCAGGTCTTAATGCACGCCAATCCAAAATGTTGATAATTCTTCCATGTTCATTTTCAGGTAATTTCTTCGCAAATGCTTGAGAAAGGAAAAACGGAGCGGTAAGATTCACTTTTAAATGGCGATCCCAATCTTGAAATGAAGTCTCCATCCATTTCAAATCTTCGAAAATTGCTGCATTATTGACTAAAGCATCCATCCCTCCTAGCTCGTTAAACACTCGATCAATGATATTTTCCAGATTGCCAGTATTCTGTAAATCTTCCTGGATTATGATGGCTTTTCTTCCTAGCGATAAGATTTCCTCGGCGGCTTTTTGTGCTTCCTCCATTGATTTTGAATAATGAATAGCTACGTCGGCTCCAGCCTGGGCAACCGCAAGCGCAAGAGCTCTCCCCACTCGTCTGGCACCTCCCGTAATAAGAATCCGCCTTCCCATTAATTCCATAGCAGTCCTTTAATTAATCAACATGTGGTCGGGATAATTGGGCGTAGAAATCTTGGCGAAGGTCCCCATCATTTTTAAAAAGCCCGCGCATCACTCTTGTGGTCATCATGGTTTCCGATTTTTTCACTCCCCGCATCATTGCGCACATGTGGGCGCCCTCCACAACCACCGCAATGCCCTTTGGATGCAATAATTCATCAAGCGAATCTGCAATCTGAGTCGTCATCCGCTCTTGCACCTGCAACCGCCTGGTATACATTTCTACTATGCGGGGTATTTTACTTAAACCAATTATTTTTCCATTGGGTATATAGGCAACATGAACCTTGCCAAAGAATGGCAACATGTGATGCTCACACAAGCTATAAAATTCGATGTCTCTCACTAAAACCATATCATCGTAATCCACATCGAATAAAGCACCATTTACCAGAGCTTCGATGTCAATCGAATACCCTGCGGTTAATTCATTATACATCCTAGCTACTCTTTCGGGAGTGTGTTTTAGTCCATCACGGCTTGGATCTTCACCGATTTCGGTAAGGATATTTTGGACTGATTGTTGTATAGAATCAGATGGACCAACGCTTTCATCCAAGATTATGTACGGTTGGGTTGCAATCCGTAATTCTACATTAGAAGATATTTGAGTTTCCATTTTAAAACCTCAATTAATATGACAATATATATCTATTTTATCATATAATAGTTTATCTTTCAAGTTCTAAACCGCTTTTAATCAAGCCGCCAATTCAAGGTGTACCTTATAGGAGGTAACGATCATGAACCTTTCAAAAGTGTAAATTGATTTTACTGTTATTTTATGGCATATTAATCATGTTGAATTTATAGTTGTGAATAGATTTGAATGGGTTTGAATGGGTTTATTATGAACCAATATCCTCCTTCGTTACAACACTTATCCCTCCTCACTGCCAAAGAAGCAGCCGGTTATTTACATATAAGCTTATCAACCCTTTATCGGATGGAACAAAAAGGGTTAATCACTCCAAAACGCACACCCGGGGGTCACCGCCGATATTCTATCGAGATGCTAGATGAGTGCCTGGCAAGTTCACCCTCTCGACTTGAACGTGAATTACCGAAATGACCACCCCATTTAAACTATCTGCTCCGGATTTGATCCACGTCCTCATTGTGGAGGATAATCTCGATCACGCAAACCTCATGCAGGAATGCCTTTCTTTCATGGATAAATTTGAGTGCCAATCCGTTAATTCTATTCATTCTATGTGGCGGGTGATTCAAGAAAAACCTCCTGACATTATTTTATTGGATAATTACCTTCAAGATGGCAAAGGGTTAGATGTCCTCGCCCATCTCGCCAGTGAGTTTCCCTTAATCCCGATTGTAATGATCACTTCACTAGGCAATGAACAAATCGCTGTTCAAGCTCTCCATACTGGCGCAGCAGATTACTGGATAAAAGACGAGAATTATTGGGCAGCTCTGCCAGAATTGGTTGATAAAACGGTAACATCCTATGCAATCAAGAAAACCCTTGAACAAAATCGGGAACAAATACGATATCAAGCCCTCCTTCTGCGTAATATGCGCGATGCAATAGTCGTTTGGAACACAAATGGGATGATTACCTTTTGGAATCCTGAGGCAGAAAATACCTTTAAATTAACCAATCATCAGGTAATCGGAAAACCTGTAGTGGAAATCTATACTCAATTATTTCAGCCTTCGATACAATTTCCTTTTACTGAAAAATTCCACTCCAGAGAAACAGAAAGAAAAGTCATCAACCTTCCAGGTGAGCATTGGATAAGTTCCCATATTACCCCTCTTTATGATCCCGATCGAGAAAATAAATTAATGGGTTATCTGGATGTAATCCGCGATATCACCCAACCTAAGCTCTTAGAAGAGCGGATTCTTTTCTCTCAGATTCAGCTCTCTCGCTCCACCCAGTTAGCAGCTATCGCAGACTTAGCTGATGGGGTTGCTCATCAAATCAATAATCCCCTATCCACAATTATTGCTGAATCCCAAATCTTATTGTCCGAACTCGATCCAGGTCAGTCTGGTTATGAATCTGCCAAAGCAATTGAGAATGCAGGCTGGCGGGTTCAGAAAGCAGTTCAACATTTATTGGATTTTGGCCGTCCGCCAGCCACAAGTTTTGAACCAATCTCGGTGAACGAGACAATCGAACAAGCCCTGCGTATTATAGGAGATAAAATTCGAGCCGATGGTGTGCAACTCCAATGCAATTTGGCAAGAAACTTGCCACTAATATCAGGGAACCAACAAAAAATTATCGCTTTATGGATCAACTTGTTAATGCTGGCAAAAGACGGGTTAATCGAGGTGAACCACCCAGAGATCAAAATCACATCCTTGCCTTTCAACGGCACTCAAATCCTGATTATGATTCATGATAACGGGAAAACAATTCCAGCGAAAGATCTTTCCCAAATTTACACCACTAGTTTTTTCAAAGAATTGGGCGGTCGGGGAAGTGGAATTGAGATCAATATTTGTGAAGAAATCCTTCGGCAACACGAGGGAAAATTAACCATCGAGAGTGATCCTCAGAAAGGGACAACCTTTCAAGTTTCTTTTTTAGCGGAGGTTATTAAATGAGTATTTATAATGTTTTAGTGATAGAAGATGACGAGATAGTTGCCCGCACGGTAGAGCGAAGTTTGCGCGGCGAAGAATTTAAGATCACAACGGTTAATAGCGGGGTAGAGGGATTAAAGATTGCCCGAAAACTCTTACCGGATATTGTTATTTTAGATGTAGTGATGCCAGGTATGGATGGTTATACCGTTTGCCGTGAAATGCGGGCTGACCCGGCTCTCTCGGATGTGCCCATCTTATTCCTGACTGCCAAAATCAAAGATGAAGATAAAATCACCGGTTTTAATGCTGGTGCTGATGATTACTTGAGCAAACCATTCAATATAGACGAATTAATTCTGCGCGTCCGTGCCATATTAAGACGAAGTGGTCAACGGAAACAACCCACTGAATCTACCCTCCCCTCAGGAACATCCAGCAATTCACTTCCTGAAAGAGTCCAAACAATCTTAAGCAAAATCAATACTGAATCAAAAGCCATTGAAGCAGAAAATTGTTTAATAGTAGGGGAATATGTTTTAGATACTCGTTCCTATGAACTTTATACACCCAATAAGGGAAAACTCCGTCTTACACCAGTCCAGTATGATTTACTCTATCATTTAATGAGTCATACTGGGCAAATATTTTCACCTGCCCGGTTACTTGATGAAGTATGGGATTACCCTTCCGATGCCGGCAGCCCGGATTTAGTGCGTGTTCACATTAAAAATTTGCGAGAAAGAATTGAAGATGATCCTACTTCACCAAAATTTATTCAAACAGTCCCTGGTTATGGATATACGATTAATCCTGCCTCTGTTGAATCATGAAATCAAACAAGACGGACATCTATACCGAATTACTCCTCACCTGCAGCAAAGAGAATCTGGAACAGTCCTCTTTGCAAGAATGGTTCATTGAAAAATTGGTGCAGGTTTTCAAATCTGAATGGGCTGTTTTACTCCTTTTCCACCCCGATAGTGCCGAACAAACAATTATCTATCATACTCATCCCAAAGCCACTTGGTGCTATATACCGGATTTTAAATGGACAAATCATGATTTAGCTGAGCCGATTTTACAGAGGAAAAGCTATCTTAACAATAATGAATCCCCTAATCAAACCTGGTTTGATCCTAAAGTAAAAATCGAGATCCATTCCATACTACTCCAACCGTTATTTTGGGAAGATCAAATCCTAGGGGGAATCACCTTGATCAACCACAAAAAAGGACAATTCACATCCCTAGATCAAGAACTGCTCGGGGACTTAGGTGAGGTTTTATCTAAGAATGTGTTCCAACAACGTTTATTGCAGCAACTCAAAATTGATAATGCCAATTTAGAAGTTAATCAATGGCAATTATTACGCTCACGGAACATCTTGCGAGCTCTTTTTGACAGCATTCCGATGTCTATGTATATCGTGGATAAGAAATTTCACCTCACGGCGATCAATATGGACCGTGCTAATCGGATAAACGCTACACCCAGTGAACTATTTGGGCGGCGTTGTTATGAAGCTTTATATCATACTCCGGATATCTGTCCCGATTGTAAAGTTATTGATTCATTATTTGGAGGAAAAAATACAACCCGATCGAAAAGACAGAGGTTGGAAGATGAGCAACACTTAGAATGGGAAATCAATACTTTCCCTATTCTTGATGATGCCAATGTGGTTACCCAAGCAATTGTTCTCGAGCAAGATGTCACCGAGAAAAGACGCCTGGAATCCAGTTTGATTCAGTCGGAGAAACTAGCCGCGGTCGGGCAACTTGCTGCGGGTCTTGCCCATGAAATTAATAATCCACTCACAGCTATCATTGCTAATACTCAATTGCTCCAAAGGGAACTCCATAGCAATGAAGATGCAATGGAGATGATTGATCTAATTGCCAGAGCTGGGCAGAGAGCTGCTCAGGTAGTTCGTAATTTGTTAGATATGGCTCGCAAAGAAGAATATGTTTTTGAACCCCTCGACCTCGATCAAAACCTCCAAAAAGCTTTTTCGCTTGTTCAACATGAATTGATCACCCACGCCATTAAGCTCACTTATGAACCTGGGGAAGGGCTCCCGAAGATTCTTGCCAGCAAAGATCATCTACAAGGAGTTTGGGTTAATATATTAACGAATGCAATTGATTCTTTAGAGGATACCGAACAACGGGAGATCCGCGTAACCACTTGCGTTCAAAATAATGAAGTAAAAGTGGTTATTATGGACAATGGCAAAGGGATCCCCACTGAACGGCTCAATCGCATTTTTGAACCATTTTACACCACCAAAGCACCCGGTCGTGGTACTGGACTAGGATTATCTCTCTGTCACCAAATCATCAAGCAGCATGGGGGAAACATTCATGTAGACAGCGAACTGGGAGTGGGGACAATTTTTACGATTGCATTACCTCTTGATCAAATCACCCCCTCTCAATAAAACCTAAATTTAATCGGGATTTTATTTTTAGGCGATCTTTACATACCCTTCACAGGCATTTTATGCATATCTAGCCTACCCTATGTTAAATTCAATGTTGATAAATTTATGTTTGAATGTCAAGACCAATTCAGATGATAAACGAAATGATTGAGGTCACTCGCTTCAATGGTGTCAAGTTCTATATTAATCCTGATCTCATTCAGTACATAGAGACCACACCAGATACTGTTATTACTTTGACAACCAAAGAAAAACTTGTCGTTAAAGAAAGTGCTCAAACTATTGTGGAAGAATTCATCTACTATAAAAGATTAATTCATAACCCTGAAATCCCAATTATTAACGGAGAGAAATAATGGATCTTGCCACAATTATTGGTTTAGTTGCAGGATTGGTGATTATTGCGGTCGTAATGATCTTGGATGGCGGCTCACCAATGGAGTTATTTGCCCATCCTCAAGCAATTCTCCTGACCGTTGGAGGGGCATTCTTTGCAACCCTCATATCTTACCCTATGAGCGCATTGGGGTTAATCCCGAATTGGTTTAAAATCGCCTTTCTTGGTGGTCACAAAGCAAATCCAACCGAAGCGATTGAGCTTATCGCTAAAATGGCAGATAAAGCCCGCCGGGAGGGGCTTTTAGCGTTAGAGGATGACGCCAAAAAAATAGAAGATGAATTCTTAAAAAAGGGTATCCAAATGGTAGTGGACGGTGTAGATCCTTCCCAGGTACGAGCCATTTTAGAAATCGAAATTCATAACATGCAAGAACGCCATGCCCAAGGAATTAATTTCTTTAGTGCAGCCGGCGGTTATGGTCCTACAATGGGGATTATCGGGACAGTGATGGGATTAATCTCTGTTCTTCAAAAACTCGATGACCCTGGAACGCTGGGTAAATCAATCGCAGCGGCATTTTTAGCGACTCTTTGGGGAATTCTTTCTGCAAATGTTTTTTGGCTCCCCATCGGAGGAAAATTGCGTGCAAATAGCGAAGAAGAAGCCGCATATCGTCATTTAATCTTAGAGGGCATTTTAGCTTTACAAGCTGGAGAAAACCCACGGATTGTTCGAGAGAAACTATCTGCCTTCCTGCCTCCCAAACAACGTCTGGGTGAAGCAGCTGTGGTAAAAGGTAAAGCAGGTGCAAAACAAACAACGGAGGCTGAGGCATGAGTAGCCATGGTGGAGGTGGTTCCGAACGCTGGTTAGTCAGCTATTCTGATTTTATTACTTTGTTGATGGTTTTATTTGTGGTTTTGTATTCAATGAGCCAGGTTGATATTCAGAGGTATAAACAATTAGCTCAAAGCCTGAGTGTCGCTTTTGGTGGAGGCCCAGACCGGGTTGTAGACCCTGGAATTGACAAATCGGGGGGAGCAAATGAGGAAAAACAATCCGCTCCTATCGTCATCCCGGGCATTCCTAAAGAATCGGTTACCGCTAATGAGGTCGCTGGACAACTTACCAATATGCTTTCCTATGCTAAATTAAGCGGGGTAGTGAGTGTCCAGAATAACATTGAGGGAGTACTCATATCATTAAGTGAGAAATTAGTCTTCTCTCAGGGTACTGCAAATTTGAATTCAGCTGCCTATCCGGTTTTGGATACCATTATCGAATTAGTAAAAACCACCCCTAATGAAATCAGGATCATCGGACATACCGATAACAGCACTCCCACCGACCGTAAGTACAAAAACAATTGGGAACTATCCACAGCCCGTGCCTTAGTGATCGGCGAATACTTGATCAAAGGAGGAATTGATCCAAAAAGAATCGTCGTAGCCGGTAGAGGAGATACCCAACCTCTCTTTGCAAATGATACACCCGAACACCGAGCTTTGAATAGCCGAGCCGATATCATCGTGGTTTATTCCGTTAGTGAAGATCAATTAAATATAAACATGAATATGAGTTCATCCCAACATTGAGGTAAGCATACAATGAACATTATGAAAATTCTACCAAAAATATTAATCGGTATTGTCTTATTAATCTTAACCGTCACCAACTTAGCAGTCGCCTATATTGTATTTGCGCCGGACAACCTGCCAAAACCGTTCTATCTTCTATACGCAGTCCCTTCACAACTGACGCCCAGCGCGCCAGTTGAATCTCCGGTTGATACAAAAACAACTCCCCAAATCAAAATTACCAATATAGAACCAGGCCAAGGTTTGATGGTGGATACCGGCAGTAAGATTGTCAATCTAGTAGATCCCACTGGCAGAAAGTATCTCCGGGTAGGAGTTGTTATAGAATTTGCTCCCACCGATCCAGCCTATTTTGATTTAAAAACAGCTGAGGAAAAACAGGCATATATTGACAATTTCAATAAGGAGATCGAAGCCAAAATGCCCATTATCAATGATACATTGATCACTCTCTTTGCTAGCCAATCTTTTGATAATGTCTATACCGCTGAAGGAAAAGAAACTTTGCGAGCTCAGATAAAAGAGAATCTTAACAAACAACTTCCCGAGTACCAAATTATAGCAGTCTATTTCACGGAATTTGTTGTTCAATAATTTTTAGGAGCGACTCAATCCTTTTGGTTAGGTGAAAAATAATGTTATCCCAGTCCGAAATTGATGCTCTGTTAGCTGGTTCGATCGAGATTGAACAATCCGATAACGAGGGTAGTGTTAATCTCGCTGAGCTAATGGATCAAAAGGTGGATAAATCCGGAAAAACTGAGTCAGAAAAACAGGTTCGTCCTTATAACTTTTGGTCACCTGATCATTTTTCTAAAGACCAGATGCGAGCAGTTGAACTCGTCCATGAAGACCTGGCAGAAAGATTAACCAATTCTTTACCCACTTTTGTTCGGACAAGTATGCGCCCGCGGGTCGTTCACACCGAGCAAGGCCGATTTCATGATTTTCTAAAAGATCTCCCAGAAGGGTCCTTATTTCATATAGTTAATCTATCACCACTCCCCGGACAATTGATCATCACAATCAGCCCCGATATTAGCTATGTAATCCTTGAACAACGGTTAGGTGGACAAAGTATTGGGGGCAGCAAAATTCGTGTTCTAACAGAAATTGATCAATATTTATTACGCGGCTTAATTGAACACATGTTGAACGACATCAAAGCTGCTTGGAGTAAAGTTGTTGCCATTGAACCTAGCTTAGATGATAGCACTACCAATCAGCATTGGGTGCAAATGATCATGGGGAATGAGCGAGTCATGTTAATTACATTTGAGTTAAATCTCAATAATGTCAGCGGATTGATGAATATGTATCTCCCCTTTTCCATGCTCAAGCCAATTGCAAATGTCTTAAAGCCGCATATTTGGTTTAGTGGGCGAAAAGAAAAACAAATTGATTACCAAGCCCGTCAATATAACCTCAATAATTTAATTCAGGTTAATCTCCCTGTACGGGTCTTCCTTGGAAATGCCAAATGCTCTTTTTACGATTTATCGAATTTACAGATCGGAACGATCATCCCATTGGATACAAAATTACAGCAAGATGTTGTGGTTCAGGTATCTAACAAAAAAGTCTTCATAGGAAAGGTTGGAAAACTTGGAAATAATTATGCTGTTCAAATAACCGATGAGATCAATCAAAATGGAGACTAATAATTTGTTTGCCGCAGATAGAGGTGAATGATGAGCGATGAAATCCTTGAAAATCAGAACAATCTGATCGAAAACCAAAAAATTGAGACAGAACGCCCAATAAACAATGTAGTCCGAGTAAAAGACGTCAGTTCTTCCGCCAAAAGCAATACTAGTGCTTCTTTAGATATGTTGATGGATGTCATATTGCAATTGACGGTTGAGCTTGGGCGGACAGAGTTAACAGTTAAACAAGTTCTAGAAATGCAGAAAGGATCCGTTATCGAATTAGATCGAATCGCGGGTGATGCCGTGGATGTGTATGTTAATGAACATTTAATCGCTAAAGGAGAAGTGGTGGTAGTTGATGATAAATTTGGGGTACGCATTACAGAGCTTGTCTCACCGGTTACCGAAGAAGAGGCAGCTTTATGACCCAACCCAATAATTGGGCTACGGTTACCCTTTTTGTTAATATCCTATTCAAACTTGGTTTAGTCCTGTTATTGATTTATAGTTGTGTAATCATAATTCGCCGTCTACAAACCAATCGCCATCCTCATTTTCGCAAGTATATCAAAGTCATTGAGACCTCTCATCTATCTCCTCATCGCTCCATCCACCTGATTCAAGTGGGCTCCCAAATTTACCTCATAGGCGCAACCGATCAAGATGTTAACTTGATCAGCAAAGTGGATGATCAAACCCTTCTCGAAAATACCACAGAAACTACTCAACAAAAAGAATCCAATCCGATTTCAATCCCAGCTTTTGCCACGCTATTCATCGAAAATCTAAAAAAACGAAAAGCGCCTAATGAATAAGCTAACAAGCCTAAAAAAGAAAAAAATTCTGGCTATTAGCCTTCTTTTTCTGATGACGAGTTTACTTTTATCAGGCTGTGCTCCCGATTCACAATGGTCTGCACCAGGATTGACCTTAACTATTGATCCAAAAGGATCCCCTCAACAAGTCAGTTCAGGGGTTCAGTTGCTACTTCTGATCACAATCCTTACCCTGGCTCCATCTATTCTAATTATGACAACTTCTTTCGCGCGGATTGTGATTGTTTTATCCCTGCTCCGCAATGCGATTGGTACACCTCAGATTCCCCCTAATCAGGTATTAGTCGGTATTTCCTTAATCTTGACGATCTTTATCATGACCCCGGTCTACACGCAAATGAATCAGGATGCAATCCAACCTTATATGGCTGGTGAAATGGACCAATCTACTGCGATCACTAAAGCCGCCCAACCATTGCGAGAATTTATGTTCAAACAAACCCGCCAAAAAGACCTGGAATTATTTCTAGAGATGAACCATCAAGATCGCCCGGATACTCTAGATGACATTTCGACGATCGTGCTTCTGCCAGCATTCGTATTAAGTGAGTTACGGACTGCTTTTGTGATGGGTTTTGCAATTTATATTCCATTTTTAATTATCGATCTTGTCATTTCGTCTGTATTGTTATCCATGGGGATGATGATGCTCCCACCTTCATTGATATCCTTACCGTTTAAGATTTTGCTCTTTATCATGGTTGATGGTTGGTACCTTATCGTCCGCTCCTTATCATTGAGTTTTGTTCATTAAGGATACTGTATGACAGAAAGTTATATATTAGGTTTTGCCCAAAATGCAGTTATGACAGCTCTTGTCGTAGCTGGTCCTATTTTATTAGTTTCCTTAATCATCGGAAGCCTGGTAAGTCTATTTCAGGCTGCCACCCAAATCCATGAAGCCACCCTCACTTTTATCCCCAAAATGATTGGGATTGCAATTGTTCTCGCACTTATGGGTTCATGGATGGGTGAAAAATTACTCTCTTTCACCACCTCGATATTTTCCAATTTAGCTAGCATGCCTAAGTAGAAAAGGGAATCAAATGGGTTTATCCCACTCACCAACTGCAGACCGCCAACGTTTAGATGATATCGTCCGCAGTGTCAACAGATTACGTCCACTACCAGGCAGCCCTGTTCGTATCCTGAAAGAGCTGGATAATCCAACCACATCTGTTCGTAAAATTGCAGAATTAATCGCCCTTGATCAAGCAATAACCGCCTATTTACTAAAAGTAGCCAATTCAGCAGCAATGGGATATTCCCGAGAATGCTCTTCAGTGCAAGATGCCGTGATCCGATTAGGATTTAAACAAGTCCGCTCTTTAGTCTATAGCACCATGGCGTCTGGTCCTCTAAGTGCCAGGTTATCAGGTTATCGTTTAGGTGCCCAGGGCTTATGGTTCCATAGTGTTTCAGTTGCCAGCTCAGCTCATTGGTTAGCCACGGCTCTAAGATATCCTGAGCCAGAAAAAGCATATATAGCTGGATTGTTACACGATATCGGCAAGCTGGTTTTAGACCAATACGTTCTGGCTGACTATAATAAAATTATGCAAATAATACACACTGAAAATCAACCCATGTGGAAGGTTGAACATCATTTATTCGGCGTAGATCATGCTGAAGTAGGAGGGTTTGCTGGGGAACATTGGCAATTTCCACAAGAATTAATTGCTGCAATCCGTTATCATCATTCACCCGAGCAGGATCAACCCAATCAGCAGCTTGCGGCTTTGGTCAATCTAGCGAATGCATTAGCTCCTTCTGATTCAGATGAAGATCTTTTCCTGGTTGGGAAAGTGATCACTCCAGCTACTTACGAAATCCTAAACCTCAATCCTGAAAAAACACCCAAATTAGCTGAACGCCTTAAAGCAAGTTTAACTAATTATCAGAGTCGTTTCGAAATAACCTAGAATTTATTCCATGAAACATTCCTCTAATCCGGTGATACTTATTGTAGAAGATGATCCCGCCATGCGAGATCTCCTCGAATTAGCGTTAACCCAGCAATTTGTCCCGCCTTTTGAATTACAAATTGCCCAAAATGGTTCGGAGGCTATGGAGAAAATCCAACAACACCTTCCCACTCTTGTGGTTTTGGATATCCTCCTCCCTCAAATGAACGGATTACAACTATTACAACAACTTAAGGATCAACCAGTAAGGAATGATACACGAGTTGTAGTCATATCTGCCCTGGGAGTGCGAGAGGTCGTGCAACAAGCAATGGAGAGTGGTGCTAATGATTTTATTGTTAAACCCTTTGATATGGATACCTTTATTGACCGAATTAAATCAACACTGATTGCTTAATGAACCAAAATAATTGTTATCGGTAGGTTATTCAAAATAATCATCCCAACTCACAATTTTTTACGCATATTTTAGATTCGCTTCATTTAGAGTTTACTGAATAAAAAGGGCAGAAGCATTATCCTTTAGGGTGGAATATTTGGATATTTGAATTTAATGACCACATTGGTTGATATCGCTCAATTTCAGATATATTTCCTTACTTTCACAAGGATTATGGCTACCATTGTCCATGTTCCAGTGATTGGCGGCCGGTCTGTTCCTAACCTTGTGAAAATTGGGATAGGTTTATTGTTGGCTATTTTTTTAGCTCCAATTCAGACATCCCAATCCACTTTTGTATCTATGGATATCGTCGCTTTTTCAATTGCAATTGGACGCGAGATTATCATTGGAACTATCGCTGGCTATGCAGCGGACTTGGCGTTTGGTGCACTACAAATTGCCGGCAGTTTAATGGGCTTAGGCAGTGGTTTTATGGCTGGGCAAACGCTAAACCCGACCATTGGAGATAACGGTACATCGCTAGACCAAATATTTGTAACTACCGCATTCTTGATCTTTTTTATCCTGAATGGACACCATATTTTTCTGTTTGGTTTATCAAAAACCTTTGAGGTTCTCCCAATTAATAGCGAAATCCCGCAATTAGCCGAAAATACAATTTTTCACCTGACCGGCTCTATGATTTCTATTGGTATTCAAATTTCTTTACCTATTTTAGGTGCGCTTATGCTCACAGATATTGCTATGGGTTTACTCTCAAGGGTAGCACCCCAGATTCAAGTCTTCTTTCTTGGTATTCCACTCAAAATTGCCTTTGGTCTGTTTGCTCTAGCCATCGCCATTCCAGCCTTAGCCCCCAATTTGCGCACTATCTTCAATGGCATTGGCGACCAAATGATCTTACTGCTTGGGAAGACTTATGCCCGATAAGACCGAAGCCCCTACTCCAAGAAAGTTGAATGAAGCCCGAAAAGAGGGGATGGTGGCATTAAGTCAGGAATTAACCGCTTCAGTGGTTCTGTTCGTCAGTATCTGGCTAATTAGTTCACCGGGTGGAAAAATAATCACCGATGTACAAAATTTATTGGTCAATGCCTTGACCCAGTTACCCAAAGGTGATGTGAGCATCAACTGGTATATAGACAAATTCATCAGTGAAGGTTTGAGTATTGGTAAAGATGTCTTTATGATCGTAATAGTATTATTGGCAACCGGCACAGTCGTTACTTTTGCTCAAACCCGTCTTCTCATCAGCACTCGAAAAATGAAACCTGACCTTAACCGTCTTAATCCGATAAATGGGTTTAAAAAGCTTTTCTCAACCCAAGGGTTGGTTGAATGGGTAAAGGCGTTATTAAAGCTCCTCGTGATTGGCTGGATTGTCTATTCATATTTAGTTGGGCAAGTACAACACCTCTTTGGGTTGGCACAGCTTCCTTTTCAGGATGCGTTGTCATCCTGGGTCAATATAGCTGTATCGTTAGCCATGCGAGTAGCAGAAGCGTACCTGATCATAGCGATAGCTGATTATGCCTATCAAAGTTGGACTTTTAAGAAATCTCTGCGCATGTCTAAAGAAGAAATAAAAGAAGAAATTAAACGCTCTGAAGGGGATCCAATGATCAAGAGCCGTATCCGAAGTCAGATGCGTCGGATTGCCCGCAAGCGTATGATGGCAAATGTACCTAAAGCAGATGTAATTATCACAAACCCAACCCATTTGGCTATTGCCATTCACTATGATCCCGATAAGATGAATGCACCTGTTGTTCTAGCGAAAGGAGCTTATTTAGTTGCAGAGCGGATCGTTGAAATTGCCCGTTCACATAAAATTCCAATCATCCAAAATATTCCCCTCGCCCATGTACTCTATCGAACGGTAGAGATTGATCAGGAAATCCCGCCAGAATTATATGTTGCAATGGCAGAAATCCTAGCCCAGGTTTATGCATTGCGGGAAAAATCCGTATTAGCTCCTGCGTCTTAGAAAACGATCGAAAATAACTATGACTGCAAATGCTGAATCGCTCTCCAAAAATCCATGGTTGAACCTCTTACGCTCGAAAGATATGGCGCTAGCTTTAGCGTTAGTATTAATTATTGGATTAATGCTGGTGCCCTTACCGCCAGTCGCAATGGATTTTCTAATTGTCCTCAATCTAGCACTTTCTATTGGTGTAATGCTTTTATCCATGTACATTGCCCGCCCGATGGATTTTTCAGTCTTTCCATCGGTATTGTTATTGGTGACTTTATTCCGATTAGGGATCAATATCGCGGCGAGTCGCTTAATCCTAATTCAAGGAAATGCAGGCAAGGTCATTTCCACTTTTGGTAGTTTGATCCTCGGTGGCAACTATATCGTCGGTGTGGTAATCTTCTTGATGCTAATGGTGATCCAATTTGTTGTAATCACCAATGGCGCTGGTCGTGTAGCTGAAGTTGCAGCCCGTTTCACATTAGACGCTATGCCCGGGAAACAACTTTCCATAGATGCTGAACTCAACGCCGGGTTGATAGACGAAAGCCAAGCTCGCAAACGCCGCCGCGATATAGAAATCGAAGCAGATTTTTACGGTGCGATGGATGGCGCCAGTAAATTTGTCCGCGGCGATGCGATTGCTGCGATTGTGGTCATGATTGTCAACATCATTGGCGGCTTTGTGATCGGCATGGTTCAACGGCAGCTTTCCTTCATGGATGCCCTACAAGCGTATACTTTGTTGACCGTCGGTGCGGGGTTGGCTGTCCAAATTCCGGCATTGATTATTTCAGCTGCATCGGGCTTGATTGTGACCCGATCCTCTTCTGATATCTCTCTAGGAACAGACATCATTGGGCAGCTATCTAATTTCAGTACCTTAGGTATTGGCACAATCATCATTGCGGTAATCGGGTTTATACCCGGTTTACCAAAATTACCTTTCCTGGTTGTCGCAGGAATATTTGGCGGCGCAGCATATTATGTTATGCAAAATCAAAAAAAAGAACCGACCGCCGAAATTCCCGAAGCGATTACCACAGAACCAGAAACACCCCAAGATATGCTAGAAATGGTGGTCACTGATTTATTAGAAATTGAAATTGGTTACGGATTAATTCCTCTGATTGATGAAAACCAACCTGATAATTTGTTGAAAAGAATTACTGGAATCCGGCGTCAGCTTATGAGTGAACTGGGCTTTATTTTACCGATAGTACGTGTTCGGGATAATTTACGCTTAGGTCCCCAAGAATATCGCATCAAAATCCGCCGCGAAGAGATAGTCCGGAGTGAGTTAATGATAGACCGCTATCTTGCTATTCCAGGCAATGAAACAGATGAAAAAATTCATGGCATGACCACCACAGAACCAGCTTTTGGTCTACCAGCGGTTTGGATAAACGAAGCGGAAAAAGGTCATGCTGAGCTGTTAGGGTATACCGTTGTGTCACCTTTATCTGTTTTGAGCACCCATTTGACTGAAATCGTGCGCAATAATGCTGCAGATTTACTCACCCGCCAAATGGTTCAGGAGATGATCGAACAGCTTAAATTGAAAACCCCAGCTGCAGTAGATGGGGTCATTCCCGAGCTGATTAGTTTAGGGGAATTTCAAGCTATTCTGCGTAATCTCCTCAAGGAGAGAATACCCATTCGAGATTTAGTCGGTATTCTTGAAGTCGTCGCCGATAATGCCAGCGCAACCCGTAACCCAACCATTTTATCTGAAGCAGTCCGTCAGTCTATGGCGCGCACCATTTCGAATCAATATCGAGATGAAGATGGTTATTTGCATGTTTTCACGCTTTCTCCCCAAGTCGAAAGCATTCTGAAGGAGAGTTTGATATCCACTGAAAGTGGAATTGGATTCAATCTGGACGCTCAATTAGCTCAACAAATACTCATCCACACTGGTGAACAAATGGAAAAAATGGCTCACCTGGGTCATTATCCTCTCTTACTCTGCCCACGCGAACTGCGGTTAGCTTTTCGGAAACTAATCGAACAATCATTGCCTAACCTGGTGGTGCTGGCATTTTCCGAAGTTAGTCCTGGTGTAAAAGTTAAATCTCACGGAATGGTAATGGATCAATAACTATGCAACCAAAAACTTTTCGAGCTTCCAATACTCAAGCAGCATTAGAACTGGTTCAAAACGAGTTAGGCCCAGAAGCGATGATTCTCTCTGTAAAACAAGTACCAGGGGGCGCGGTTTGGGAGACCTGGAAAAAATCCGAAGTTGAAGTCCAAGCAATCCCGGCTTATCAATTCCCTGAGCAATCCTCTACTGTAAGTGCAAATCAAAAACCCGGTGATAAACCCGGAAAACTCATTCATTCCTTATATAATCCTCCTACTGCAAACAAACAACCGCTAGCTAGAACAGAAATTCAGGGTTATTTAGAACAAATAGCTACTCAAATTTCCCAAAATAAAAATCACCAATCTGCTGAATTAAGCAATCCCGCTCCTACCCAAAGCGTTACCGGTAAGTATGATGTTCCTGCAGCCCTAGTACAAGCAAGGCTCGAACTCCTTTCCCAAGGCGTAGATCCAGAATTGGTAAAAAACATCCTTAAACGGGTTAGTCAAACCACCAATCCAAAGATATTTTCACAAGAGAGCCGCCTCCGCGAAGTCATCCGCAAACAATTAGAAACCGTCTTACGGGTTTTACGAATTGAAAGTGCCCAGAACGGTGCCGTGCCAACTGCCCGCGTCTTAATTATTGTGGGTTCAAGCGGGGTGGGTAAAACCAGTTTATGTGCCCGCCTTGCCAGCCATTTCATGGCAACTCAACCAAAAAAAATAGCTTGGATTTGTGCTGATACTATTCGCACTGGGGCTATCGCTCAAACCAAAGCCTATACGGAATCACTCAACCTTCAACCTCATATTGTCTACACACCAGCAGATCTTAAAGGCGTAATCGAATATGAAGAAAAAGCAGATTTAATCGTTGTGGATACACCAGCTCGCAACCCTTATGAACCAGAAGAAGTGGTCGAATTAAGCACATTTTTAACTGAAATTCCCAAGAAAATCACCCTCCTTGCTTTACCCGCCACTCTGAAATTAACCGATATGCAGCAAGCTTTGGCAGCCTTCTCACCCCTCAAAATCGAGGGTATCGCTATTACAAAAATGGATGAAACCAGGCAATATGGTCATATTGTAAATCTGGTCTGGAAAAACAAAATCCCATTGGCTTATTTTTGCGATGGTACAAATTTGTTAGAGAGCCTTCATCCAGCCGAGGCAAGTCATTTGGTAAATCTAATCCTTCCATGAGGTATCCGCTATGGCAAAATCAGAAANNCCGAAATCATCCGTCTTTACCTTATATCCTGGACTTTGCTTTCACGATGAGCAACTTGATTGTTTTGCTGACAGGCATCATTACCACTTTAGTCTCATTAGGGAGTGGTAATTCAATAATTACTTCGGTTTTTCATAGCGGTCTTGCAATGCTCGCTCTGGGTTTAGTAATCTGGTTCCTAAACTACTATTTATCGAAACGGGTATTGGAAACTGCAGCTAAAGATTTTAACAAAGCCCAAGGAACACAATCATCAAGTGATAGCACTATGGAAATACACGCATAAGTAATTTATGGAAATACACAAAGACGATTCCGAGCTAATTCACCAATATATCTCAACCAAAGACTCAGCCCTTCGGGAAGAGATTATTTTACGTTATATACCCTTAGTTCATTTCGTCTTGGGAAGGTTAGGGTTATATCCCTCTATTGGGCAAGATTATGAGGATGCTGCCAGTCAAGGTATTATTGGACTGATCGAAGCTCTCGATCATTTCGATCCTAATCATGGCACTCAATTTAGTACCTACGCAACCTTACGAATTCGCGGTAAAGTGATTGACCAACTCCGCTCCCATGATTGGCTATCCCGACGTGCAAGACAAAGAGCGCGACAAATTCAAGGAGCCATAGATAATCTCTGGGGAAAATATCAACGCCCGCCTACCGATGAAGAAATTTCCAAATATTTAAACCTCAATGAAGAAGAGTATCGCCTGGCATTATTCGACAGCAGTCATGTTATTGTTTCCCTTGATACAGTTGTCTCAAGTGATGGCGAAGATGTCATCTCTCTCCATGAGCTTCTGGCTGACCCCGAAAATGGTAATCCTGACCAGTTTCTTGAAGAACAGGAATTAAAAGACATCCTCGTTCAGGCAATCCATAGCCTCCCCGAACGCGATCAATTAGTCTTATCGTTATATTATTACGAAAAACTAACTTTTAAAGAAATTGGCGCTGTGTTGGATGTATCCGAATCTCGAATTTGTCAATTGCACACCAAAGCGATCATGCTACTCAAATCAAGGATCAGCCGGGGAATGATCAAAGCCGAGAAAGCGATGGACTATCATCAAAATGAGCGAGATAATCCTTCGAAGTACGGTGAAAAAATCCCCCCTAGACTAGTCGGAGGAGTGAATCTATGACCCGCATTTCCTCGGTTTTACTCGATGATACTCTCAAATTAATCCAGCTAGCCCGTGAAACTGCCCGAATTCAGGGTCAAACCAACCAGGCGGAACAACTCACTCCGCTGGTTAATCATCTTAAAACCTTAACCAATGATGCCCGTGAGATCAAAGCCAACCAACCCGTAGCCCCAAGCGGGGGTGTGTTACAACAAAATGATTTCAAAACCTTACTCGCAACCATACAGAAGAGTTCGACATCTTCTGCAACTCCAACCTTAAACCAAACGGATCAAACCGTAGAACGCAACCAGGTCATTATCGCAATGGTCAATGGTGGAATGAGCCAACTTGATATTGCCCGTCAAATGGGAATGACATTAGAAGAAGTCAATAATATCATTACCTTCCATGCGAAAACAGCTATAGGTCGAAAGGAGAACTATCAATGATCAAAGGTCTATATTCAGCAGCTTCAGCTATGCTCGCAAATCTTTATCGTCAAGGATTGCTGGCACATAATGTTTCCAATGTGGATACCCCTGGTTTCAAACAGGTTTTAACCTCTCTCGACGATTTCAAACAAAGCCAGGTGATCTATCCGACTGATACAGATTTATCCGATTCCTCATTAGGATGGATTGGAAACCTGGGTTTGGGGGTAGAGACCGCGCCCGATATCACCGATTTCGAGCAAGGGGGCTTACGTCACACTGGTGAAAGTCTAGATTTTGCAGTTGAAGGTGGCGGGTTTTTCCGTGTTCAAACTCCTGATGGTGAGCGATATACCCGTGATGGACGATTTACCCGCGATTTGGATAATAATCTGGTAACAATAGATGGTTATCAGGTCTTGGATGATGGGGGCCAACCAATCAATTTGCCAGATGGTGATATTTCGGTCAGCTCTGATGGAAGCATTTTTGTCAATGGCGAAACCGTCGCAAAAATTGGGCTGGCTGCCTTCGAAAACCCCCTCCAGGAATTAACCCGCG
>DHFN01000188.1:0-8513 GCA_002402275.1 Anaerolineales bacterium UBA4823
TTGTTCAGGGTAAACATCCGTTTAATTTTTCACGAGCCTGTAATCAGGGGGCAAAAGAAGCTAAAGGTGATTATTTATTACTTTTAAATAATGATACTGAAGTGTTTGATTCAGAATGGCTAAAGAACATGGTAGATGTAGCTACTTTGCCTGGCGTTGGTGCTGTTGGGGCAAAACTACTTTACCCTGATGGAAGGATACAACATGCTGGAGTGGTTATAGGATTAGAAGGCCATGCCTCCCATGTTTTTCAGGGTGTCTATGATGATCCATTCACTCCATATGGACATGTAGATTGGATGAGGAATGTCTCGGCGGTTACCGCGGCCTGTATGCTTACACCGAAAAATGTCTTTTGGAAAGTAGGCGGATTTGATGAACAATTTCAAATTGCTTTTGGTGATATAGATTATTGTCTCCGCCTTAACGACGCGGATTATCGGATCGTTTATACACCTGATGCCTGTTTAATTCATTATGAAGGAAAATCGCGTGGTGATTACATCCCTACGCACGATATTAGCGCTAAAGCAGAGTATTTTCTGCAAAAAGTAGATCAAGGCGACCCATACTATCACCCAAACCTTTCCCGGGCCTGGCGTATCCCAACTTTCCGTAGAAAATGGGAACAAGATCCAGCAGAAAGGTTAGAAAAAATCATTGAGTATTTTGGTGATAAAAAATTTTAAAATGAATATTATTTACAATTAGATTATCACACATTTAATTTTAAGGAATATGTTAATAGATAAATTCTTTTGTGATGAATAATTATAAATTCATCGACTCTAAAAACCAATTAAGAGAGGGTATTAAAACCCCTTTTTAATTGTTTATAATACAAGAATGGTTGACATTGCCGCATGAGCAATGTTCGATCAAGAAATATTAATGTCAACATCTCCGGATCTATCTTTCTGTATTGTTACATACCAGGCTGAAGTCTATTTGCGCGGTTGCCTGGCATCTTTGAGACAATTCCCTCCACACCTTCCCTTTGAAGTTATCGTTGTGGATAATGCTTCCACCGATGGAACAGTCGAATTTATTGAACACGAATTCCCGGAAGTCACTTTTATAAAAAATACTGCCAACCGTGGTTACGCGGCTTCCATGAACCAGGCATTAAAACTAGCCCAAGGACGCTATTTGGTGCAGCTCAATCCAGACACCATTGTCCAGGAAAATACATTTGATGCCCTGGTGTCTTTCATGGAACAACACCTCAAGGTAGGGATTTGTGGACCCAAGGTGCTTAACCCTGATGGCACTATGCAAAAATCTTGCCGGCGAGGTGAATCGACCCCTCTAGCAGTAATTGCTCAGTTCAGTGGCTTAGCACGGCTTTTTCCGAACAATCCGCAGCTGGCACAATATACAATGGGCTTTCTGGACGAAAACGAAACTCATCCAGTGGCGGGTGTTTCCGGTTCATGTATGCTCGTCCGCCGTGAAGTGGTGGGGCAAATTGGCTATCTAGATGAACAATTTTTTGCTTTTCAAGAAGACGCTGATTATTGCTTTCGAGCTCGCCAAGCAGGTTGGCTGGTATATTACGTTCCAACAGCCCAAATCATTCATTTTGGAGGATTAGGTGGTTCGCATGTCCACCCCTTTCGTTCCATGTGGGAATGGCACCGCTCTTATTGGACCTATTATCGCAAAAATCTAGCGGTAAACTACCCATTTTGGTTTAATGGGATTTACTATCTTATGATGTTGGTGAAACTTGGTTTGAGCTCTTTGGGGGAATTAATCGGACTTGGACGTTTTTCTTCATCTCGAAAAAGAATGAAAATTCACTCATGAATTAAGGATTTTACAAGAATATGGAATGGGATGCCCGTTATCATTTATTAAAACTATTTCACCGTTGGCCATTGATCCTTTTGGTATTTGGATTAGGTGCTGGGCTGGGTTGGTTGATTTCTCTTATCATTCCTGCAACTTATCGGGCTGAAGCGGATTTAGGTGTTTACTACCAATCCGATGCGATCTTTCGTAATGTGGATGATTATAAAAATTGGGAAATGGAACAGCTCCAAGTAGCGATCTTTTCGGACGACATACTAGGTGAAACTCAAAAGCAGCTGTTAATTAACGATCGCTATTGGAAGGATAAAACTATTGCCGATATCCGGTCTATGGTACATGTCTATTGGCGCAACGCAGGTGTCTGGCATTTGGTGGCAGAGGCTCCTAAGCCTAATTATGCCCGCCAGCTAGTGGAAACCTGGAAATCGGTCATCCTGGAAAAAGTGGGGGGCGCGCTGACCAAATCATCTGATTGGCTGCGAATCAATGCTGACCTTCAAATGGCAAGCCGGGCCAAATTGGAAGGGCTTGCTCGTCAAGCAGCATTGACCCAAATGCAACAGGTTTTTTCTCAATGGATCGAATCAAGTCACGAACACGGAGAATCTCCTCTCAACCCTCAAGAACGCTGGCGCTTTTATGATTTAGCTGCCCGATTGGCAGAGCAAAATTCCGCTGGAAAAGAATTATTGGATCAATTTCCTGCATCCGATGCACTCGCCACTCAATATATTCCCTGGATTGAACAAGCGTTAGGGGTAATTGAGAGTGAATTGGGCTTGTTACAAGCTCAAATTCCGATTTTAGATGAGAATATCAATCGTAATTCCCAGAAATTGACTGAGTGGGTGAATGCCTCATGGGGGCTGTCCGCTTACATTCATTTAGATTCGTTAAATGCTGAAGTTAAACCAGCTCAACCTATTCGGTCATCTCCTCTTATTGCTTTAGTTGGGGGAATTATTGCCCTGCTGGTTGCCAGTGTGATCTGGCTAGCATTAACCGAACGCGGGAATTCACACTAACTATTATGAAAACCATATTTTCTTGGATTGAAAATATCGCCTGGGCAGCTTTCTGGCTTTGTTTACCAATTACCAGCTTTCGTTATTTCCCGGCTGGATTAGGAGGTGGAACTCTTGTCCGTCCTCTCTCTCTTTATCCATTAATAATCTTACTCATCATCGGGGTATTGCCAGCCCTTTTTCGTCGTTCGATTCCAAAAACGCTATTAACGCTCCTTCCATTTGTGGTTGCACTTCTGATTAGTGCTGCCTACTCTACATTGTTGGGAATCGAACCAGTTTTAGGGATATCTGTCACCGATCGATTGTTGCGGGCTTTAATCACTCTGGCGATTGGAGTTTCCTTTTATGTCACGGTGGTTATACTTAGTGATCAACGGGATCGGTTTTATTCTGCTTTACGCTGGATGATGATTGGTTTTGCTATGGCGTTTGTCTGGGGCTCACTTCAAGTTGTGAATATCCTCCATTTTATACCCGCATATTTTACAAAATTGAATCAGATCCAACTTTTTTTTTCCATAAGGAAATTATTTCCAACGCGGATTTCAGGAATGACTTATGAACCTAACTGGTTTGGAGAACAGATTAGCATTTTGGTGTTACCTTGGTTGGTAGCAGCTGTATCTACCGGGCAATCTCTGTTTCGTTGGCGTTGGCGGAAAGTGACTGTGGAATGGTTTTTCCTGTTGTGGGCTTTGATCATGATTGGTTTTACTTTTTCAAGAGCTGCTTACATCAACGTGATTGCGATTGGTTTGGTAGCGGTTTTATTATTTCGCAAACCGGCTAAACCTTCCAATGGTCATCGTTCGGGATGGTTATTTTTCAGGAGAATAGCTGAGATTGTCGTTGTCCTGGCGGCTTTTGTTGCTGGGGGGTACATCATTGGCAGGCATAATGCTTTCTTTTCTCGAATTTGGGGATATTGGTTGGAAGGAAAAGAAACCAGCTTAGCAGATTATTTCCAATACCTGGGTTTTGGGGCACGCTTTACTTATGTTACGACCGCGTTCAACACATATCAAGATTATCCGATTCTCGGAGTAGGTCCGGGAAATTATGCGTTTTTCTTCGAGAAAATGTTGCCCGATCAACCATTAGCATCCATACCAGAATTATTGCGAATCATCTCACCCGAAGAAGGGCGCAACCGATTGATCACACCTAAAAACCTCTATTTACGCATCTTGGCGGAAGGGGGATTGGTTGGGCTGGCTACTTTTCTAGCTTTTCTGGCAGCAGTAATAGGATGTGGTTTGTTTTTGTGGTTCTCGAAGGATAAGGAAGAAAATTTTTGGGGCGGAGCAGCTTTGCTCGGTATTGTGGCACTTGTTTTGGGGGCGTTCTCTTTTGATTCCTTTGCTTTGCCAAATATGTGGGTATTAACTGGTTTGATCACATCTGCTAGCTGGCAGGCTTATCGAAGGTCTCGTGCAGAATAAACCTAAATTATCGTTTTTTTGGATATCATGAATTAGTTTCGTTTATTCGTGACCCTAATTTGTGGATAGAATTTAACTTTGATGTGTACAACCTTCAAATGCGATCACAAATGAACCAATGAATTGGGTTAGATTTCGAATTTTTCCCATAATAAATACCTTTCGTTGATTGGTATAATCTCTTATATATTTGTTGAGGTTCATTTCAAGAAGTGTAATTTCGTGTGCGTAAGCTGCTATATCAATAAAATCAGGTGTTTGAATACATAAACGAACGGTAATAATTAATGAAAAATCGAACAATTCTTATTCTAGTTGGGGTCTTATTTTTAGCTTGTGTTGGATTGGTTTGCCTAGTTTCTGTTGGTGGTGGTTTAGTTTACTGGTGGGCAAATCGAGTTAATGGGGCTGGAACATCCATCAGCTCAAGCGGAATAGCCACACCAAGCCCTTGGGTCATTCGACCTTCAGAGATTACAACCCTCCCACCGAATATATTAATCCCCACCACGACTTCAAATATACCCCAGCAGGCAACGCCGGTTATCCTCATATCTTCTTCGCCGGAAATGGTTCTCAAGACATTAAGGGATACAACCCTTCCTGATAGCGATCTCATTGAACTAGCTGAACGGTTACAAGGAAAATCGAACATATCCCCAACCCAGGTAGCGCCATCCCAAGCTTACCAAGTTGGCGATCAACAATCCTTTTGGGTGTCTAACGTGGATACCAATGAAAATTTCAAAGTCAACACAACTCTTCAATACATCACCGATCATGCTTATTTTTGGATTGAAAATGAGATATCTTTCAAAGAAAAAGATTTACAAGAACTAGCCGATACGTTTGAAACCAAAATTTATCCTACCGACCGCGAATTCTTTGGGAGTGAATGGACCCCTGGTGTGGATGGGGATCCCCACATTTATATCCTTTATGTCCGTAATGCCGGAGGTAGTATCGCTGGCTACTTCTCTTCTGTGGATGAATACCCTCCTCAAGCTCATCAATACTCAAATTGGCATGAGACATTTGTTTTCAACGCTGATAATGTGGATTTACGCGATAACTTTACTTATGGTGTGCTGGCGCATGAATTACAGCACATGATCCATTGGGCAAACGACCGTAATGAGGACACTTGGATGAATGAGGGATTTTCAGACTTGGCGATGTTCCTCAATGATTTTGATACCGGTGGTCACGACTATCTGTTTGCTGAAGATCCCGATTTACAGCTTAATGATTGGCCCAACGACCAAGACCAAACCCCGCCCCATTATGGAGCTTCGTTTTTATTTACAACTTATTTTCTCGATCGTTTTGGCGAGCAAACCACCAAGGCGCTTATCCGCCGTCCGGAGAATGGTTTAACGAGCATTGATGCATTAATGCAAGAGAAAGGTTTGAATGATTCAGCCACGAGACGCCCAATCACTGCTGACGATATTTTCCTAGATTGGACTTTGGCGAACTATCTGCATGATTCCAAAGTAGGGGATGGGCGCTATACTTATTCGAATTATCCCAATGCACCCCAGACATCGGATACCGAAACGATCAATTCCTGTAACTCTGATACTCAAACCCGCTCGGTTCATCAATATGGGGCAGATTATATTCGGATTGGTTGTCAAGGGAATGTAACCTTGAAATTTGAAGGATCCGTTCGAGTAGGCTTATTGCCTGTTGATCCTTTTTCGGGTACTTGGGCGGTTTGGTCAAATAAAGGGGACGAATCGGATATGATGCTTACTCGGGAATTTGACTTTACCCAATCTCAAGGACCATTAACCCTCACATATTGGACCTGGTACGATTTGGAAAAAGATTATGATTTTGTTTATTTGTTGGCATCCAGCGATGGGAATCATTGGGAAATGCTGCATCCAGCTCATGGAACAGCTGGGAATATCACCGGTAATAACTTCGGATTTGGTTACAATGGCTTGAGTGGCAGTGCGGATCAAGCGCAATGGATTAATGAGTCAGTTGACTTGTCTCAATATAAGGGCAAGAAAGTCCAGATTCGGTTTGAATATGTGACAGATGCAGCGGTCAACGGAGAAGGTTTTTTGCTAGATGATGTGGCAGTGCCTGAGATTGGGTATTTTGACAATTTTGAGAATGGGGATGGTGGTTGGCATGGCGCTGGGTTTGTACGGATAGAAAACGCATTGCCCCAAACCTTTCACCTTGCTTTGATTCGCCATGGCAATCCAACCTCGGTAGAATACTTGAGTTTGAATGCCGATGATTCAGTCGAAGTACCCCTCAATTTCAACGGTGATTTACAGGAAGTTGTGTTAGTTGTGACTGGAACGACCCGCTATACTCGTCAACCGGCAGCTTATCGATTCTCTTTTATTCCATAAATAATACAATCCCATCGAGGTTGTCCAAAAAGTCATAAATGCCCTATCGAGCGAAGAGCGATATCTAAGTATTGAGGAAAAGATCTCTCGCTTCGCTCGGGGTGATAATCTTCTTATGAAACCTCATTATTTTTGGCTTCACAGCCAGGATAAGAATATCGAAAATTATTCTAGGGCTTGGCTAGGGTTGCGTAGCGCTTCAAGCTGCTCTTCTAGTTCTGCACGGCGCTCTCCGGCTGCTTGGCGGAGCTCATTCTGCAATTTCGCAATCCTCTCGCGCATCTCTAACCGAATTTCATCACCCGAGCTAGGTGCTAACATGAGTGCCAAAAGTGCTCCTAAAAATCCACCAATGGTTGCCCCAACAAAAAAATTAATAAACCGGCGCATAGTTTCTCCTAAATTAAATGGAACTAAGATTTATGATCTCAACTATATAGTCTGTCAAATCCTGTTAATGATTATGATGTGATTCTCTATGAGTATATACCATATTGGCTTGCTATTCAACTAATTTTTATGATTTAATGAAGGCACGGCTGAAGGCACGGCATGCCGTGCCTCTACCGGATGCATACCGTGCCTCTACCGGATGCATGCCGACCCAGAAGGCACGGCGTGCCGTGCTCCTACATGTTACATGTCATATCCCCTTTCCAGCTGTGAAGAAATTCGCAATGATAATCATTTATGAGAATGAAAAAAGCCAGGTTATTAAAAATTTAGAAGGTTTGAAAGGTTATGTTAAAATAAGAGTTACTTGTAGTTGGATGGATAACATTCTTGATGTTTTAATCACTCACGGTAATCTATTCTAGAGATCAATACATTCTAGGAATCATTAATCAATTACTGGAGAATAAGCATTTATATGATGATTTTATCTGTTGGAATGCCGCGGGCCGGATCGGGTTGGTTTTATAACCTGATGCAGGACTTGGTGGTCGAAAATGGCGGAACAGATTCCCACTGGATCCGGCAACATTTCCATTTGAATCGAATCTGGAGCGAAGTAAATTGCAATATCGGGGTATTATCAACCAGGCGTTTATTCATGAGTATGCTGCCAGGTTTGCTTGGCTACACTTATGTTGTCAAAGCTCATGCAGCGCCTTCTCCACCAACTCAATGGTTAATGAAATTAGGGTGGCTGCAGGCAGCTTATATCTATCGAGATCCACGCGACGCAATGTTGTCAGCATTTGAAAATGGTCAAAAAGCTCGTGATAACGGACGATCGAACGCTTTTTCAGAATTGGTGGATTTTGACCATGCTCTGGCGTTTATGAAAGATTATGTCCAAATCTCCACATCCTGGCTGGCTCTCCCCCAGGTCTTAAGCATTCGTTATGAAGATCTGGTGAACATTTATGATGAGCAAGTTGAAAAGCTATGCAAATTTTTGGATGTAAATCAAGAGGCTGATCTTATTCGTGCTGTAATTGAACGTTACCGCCCTGCTCAAGCGACGATAAATCAAAAAGGGCTTCACTTTCGCAAGGGGGTCAGTGGTCGCTATCGCGAAAAGTTTACTCCTGAAGAAATTAAGGTCCTTAACCATATCTTTTCCGATTACTTGATCAATAATGGCTATTGGATAGAGGAGGATGGTATTGACTGATGCTAAAAAACTCCTAATTCTGGTTAACTTTTCCGAAAAAAAGAGCTGGAACGAACGAATAAGCAACTCTATTAACGACAAAAACATATCCCATTTAGGAATGAGATCACGCATCAGTGAATACCAAGAGTTAGATTTGTTTAATTCAGACGGTTTCACATTGGGAAACGATAATTTATTCCTGAAATATTGATATATAATCCCATTGCCGAAATCAATTTAACCCTCA
>DHFN01000188.1:8520-11859 GCA_002402275.1 Anaerolineales bacterium UBA4823
TAATCTTGGGTTCATTAAGGTTTAAGGAAAAAGCCGATGAGATCTGTTGAATGGGATGAAACAAACCATAACCTTAAAATGATCGATCAGCGTTTATTGCCAGCGGAATTGCGGTTTGTTCATTATGATACTCCCCAAGAAGTTGCCTTTGCCATTCAGGAAATGGTGGTTAGGGGTGCTCCCGCGATTGGGGTTGCAGCTGCATTTGGGGTTGCTTTAGCTGCCCAAAATTCCCAAGCTTTAAATAAAGAGGATTTTATTCATGATTTACAAGAAGCAGCGGAGATTCTCCAAGCAGCCCGCCCGACAGCGATCAATTTGAAATGGGCGGTCCAATCAGTCTTAAACACCGTGAAACATTCTGCTGCTCCTGTCTCTGAATTAAAAAAATTGACGTTGAAGAAAGCCCAACAAATGGCAGATGAGGATGTGGCAATCAACCAGCGCATGGCACAACATGGCGCCAAGCTGATTAATGAAGGGGATACCGTTATTCATCATTGCAATACTGGTGCACTCGCCACGGTAGATTGGGGGACTGCATTGGGTGTCATTCGTTTTGCCCATGAAAGCGGTAAACATATCCATGTGCTTGTAGATGAAACTCGCCCACGCTTGCAGGGTTCTCGTTTGACAGCTTGGGAATTACAGCAATATGGTATCCCCTTTGATATCATCAGTGATAATGCCGCTGGATATTTCCTCCAAACTGGTCAAGCTCAAAAAGTGTTATTTGGCGCCGATCGCATGGCAGCCAATGGGGATGTGGCGAATAAAATTGGTTCATACATGTTGGCGTTGGCAGCCCATGATAATGATACCCCTGTCTATACCGTGTTGCCCACCTCGACCATTGATATGACACTCACCCATGGCGGTTTGATCCCGATCGAGGAGCGTGCGCCTGAGGAGGTGTTGGGAATTCAATTTCAAGGTCAAATGGTTTCTCCAATCGGCGCCACTGCCCGGAATCCAGCTTTTGATGTAACACCAGCCCGTTTGCTGACGGGAATCGTGACCGAGAATGGTGTGGTCTATCCACCATTTGAAATTAATTTACCTAAAGTGATTCAAGGCGATCAGTTATGGAGGTTAGCAAGGTGAATATTGTCATTACAGGTTCAGTCGCGTATGATTATTTAATGAATTTTCCTGGTTTATTTAAAGATCATATCCTTCCGGAACATATTGAAAAAATTAGTTTATCTTTCTTGGTGGATAGTATGGAGAAACGGCGCGGGGGAATTGCTCCCAACATTGCTTACACTCTGGCACTTTTTGGTGAGCATCCCCGTTTATTAGCTGCTGTGGGTGAGGATTTTGAAGATTACCGGGTTTGGTTAGAAAGCCATGGGGTGAATACCCATGGGGCAAAGGTTATTCCAGGAGTGTATACTGCCTCGTTCTTTGCGAATACTGATCAATCCAATGCGCAAATTGCCTCTTTTTATACTGGTGCAATGGCTTTTGCCTCTCAATTACACTTGCAAGAAGCATCCGATGAACGCCCTGATTTAGTGGTTATCTCTCCCAATGATCCGGAAGCAATGAAACAGTATGTGCGCGAATGTCATGAACTAAATTTATCCTATCTCTATGATCCAAGCCAGCAAATTGTCCGTTTAACCGCTAATGAGTTGCTAGAGGGTATTAATCACGCCTATGCTCTCTTTGTCAATGAATATGAATTTGCCTTGATTCAGAAAATGACAGGTTACTCGACGAAAGATATCCTCCAGCATGTAAAATTGATGGTGGTTACTTGTGGAGAAAATGGTGCTGAACTTTATACCGATACGGCTCTAATCCATATCCCCGCTATTCCTCCCGAAAAAGCTGCTGAGCCAACTGGAGTGGGGGATGCCTTTCGAGGAGGATTTCTAGCAGCGTATGCTCGCGGTTTAGATTGGGAGACCTGTGCCAAAGTAGGCACCTTGGCTGCAACTTATTGCTTGGAACAGCATGGCACTCAATCTCATCAATTTACTCCAGCGGAATTTATCCAGCGATTTCGCCAGCACTTTGATGACCAAGGCAAGCTGGATGTGTTATTGGGTAGGGATAAGGCTTAAAGTCTGGAAACTGAATAGGTTGGATTAATACATCTGACGACCAATTTTACTTGGGAATACCTAAAACCCCTACCCAGTAGAAACAAACCTGCTCCTAAAGAAGGAATTTTTAAATTGAGACTGTCCCAAAAGAAGGTTGTACCCCGAGCGAAGCGAGGGGTTTTCATTGGGGTTAAAAATCTCGCTTCGCTCTAGAAGGAATTTATGTCTTTATAGACAATCTCATAATCCAAATAACAGCCAGCCAACTTAATCACTCTAAGACCGTAAGAGGGACGACCCGTTTTTGCCAACTGGCGAGATATTAAACAGAGGGGATGTTCCTGTTTTGGAAATATTCACAAAGATAAGAGTCGTCCATCCTAAAGATACAGACAACCGAGGTTACGCCAATAAAAGGTTATTACCTCGAATAAAACAAGGGATCTTTTCATGGCAATTTATAGATGTATCGCTTCACTCGCTACGAAAAGTACGAGTTTTTGGATACACTCAAGCGGGCTTTGTCTGACGGGTAGTTATAGGAGCTTATATTGATTTTTTAAATATTTACCTTCACAGTAAGAAACAATCCCTTAAATCCATTTTTACCTTCAGATACTTTGTGGTTTAATATTAGGTGGGAATGGTTCTGCAGAGTGGTCGAAGAAGAGTATCCCTACTCGATTAGCCATACTCAATGATCGCTTTGTAAATTTTTATTAGGAGTAGATAGTCATGGAATCTTACGATGTTAAAGACCTTCAACTAGCTCAGGGAGGACGATTAAGAATCGAGTGGGCAGCCCGCGAGATGCCGGTTCTACGCATGATTCGGGAGCGCTTTTCATCAGAAAAACCTTTGCAAGGATTGCGCATCTCAGCTTGCCTACATGTCACCACCGAGACGGCAAATTTAATTGAAACCTTGCATGCCGGAGGAGCAGATGTCGTAGTAACTGCTTCTAATCCACTTTCCACCCAAGATGATGTCGCTGCTGCCCTGGTCAGTTATGACGAGATTCCGGTATTTGCCATTAAAGGGGAAGACCACGCTACTTATTACCAGCATATCGAGGCTGCGCTTGATCACAAACCCCAAATTACCATGGATGACGGGGCGGATTTGGTCAGTACAATGCATAAATCCCACCGTGAGCTGCTGGCAGGTATGTTAGGAGGCACGGAAGAGACAACCACTGGTGTGATCCGATTGCGGGCGATGGCAGCCGATGGGGCTTTGGCGTTTCCAGTGATAGCAGTGAATGATGCCATGACCAAGCATTTCT
>DHFN01000244.1 GCA_002402275.1 Anaerolineales bacterium UBA4823
AAGGTTATGTCCGCATTTGTGTTTGTGCTGAAGAAGGGATTATTCGAGAAGCTTTACAAAGGATTACAGATTGGATGGTGAGGCAATGAGTCTTCGTTTCCTAACTGCCGGTGAATCGCACGGTCCGGCTTTGGCAGCCATTCTTGAAGGGTTACCTGCCGGATTGAACATCGTTTTACCCGTAATTAATCATGAGCTGGAACGCCGTCAAAGCGGAAGTGGCGCAGGTGCTCGAATGAAAATAGAACGGGATCAAGTAAGAATATTGAGTGGGGTAATGGAAGGGAAGACCATTGGCTCTCCATTAGCAATGTTGATTGAAAATAGAGACCATGATAAATGGTATAACAAACCCATACCCGCATTGACCATCCCAAGACCTGGACATGCTGATCTGTCCGCTACATTAAAGTATGGATACTCCGATTTACGTCCCGCTTTAGAAAGGGCTTCCGCCCGCGAAACTGCCGCACGGGTGGCTGTAGGAGCGATCTGCAAGCTCTTACTAAGTGAATTTAATGTTCGAGTGGAAGGGTATGTGCGTTCCATAGGAGAAATCGAAGCAAACATAGAGGATATTCCCATTGAAACACGGTATCAGCTTGCTGAACAATCCTCAGTTCGTTGCCCGGATGAATCAAGCTCAAAAAAGATGGAAGCCCGAATCAGCGGTATTATGGAGGAAAAAGATACCTTAGGAGGGATCATTGATGTGCTAGTGTTTAATCCTCCGCCTGGGCTTGGTTCTCATGTCCAATGGGATCGTCGGTTAGATGCCCGATTAGGAGCGGCTATTTTGAGCATTCAAGCAATGAAAGGGGTTGAAATTGGGGATGCCTTTAGAAATGCACACTTATCTGGTACCCAAGCTCAGGATGCGATCTATCTTGAAGGGGAAAAACTAGTTCGGCACACGTTGCGGAGTGGCGGAATTGAAGGGGGAATCAGCACAGGGGATACGATTCTCATCCGGGCAGCGATGAAACCGATTGCAACCACTTTAACTCCTCAGGCTTCGGTGGATTTATTCCATCAGGAGAGCGCCAAGACACGTTATGAGCGCTCGGATTATTGCCCGGTTCCCCGAGCAGTCCCAATTGTCGAAAGCATGGCTGCTTTTGTTATTGCTGATGCATTGGTTGAAAAACTTGGGGGTGATTCAATTGCTGAAATGAAAAACCATTATCAAACAACATCACAATCTCAATTAAGTGATCTAAATTTAGACGGAAAGGAGCATATTTTTTGGAAGGAATGAACCTTTATCTTTATGGCCCCCCTGGATCTGGAAAGACAACAGTCGGACGGTACCTGGCACAACATACCGGATTCGGATTTGTAGACTTAGATACCCTGATCGAAGCAATGGCGGAAAGATCTATTCCCCAGATCTTCGAACGGGAGGGAGAATTAGGGTTTAGGCATTATGAAACAGCTGCTCTAGAAAAAGTCGCCAGTTATCATGATCAAGTGATTGCACTTGGTGGGGGGGCATTGTTAGATCCTCAAAATCGTTCAACCGCTGAAAAGACCGGTCTGGTATTTTGCTTGCAGGCAGAAATTACTACATTATTGAAACGCTTAAATGATGATGATACTCAACGTCCCTTGTTGGCTGAAGATCAATTAAAAAAATTAGAAAATTTACTTGATAAACGAGGTGAGCATTATCACTCTTTTTACAATCAAATCACAACTGATCACCAGACCATTGCTCAAATCAGTTGGGAAATTCAAAAAAAGGCGGGGATATTTTTGGTAAAAGGGATGGATTTACCTTATGAAGTGCGAGTGGAAGAAAACGGGTTAGCTCGGATTGGTGAAATTCTTCTCCAAAAAGGATTTCGCGGACATCTCTATGTGTTGACCGATGAAAATGTTGCTCAGTATTATCTTCAAACACTTATCAGCAACTTGGCTCAGTCTGGATTTAAAATTTCCCAAATGATTTTACCGCCTGGCGAACAAACCAAGACTATCGGGACATTACAAGCACTTTGGGGAAATATGGTTGAGCAAGGTTTAGACCGTTCCAGTATCCTTATTGCTCTGGGGGGTGGGGTGGTAAGTGATATCGGTGGTTTTGTCAGCGCTACTTTTATGCGCGGCATCCCTTGGATTGTCATTCCTACATCTTTATTAGCTATGGTAGATGCAAGCCTAGGTGGCAAAACTGGAGTCGACCTACCAAATGGGAAAAATCTAGTAGGTGCGTTTTACGCTCCTCGTTATGTTTTAGCAGATCCGCAAGTTCTTAGCACTTTGCCAGAACCGGAAATGCGTTCTGGATTAGCCGAAGTGGTAAAAAGTGCTGTTATTGGAGATGTGGATTTATTTGATTTGTGTGCTACTGGATGGGAGAATGTGTTGTCGAATCTTGGTCAAATTATCCAGCGTTCCATGGCGGTGAAAATTAAGATCATTCAAGACGATCCTTATGAGAAGAGAAATCGAGCAATTCTGAATTATGGACATACTGTTGGACATGCCATTGAATGTCTTTCAAAGTATTCACTGCCTCATGGATTGTGTGTGGCAATGGGCATGGTAGCTGAAACACGCTTGGCAGAGGAGCTAAACCTGGCTCATAGCGGTTTGTCAGAAACCATTAAAAGGGTTCTAAATCAATTAGGCTTACCTAACAAAATCCCCGCGTCCTTTCTTGCAGAGGATGTGATTGCAGCGATGCGATCGGACAAAAAAAAGAGTGAGGGGTCTATCCGTTTTTCATTGCCGATCAAAATAGGGGAAGTAAAATCTGGTTTTATAATTGAAGATACCCAACTTCTCTCCTCTGTTCTTAAAGAATGTCAGGAATAAAGGGAAATAAAATGACCTCAATATTTGTATTACATGGCCCAAATTTGAACTTGCTTGGTAAACGCGAACCTGATTGGTACGGGAATAAAACCCTGGCGGAGATCGATCAGATGTTAATCGAAGAAGGTAAGAAGTTAGAGTTGGAAGTAAGAACCAGCCAATCGAATTCTGAAGGAGTCTTAATTGACCTGTTGCAGGAATCAGCCCAATGGGCACAAGGGGTTATTTTTAATCCTGGAGGATATACTCATACTTCCATAGCTCTACGGGATACCATCACTGCCATTCAGATTCCAGTCATTGAGGTACATCTTTCGAATGTGTACGCACGAGAAGATTTTCGTCATCGTTCGACAATCTCCGCTGTGTGCAGGGGAAAAATTGTTGGGTTTGGTTGGAGATCGTACTGGTTAGCAATTCATGCTCTAGCGGGGATTATCCAAGAGAACAATAAAACGCGGTAGAATTCCGAGTAGATCGGAAGATAATGAAAATATTTGTCACGGGAGGTACCGGCTTTGTCGGAAAATCCCTGGTGCGTCGTTTGGTTGATTCGGGTCATGAGGTCCGTTTACTGGTTCGTCCGTCTCAAACTTCTCCAAATGTTCCCAAGGGTGTACCAGTGGAAATTGCGGTAAGCAGCATCAGTGACCGCCGAGGGTTGCGGTCAGCAATGAATGGTGTTGATGTTGTTTATCATCTCGCAAGTGTTGAGCGGCTAGGAGCTTATGCTGATTTAATGAATGTGGACATCAAAGGGACACGTATAGTCGCTGAATTAGCCAAAGAACTGAAGGTTAAGCGGTTATTTTTCATTAGTCACTTAGGAGCCGAAAGGTATTCTGCTTATCCAATCAGCAAAGCAAAGGCATTCGGAGAAGAAGCAATCCGGGAAAGCGGTGTAGATTATACGATTTTTCGTTCTGGGATTTTATTTGGTGAAGGGGATCATTTTACCAGAGGTCTTGCTTTTTTATTAGCTGGGGTACCGTTCGTTTTTCTAATGCCAGGAGATGGGAAAACCGTCTTACAACCCTTATGGGTTGAAGATTTGACCAGGATTATGACTTGGTCTTTAGATGATCCTGCTACGATAAATCAAATTTACGAAGTTGGTGGTCCTGAGATCTTGCCTTTTGATCAAATTGTTCAAACCATTATGGAGGTACTTCACATTCGAAAAAGGTTGTTTAAAGTAGATCCTCCGGTATTACGCGGTTTGACGGTCTTCCTTGAAACGACCTTACCTAGAACCCCGGTTTCGGTTTTCTGGTTGGATTATTTGGCGACCAATCATACTTGTGCGATTGATACTCTGCCCCGGGTGTTTAATCTCCTTCCAAGCCGATTTTCCCAACAGCTTCAATATTTGGAAAATATCCCATGGCGCAAATTATTTCGAGAAACTTTTATCCAGAAAAGGAAATCATGAGTGAATCCACATATAAATTACGTTTTATAGAAACTGCTGAGGAATTTATCGAAGTAGAAAATTTACAAAGACTCGTTTGGGCAGGAAATGAGACCGAAGTAATCCCTAGCCATTTGCTCATATCCAGCGTACGACATGGGGGAATTTGTATAGGTGCATTCACAGGAGAGGATAAGTTAGCGGGATTTGTGTTTGGAATGCCTGGCTTTTTGGAATCCCCAACCGGAATTCAATTAGTGCATTATTCTCATTTGCTTGGAGTCCATCCAGCCCATCGGAATGAAGGATTGGGTTTTCAATTAAAAAGAGCTCAGTGGCAAATGGTGAGGAAACAAGGAGTAGACCGCATTACCTGGACTTATGATCCGCTATTAAGCCGCAACGCTCAGTTAAATATATCAAAATCAGGTGCGGTCTGTAATACCTATTATATAAATTATTACAATGAACTTAGAGATGAGATGAATGTCAGTCTTCCTACGGATCGGTTTGAAGTGGATTGGTGGATTAATACCAAACGGGTTAGCCGGCACTTGAGCCGACAGGCTCGCCAGCCTTTAGACCTAGCCCATTACCTGGCTGCTGGAGCAGAAATAATCAATCCCAGTGGCTTAGACACTGATGGATTGGTGTATCCGATTAAAGTTCAATATCCATTTGAGATTGATATTCCCGATGAAGCTGTTCAGCAATATCCAGCGTTGTTATTAGTAGAAATACCAGCGGATTATTTAGAAATTAAATCAAAGGACCTTCATTTGGCTATTGAATGGCGATTTCATACTCGAGATATCTTTACCCGATTGTTCCGTTTGGGTTATTTTGTGACTGATTTTGTTTTCCTTAAAGGTAAAAACGCACGTAGCTTTTATGTGCTAAGTCATGGAGAGGCAACATTATGAGAATCGAAAAAATTGTGATGGATCATCTGCGGATGCCGTTGAAATCCGCGTTTGAAACTTCGTTCGGTCGCAGTATAAATCGCGATTGTTTATTGCTACGGGTCTATGATGATGGGTTAGAAGGAATTGGAGAGTGTGCAGCAGATTGGGATCCGGGTTATTCAAGCGAAACGGTAGGAACTTCCTGGGTTATCTTGGAACAATTTATCCTTCCGATTGTATTGGGGGTGGATTTTAACATGCCGCAAGACCTTCAAAAACAGCTGGCATCAATTCGTGGGCATCGTATGGCAAAAGCAGCTTTAGAAATGGCTCTATGGGATTTATATGGAAAGCAAATGCAAATGCCATTGAAGGAGTTGTTAGGAGGTGTAAAAGACCGGGTGGATGTAGGGGTTTCGGTTGGAATCCAAAATACTACCCCGGAGTTAGTCGAAACGGTCTCAAAATTTCTAGAAGATGGCTACCAGAGAATAAAACTCAAAATAAAACCAGCCCGCGATATTGAGGATGTGAAGGCTGTGCGTTTTACATTTCCAAAAATCCGCTTACAAGTCGATGCCAATTCAGCATATACTCTCGCTGATACAGAGAGATTACTTCCTTTGGATGAATTGAACTTATTATTGATTGAGCAACCCCTAGATGAAGAGGATTTGTGGGATCACCATAAAATCCAAAAACTTTTTCATACACCGATTTGTCTGGATGAGAGTATTTTATCCGTGCAGCATGCCCGCCAAGCGTTGGAAATGCAATCTTGCCGGGTGATTAATATTAAGGCAGGACGAGTCGGGGGGCTTACCGAAGCAAAAAAAATCCATGATTTATGTTTAGGGCAATCCATTCCGGTCTGGTGTGGAGGGATGCTGGAAACCGGTGTGGGTCGGGTATCTAATCTTGCTTTGGCTAGTTTACCTGGCTTTACCCTGCCAGGAGATATCTCTGCAACAGATCGGTATTATGATGAAGATATAACCAATGAGCGTTTTATACTTAACTCCGACAGTACGATTGATGTTCAGAAGGGGATTGGATTGGGAATAACGCTTAACCAGAAAGCCGTTAAAAAATATTCTCTCAGAGAACTTGTCTTCCCAAACTGAGAAATGATTAATTCGGAATGGGAATACCCAACCTAGATTTAAAAAAATCCCTAAAATAATTTGCATTATCTATCTCTCTCGACTATACTAGAATCATGTTCGAAGGAGGTTTGGATGAAAATTTATGATATTTCAGTAACTCTCTCGCAGGACATTCCAGTTTGGCCTGGAGATCCAGCTTTTGTTCGCGAGCGAGTGAATAAAATCGAAAACGGAGATGATAACAACACCTCTCGAATTGAAATGAGTGTCCATACTGGTACCCATGTTGATGCTCCATATCATTTTCTAGCTGAGGGGAAGGGGGTAGACCAGCTATCTTTGAAATTATTAACCGGTCGGGTGTATGTATTGTATCTGCCGGGGGTCAAACTGATCACCGCTAATCTATTACAAAATTCGGAAATTCCACCGCGCACGCGAAGAATTTTGATCAAAACAGACAATAGTGAATTATGGGCAAAGAAAACCCCCGAGTTCTACACAGACTTTGCTGCCATAACCTCCGATGCTGCTGAGTATCTTGTCCAACGCGGGGTTAAACTAATTGGAATAGATTACCTTTCGATTGCACCATATCACCAAGGTCGCCCTACCCATGAAACCTTGTTGAAAGCTGGTGTGATAATTATTGAAGGGCTTAATCTGTATGATGTTGAACAGGGAAGGTATATGCTTTTTTGTCTACCTTTAAAATTACAAGGGAGTGATGGTGCACCAGCCCGAGCGGTTTTAATTGGTGTTTAATTATTGGACATTCCTCAGGTATGAAAAAATTTATTCATACAATGCTTGCAATTGTATTTTCCATTGTTATTTTAGGGTTGATCGTTAGCGAGGGATGTACACCGACTTCAAGTAATTTAATGCAAGAAAAGGAGGCGCTTGTGTCAATTCAATTATCTAGCACCGCATTCAAATTGAATGAAATCATTCCGAAAAAGTACACCTGTGATGGGCTCGATTTATCTCCTCAGATTGCCTGGAAGGATTTACCTCCATCTACGAAGAATTTAGCCCTGATCATGGAAGACCCGGATGCTCCAGGGGGAACATTCACTCATTGGATTCTATTTA
>DHFN01000089.1 GCA_002402275.1 Anaerolineales bacterium UBA4823
TCTGTTTGAGCGGAATTATTGTTGAACGTTACATAATTCAATATCGGGGTACAATTCGTATTGTACATCCCGCCGCCACTAATGCTAGCGATATTGCTATCAAAGACTACGTTTTTCAAGTATGGATTGCTATTATTGGAATTATATAAACCTCCACCACCATCACTAATATTGTCTGTGAATGTACTGTTTTCCAGAGTAGGACTGCTGCTATTGATGTTAAACATCCCTCCGCCAAAGATTTCAGCGTCGTTAGCAATAAACGTGACATGATTCAATAATGGAGAGCTGTTGCTATCATATATCCCCCCGCCGTAGCTTGTGGCAAAGTTGCCACTGAAAATGAGGTTTGCCAGTTTTGGACTGCCGTAATTGTTTAATATTCCGCCGCCCCTATCCTGAAAAGTTGATGACCCATTTGCCTGTCCAGCAGTAATGATGAAACCGTCTAAAACAGCATTATTGCCCATTCCGCTGCCGGTAACCACATGATAGGCATTGTTACCCTGAATATCATTTGTGGTTTCAGCGATGAAGTTACCATCCAAGTTTCTGTCATTTTGGTCAATATCCCCGCTCAGGATGGTCTTATTGTTTTGCCAGTCACGCTGGTTTCGGTCGCTCTCCATCCCGGAAAAGCCTCCCAAAATAACCACGCCATTCTTCAGGGTAAAGGTATCAGCACGGTTTATGCCCGGGTAATACACGCCTGCCTTGACCCAAATCTCATTACCGCTGATGGCTTTGCTGAGCGCAGTTTGCAGCGTACAAGCATTCTCCCAAGTATCGCCACATGAGGAGGAACTGCTGCCATCCGATTTGGTATAGATCACACCCCCTCCAGCACGAACGGTGGGGGTTCGGAACGCCATAAAAATTAAGACTGGTAACAATGCTATTAAAAAAAGAATTGCCCCCCGGCGAATACATCGCTTAGCTCTGCTCATTTTTTCCTCCTTTATTGTAAAAGAAAACAATCAAATAATAAGGAAAAGATGAAGGAAAAAGTTCCATGATCAAATTATTTATGAGGAATTATTTTCTATCTGATTGGTTCTTTCTTCACATCCAACCCATTTTTGCTAGATGTAAACTTATTCCTGTCTACATAATTTACGAATCTCCGCCCTTCATCTTCAACACCCCCACGCTTTGATATTGGGGATTCCAAAATCCCCAGGGCATACCGTTATCACCAGAACGAAAGTAAAATCGAGCCAAGTTTTCGCGTAGTTCGGCGCAATTCCTGAGGTTTTCGAACAGCTCATCGTAATTCTCATAGTTGGATGGTGAGCCTTCGGTCAAATTAAATGCCTGACGCAGGGTCTTCTCGCTATAACACCAGCCCTGCGAAGGTTCGTGAAACCAATCCTGATTCCGGGCAGCACCTAGGGTTGCTAAAAGCATCCCGCCCGGTTTGAGAACACGCATCAATTCACTCACCACTTTGGGTAATTCAGACGGAGGATTATGCTCCAAAGCGGAAAGCGCTACCACTGCGTCCATCGAATCATCGGGAATGTCCACCAGCTGGCTTAAATCCTGGTTGTAAATCCAGACCATGCCCTCACCCCTGTTGGAGAGGGAGTTTTTTGCGAAATTGCCTCTTACCATGGATCGGCCCTCTCCCAAACGCTTTCTCAGAGCACCTTTACCCAGAAGGGTATTGAGTAGAGAAGTTATCGGAGGATTCAAGTCCTGTGGGCGTAAACCGCGTATCTTCGTCCAATGTCGAAAACGCCAAGGCAAATCAGCCCGGCTGCCGCGGTCTATACTGTATACCGTGACATCTTGGGCTGCCAGGTACCACTGCAAAATCCCGGTACCCGCACCGGCATCCAGGATCTTTTTCCCTTTCAGATCTCCCAATAATGAGATGATCCAGGTCAAGTCTAATAAATAATGCCAGCCAAATTCTAGCCCTAGCTCCTTGGCGACGGTTTTTAATTCTTCAACTAGTTGGCGGTGGGCAGCCAACAATTCCACTGATAAAATTTCAATCCGATCCATAAACATTCCATTCCTGTTCTTCGGGTATCTGGAATTCCTCTCCAAGCAAAATGCCATTAATCACGGTTTGCATCGTCAAGGTATTTTTGGGAATTAGTGCTTTCCAATTAAAGCCTCTTAATTGGACAAACCCTGCCTTTGGTCCGACCTCAAGATATTGGTCAAAAGGCAACGAGACGCGATAAAGCTGATAATAAAGATATCGGCGAGCGTTACGAAGAAACGCCTTTGGAAACTCAAATTCTTCGATGGTCAAAAGTGCCTCAGCCAGTTCGTCGAAATCATTCAATGATTTAGGAAGTAACCCAGTGGGATATTGGGTATAACGCGCTTTTCCCCCACACAACACCAGCACCGAGAGCAAAGCAGCTTCCAAACCGATCGAAGAGTTATAGACCATCAGGAATTTCGAGCGCTTGATCAACTCATAGGAGCTGACATATTCCTGTGAATCGATAAAGACTACATTGGAAAGTTTATTCACCCCATTAGCGATCACCCAATCACGGACACTTTCGTGGGATTGTTTGGCTGTGCCCGGGCGCATTTCATCCGGGTGCGCGCGAATGACGAACAATGTCTCCGGGTGAGAGCGGATAATTTCCAACACATGGTCGAGCCAATGAAACATGTGCCGAAAAAGGACATTGGCATGTACCTGGCTGGTATCATAAATCACATTGGTAAAGATTGGCACAATTTGCTTGAATGAAGCAGCCCGCTGATTAAACTCCTCGCTTAGACCTTGAATTTCCTTCCAGAATTGAATCCCCGCCATGGTAAATTTCCCCTGAAAACGTTTTTCCAAATAAGCATCCAGCCGGGCTTCTTGGCGCTGATCGAGTTCAAATTCCCGCGGAATACGAATGGGGTAAGCTGTGGCTTCTCCATCCGTAAAAAAGGCTGAGAAGGGTTGAAAACCCACTTCCTGGGTAACCACCCGCACTCCTTTTTGCAATGCCACCCAGCGAGCTGTTGCTTCAGGATACATAATCCCATTAAATATCAAACAAACCTGGGCTTTTTCCTGCTCTAACAATTCCGAGAATTGTACAGCGATATTCTGGGCAGATAAGATATATTGGCGGAATAAATAACGGGTAGGATCATCGTCGGGTAAATGATAACGGCGCAACGCCCAACGGAGCGCTGGCAGCACCAGTTTTCCAATGGGGATCGCTTCGACCCATCCAAGGTCGGGCTTTAAATATTCTACTTCTTCAAGCTCCGAGACAGTGAGATCCGCCAGTTCTTTTTCGAAACCCAGATCGGGTTGAAAACGAAACCAGTGAGGGTCAAATGCCCTCGCTAAACGCTTTGTTTGAACAATGCATTCCTCGCAAGGGGGATGGCGAGTGTAGTCCTCACGATTGGTGCCTAAGACGCAGTGGCTCATCCCAGATTGGCAGGCAAAATAAACCACCTGGGCACCAGCCAACCGCAATGCCCAGCCCGTTATCAACGTAAAAGCAGCATTCTGACTTAAACCGCTCAAGCGTGAAGAAGCATTGAACACGATTATTTTGGGTGGATTATCTAACCTGGCTGAGTGGCTGCGAACTTGATTCGCGATGGTTTCGATGCGCTGTTGGTTTCGCCAACTTGCCAAACTCAAGGCTAGTTTAGAGGGGGAGGTTTTTTTTGCCATCATAGTATCCTGCCGATCTGTAAACTCTCGTGATTTATATTACTGGATAAATTCAGATATACCTGTCCATTCTCAACTTGGATGAACATCCCGGTAATAACGGATCAGGGCATTGGTAGAAGAATCATGAGATAAATCCTCATTTTCGCTTAACTCGGTTACGATCCGTTGAGCAAGGGCTTTCCCTAATTCTACCCCCCATTGATCAAAAGAATTGATTCCCCAAAGAACTCCTTGGGTGAAAACACTGTGTTCATAAAGCGCCACCAGCTTTCCTAACGTTCGTGGTGTGAGTTGATCTGCAAAGATCATTGTCGAAGGACGATTACCTGGAAAAGTGCGATGGGGAATGAGCCAATCTGGCACTCCTTCGGCTTTTAACTCTTCTTCAGTTTTTCCAAAGGCAAGGGCTTCACCCTGGGCAATGACATTGGCAATGAGCAAATCATGATGATTGCCAATTGGATTTAATGGTTTGCGGAAAGCAATAAAATCACAGGGAACCAGCTTTGTCCCTTGATGCAACAATTGAAAGAAAGAATGCTGCCCATTGGTGCCTGGTTCTCCCCAGTAAACTGGTCCAGTCTGATAATCTACCGCTTCGCCAGCCAGGGTAACCCGTTTACCATTACTCTCCATAGTCAATTGCTGCAGAAAAGCAGGAAAGCGATGCAAATAGAAATCATAGGGTATCACCGCGCTGGTTTGGCATCCAAAAAAATTATTGTACCAAAAGGCTAACAAACCCAGCAACACCGGCAAGTTCTGTTCTAAAGGAGCTTTTCGGAAATGTTCATCCATCTCGTGAAAACCGCTAAGCATTTGGCGAAAATGCTCCTCTCCAATCGCAATCATCAAAGACAGCCCAATTGCCGAATCCATGGAATACCGTCCCCCAACCCAATCCCAAAACTCAAACATATTTGCTGGATCAATGCCAAACCTGGTTACCTCTTTTTCATTGGTGGATACCGCCACAAAGTGCTGCCTCACCGCTTGTTCACTGCCCAGTTTCTCCACCAGCCAAGCGCGGGCAGTCTGAGCATTGGTCATTGTTTCCAAAGTGGTAAAAGATTTGGATGAGACAATAAAGAGCGTCTCTTCAGGGGCAAGGTCGCAGACAGCTTCAGTGAAGGCTGTTCCATCTACATTTGAGACAAAGCGAAAACATAGCTCGCGAAGGGAATAAAACTTGAGAGCCTCGTATGCCATATAAGGACCCAAATCTGAGCCACCGATGCCAATATTAATGATATTTTTGATCGGTTTCCCGGTATATCCTCTCCAAGCCTTCTTTCTTATCTGACCGGCAAACTTCGCCATCTTATCTAAAACCGCCTGGACTTGGGGAACCACGTCCTGTCCATTGACCATTATTCGAGTATCTTTTGGAGTTCGCAAAGCAATATGGAGCACCGCCCTTCTTTCAGTTACATTGATGGGATCGCCCCGAAACATGGCTGCCCGGCGTTCTTCCAATCCGCGTTGGTGTGCCAGCTCACATAAAAGATGCAAGGTTTCATCCGTGATACGGTTTTTTGAATAATCCAGATATAAACCAACCGCCTGGACTCTCAAACGGGTTCCTCTTTGCGGGTCTTGCTGAAACAGGTCACGCAGATGGACATCCTTGATCTGGGAATAATGCTGTTGCAGTTCTTTCCAAGCGGGAGTTTGAGTTAATAAATTTGTCACGCTTGCTCCATTCTATATGAAATTTAAGATCTACAAGTTAAAATTAGCCATATTTACTTTCGTAGGAGACTGTCCTAAAAGAAGGTTGTCCCCCCGAGCGAAGCGAGGGATCTTTTCATTGTTATTAAGATATCTCGCTTCATTCGATATGACAATCATGACTTATGGGACAATCTCATTAATTACGATTATAGGATGGCTATGCTACAATTAATTTCCTTTTGATGGTCCAAATGCCAAGATTGTGGATATAAATTCATCTGAGATTAACTTCAATAGCGATCGAACTTTCTTTTATTTTGACAAGAGACTGTCCCAAAAGAATGTTGTCACCCCGAGCGAAGCGAGGG
>DHFN01000140.1 GCA_002402275.1 Anaerolineales bacterium UBA4823
GAGAATGTCTTGGTGATGCCGTCGCGATCGCGGGTGGAGATATCCTCAAATAGTTCAAAACAGGTTGTGTACTTATGGGAGTAATCATAATTGCGAAGTGAGCGCAGGATCTCCGCCAGATAGTCCACCACAAATCCATAACCACCTGTGAACATCTCCCCGCGGATGATTTCCACTTCCCAACCAGGGATGTAGAAATGCAGGCGATCCATAAAAGCCGAATCATAGAACTGGACAGGTAACTCTTCAAACAGGTTTGAATATTTGAGCATATGCGCGAGATCGTGCTTGGTATTTCCAACAAAGACCAGCGATGCTTCCGCGCCTAATGTCTCGATGCCCCTGGAAAAAGACTTATTGGCCATGTAGTTCTTGAGGATGTCCACCAGTTCTTTATTGGAGACCTTTTTTCTTCCCGCAAATTCATCAAACGCGACCGTATCCCAGTAACCCACCAAGCCAATACGCCCGGTGACATTGTTAACAAACAGCTTGGGCACTGTCACCTCACCGCCGGAAATCAGAATGCCGTGCGGTGAGAAATCCGAATAGATATGCGATTTGCCGGTACCCTTAGGTCCTAGCTCGATCAGGTTGTAGTTGCGCTCGCAATATGGCACCAGGCGCATGAGCTGCAGCAGTTTTCCGCGCCTATCGAACAACGCGGGGTTAAAGCCGATGCTCTGCAACAGCAGATCCATCCATTCATCCAGGCTGAACTGCTTGCGCTTTTCGAGGTAAAGTTCAAAATCAAACTGTGAAAGCTGTATGGGCTTGATGGACTCCAGGATCCAGGGGACAATGCGGGGGTCTTCAGAAAATCGGTAGGCGATATCGGCAATGCACCACACCCCACCAACCAGCAGTTTTGGGTGTTTCTTGATGGTATCGGCATCCACCAGCACTTCCTTGATGCCCAGATTGGAAAAAGATGCTTCATACACATTCGCTTTTTCGTTGAGCTCTACGCTAATCCTGTCGATGACCTTATGCAGCCCTTTTTCGCGGATCAAAGATTTAATCAGTCTGTCCTCATTACGATGCACATAATGTTTGCGCAAGATTTCCTTGACTGTGTCAATGCCTGACTGAATGTTTTCCTCATCCGATGTGGCACAGTATTGACCCAACAAGTATTCGAGCACATAGGTGGGTACAATCGCATTACCTTTAACGGTTTTCACCAGGTCCTTGCGCACCACCAACCCACCGAAATGTTCGTTGATTTTCTGGTCAAGATAGTTCATTGAAGTTCCCTCTTCCTAAAAGTCAAAATCTCTATCAATGGAAATTTTCAGTTGATAGGGGATAGTTTTGTAGGTCTTAAATATCGTTGTGCCCGGCTCTTGTTCTTCCAGTTTGAGAAAAATAGTTTGATCCTGTGTCTTGCCGGCCTTTTGACTCAGGATGAAGCGCACCTGGACTTCTCGATCACGGGCGTTTTCTGAAGAGAAATCAAACTTCAGCAATTCCTGGTTCGAGATCAACTCACCTTCAGCCGTATAGATACCTACGCGCAACTCTCGCGTCTGCTGCTTTTCTGAAACTGGCTGCTCCTGGAAAAAGGCGACAGAGATCTGTCCGGTAGTGATCAGCTTGGAGCCGCTGGAAATCACATCTACATCCACTAATGAAATATCGCTGACCCGACTTTTGTTGATGTGGAGTACCGGCAACAGGACTTCCTGCAATGAGGAGCCGCCATGCACATAGCGGCTGCCGGAACCCTGCAGCCTGAGCCGGTTGATCGAATTGGGGATTGCTACCTCAAGTTCACCATCCAGCTTAAGATCAGCAGATCGATAAATTCGGATGCTGTTGGAAGGCTGAATCCCTTTGCCGATGACGAAACGCCGGTTTTTCATACCGATTTCCTGAGCTTCCACATCTGTGCCGGCAAAGTCGTATTCCTCAATCTTCTGGTGTTGGTAAATAAACCCATGGTCAGCGGTGATAATAATGTTGGTGTAATTGGCGGCGGTAAGCTTCTTGATGATCTTGAGCAATTCTTCCTTTGCGGTCTCAACCGCATCAAAGACCTGCTCTTCGGTCTTGGCTGCATCGCCGATCGCATCAATCTGGTTGTGATAGATATAGACAAGCGTATTTTCGCGAAACAATGCCCGGCTCTCCTCATGGGTCAACCCCAGAAAATCCTCTGACCGTAAAGCTTTCGCCTGGCCGGGAAGTTTTTTATCCAGGATCTTCTGGCGATTCTCAGTGCCACTGGTTGGCGAACCATCTATATTCACAGACCCGTTCATCAGCAGCTCAATTTTCTGATGAGGCAGCAAGGCCGCCATGCCCAACTGGGTGAAACTGGGCAGCATGGCCAGCATGAGATTACATTCTCCTTGATAGCGGTCTTCCTGGTTGATCAGTTCCTTAAGTTCGTCACCTATCTCAAACCGGAGAGCATCGGAGATCACTACTGCCATTTTGCTGCCGTTTTGGACAACTTCTGCAATTTGGTCTGTATAAAAATTCGATTGCAGGGGTAAAGGCTGAATTTCCCAATTTTTAAGCTGGTTGATCGCCTGCTGCCATGCATCATTCACCGGCATCAGAAATCGGCTGGAATAATGGTTCTCAACCATTTCGTAGAGCTCCTTGAGCAGGCTGGGTAAAGATGATTTGCGGTAGCACAGGATAAACCGTCGGTAGAGCTGATCGATTTTGTACCAAGTCTGACAGTATTTCCTGGCTCCATCCTGCGCCGAGATGATATGCAAATCAACCTTGTCAAGCACATCGAAAAATCTGGCCGCATTAAGAATCGCTTCATAAATAAATTGAAAATCTTTATACCAGTGGGTTTTCTGCCGGCGCCAAATGACCTTTTCAAATTCTCCCAAATGAATAGAGCGGTTAATGACTCTATTTATTAGATCTTTGATGATCTTTTTTTCGATCAGGCTGAAATAATCCAGATCGATCAACAATTCCATATCACGCTGCTTTAAGTCCGAACCGATATCCAGCACTTCTTCCGCTTGTGTGGATAGTTTTTCAAAAGATGATTTGAATTTGTTACTGTCTTTCCATCGCTCCAGAAAGACCACTGCGTCCTGGTTCAATTCACCGGAATCGCCGACCTCATACTGGTAGCCATTTCTAAATAACTTGAATGCGAAGTCTTTGATACTGGGATGTTCTGGCTTGTAACCATAATGGACTTTTGTTCGCTCCCACAGGAAATCACAGAGATTGCAGCGCTCAATTATGTCGAAGTATTCAGAACTACCATCGGACAGGGAATCCAGCAAAACCTCAAGAATACTTTCCAGGCGAGGGTTATTGGCTAAACCTACACAGACAGCCAGCATCCTGGTGCGCAGCTGATTGTGCGAATCCTCGATATTGTAGATCCGCTTGAGTTGTGTGCGTCTTTCAGAGGACTGGAAAAATTCGCTGGACTCCTGCACCAGGGAAAAGAATTCCGGCCGGATGCCAATCTCCGCCATCCACAAGGAAACCTGGTCTGCATTAAAGGTGGCATTTTCCAATTGCACATCCAGCAGCCAGTTATTCAATTCGGCTGGCTGGGGTCCACCAAAATAGAGCAGGAATTTTTGATTAGACTGCTCTCTCAGCAATCGATGCTTGATCCCGAATTGATTGTTGACTATTTGAATTTTCTCAACCCCTGGAAGATCCAGAGATTGAAAATTATTTAATAATTCGCGTTTGGCATCGTACCAAAAAACTAAACGATGTTTATCAAATAGACTGGTTAAAATACTTTGAATTTTTTCCATTTATGCCTTATTCAAAAAATTGTGGACGTAAATTTCCATTTCCTAATAGATCTGTGAATAAAGCAAAATTGCCTGTTTCCCAACGCACACGACCGGCAACGATGGCGGGTGAAATTGAAACACTTTCCGCAAGGCTAACTATATCTTCAGAGTCAGTAACGGTCAGGGCATCCGAATTGATAGAATTCCACTTCTCAGGTGGGATGAGTGTTTCATTGGCAAACCGATCTGCCTCTAATTCAAGATCATCCTCAATTTTATTTACATCTTTTTGTGTATCGTCAAAAAAAGATTTTTCTCCATTTTCTAAATGAAGATATAAATGGCCAATTTCATGGGCTAGAGTGAACCAGAAATTATCCAATCGGTCATAGCGCAAAGTCAACCCAATAATTGGATTACCATGCGGTGAAGTAAAGCAGGCACCATCCAGATAGGTCTTCGGTAAATGCTTCAGCGCTAGAAAATGAATTCCTTTCTTATTTAAATATTCTTTAACAAGACCAGGCCCATCAGAAAGATTGCACAAATATTTAAATCCTTGCAAGAACTCCTCATTAAGTAATTCTTTGTTGTATTCTCCAATCTCTTCAGCTTGTAAATCATGGATTGCCATTGCCTGCCAAGCTAATATGGCATTCTGATCAACCTCTTTATCCGAATACCGGCAATAGACTCGGTCTGATTCCATTCCGCGAAATACTGAAAAGAATTCAGTCAATAGGCCTTCTGAAAATTCCTTCGCTTTATATAGATTTCCCTGGAATCCCTTGAAATAATTTCGATTGAACATCTCAGTAAAAGGATAATCATTTATCGAGAATTTCTTTTCAGGAATCTGCTTGCCAGTTTCATGAAGTAATACTTCTGCCGGAATACCCAGACCTTCATTCAACGAACGAATCATTGGCAAGCTCAATGGACGTTTATAGTTCAGCACCTCAGAAACTTTGCTTTGGCTGCCAAGATATTTCTGCATATCCTTATGTGACAGCCCCTCTTGTTCCATCCGAAATTTTATGGCTTCAATTGGATCAGGAAGATCAATGGGATAATTTTCTTTCTCATATTTCTCAACGAGAATACTTAATACCTCAAGGCGCTCCTCTTCTGAGGATCCAGGAGCAGCATCCATTAATTGTTCAATTTCAGAAAGAGCTTCCTGATATTCTTTTTCATTCTTTATAACTTTTATTTCCATTAAATCATCTCCGCATTAATCCTGTCATACTCTTCATGCGTCCCAATGAACCGTATATAGACAACCTTTGTGTTGTAGTGAATCTTCACAACCAAACGATTGTGATTACCTTTGATATTGAAAACCACTCGATTGTCGCCTATAGGATCCGAATATGGATAATGCCGGACAACATCATGAGAAGATCGCCACTCAGCATGTTCAACTTCATAACACCACGCCCGTAAAGGTTGTTCTACCTCCCGATGTGTTTCCCAATACTTTTTTAATGTGCTGACCGCAATTATCCTCATTGAAACTACCCAATATTATATCCCAATTTGGGATAATATACAACTATATTCCCTATTTGGGATAATTCAGTCACTTAACCCCTTGACGTATTTCAGTGCCTTGCCAAACTTCTTGTAATTGACCAGCACCCCATCATCCAAATCGATCTCAATCTTCCGCGCGGCCAGCGGGAAGAGCACTTCTTCTTCGTACTCTTTCAATTCATTCAGCATCCGGTCAACTGATGCTATTTCCTTCTCCGCCTTGGTCTTCTGGCGTTGGTCGCTATCCGATCGTACAGCGATCTGATTCTGGTGATTCTTGTAAGCAGTCAATTTCTCTATAAATGGGCGCAAATAGTTATTGAGGATAATCGAAACCGTATCCGGCGTATACCGGTGCATGTAGATCAAAGCATTGAAGGTTCCATTGGGGCTGGAGAACATCCAATAGATCGGTCGTCTTTTAAAAATCCTAAGATGATCATCATAAAACTCTTTTAGGAAATAATTACGAATATCTTTGCAAATAGCATTTTCAATGTATTTCAAATTTCCTTCAAACTGCGCATCCCCGAAGGAAATCATTAGAAAGTCCTTGAAACGACTTATGATATCGTCTGAGAACCATCTCCCCTCTAGAATAGGTAAAACGTTGTTCTTAGCTGGCATAAAACTAGGTTGTGGAACAAGGCTGAGAAGATCCTGGAGTGTATTCCCCTGGTTGGCGAGGATCAAACCAGGTTTATCTAGCAAATAACGGCCAAAAACACAACCAACATAATAACTAAAAAAATGGATGATAATCTCATTAAGAAGAAGACCTCCTAATTCTTGATTTTTTCTATTATTTCCAAAAATAAAAAGTGGGTTGCAAAATAAAGTGATTTCACTCGTTTCCACTTCTTTATCAATATCTTTAAGAATATTAAATTCGGAATTAATTGCAGCATTAATAAGATTTTCAAATTCCAATGCAGATTTTGTTCGATCTCTCCATTCAGTGATCAAATTTGTAATAGCTCCTTCAATTCTTGTCTCATTCTTCTTAGATTTTAATAAGGGTGAAATTGAAAAATCTATTGAGGTCTCGTATTCATCCCAATCTTGTTTTGAAATATCTTGAAGCTTCTTGGAAAGTTCGATAATTTGCTGTTTATTTGATAAAACAAAGTATGGCAAATTTCTTATATTCTTTACTTGAAAATTCAATGTGGGATTGGTCAATAATAACAATTCCATCATCAGGTTTGAGTTCAATATTCCCAAAACATAATCAAGATTAAAATCTTCTTTTATAAAAATTGAAGAACCACCCACATCAAAAGTGGCATTTTGAGGAAGCAATCGAAAACTTGGTTTTGATGAAGTGATCAATCCCCAAGTGATTCCTTTCTTATTCCATAAATATTCGGGGATTATTCTTGCAACATTATCTTGGCGGTAATGGTTTCGTGCATCTTCCGACCAATCTATAATATCAATTAAATTTCCAAACCATTTTCTGAATCCACCCCCCTTAGCGTATAGAAGCCACTTATTATTAATTCCTATTGACTGATTGGAAACTTCCCAATGCATTCTTAAATACATAGAATTATTTCCTGTTTTATTCTGCCCATCAGATATTGAAATTTGTTCGATCTTTTTTGTTTTAAAAATATTTCTAGTTTTATCACTAATCCAATAACTAATAGGCGAACCTGGTATTATTTTAAATTTACTTATCTCTGTATCATAAAACCATCCGCAATCAGGGTTTGATATTGCCTTTCTTGCGAAAGAACTTAATTCCTTATTTCCTCCATCGAAATTTACTAATCTAATAAATCCGGCTTTGCCCTTAGGGTTTCTAACGTTTTTGAAATTAAAAGCGCATATTTGAACTGTTGCTCCTTTAAACCCAGTTAACGGTAACTCAATTAAATTTTGAAGCTCTTTATCGACAGTTAGGAAGTTTCTTAGGCATTCATATGCAGAAATATATAACCATACATTTGGGCTCATAATTCCAATTTGAGCTAAAGATTTCCCAAGGGTTGAACATCTAAATATAAAAGAGGAAAAAAGGTCAGATTTATAATCGTCGTAGTATTCTTTCAGAAATATTCTTAGAACATCGACAATATTACGATTGCTAAGATAAGGAGGGTTTGTCACAACCACTTGATATCGCTGGCTGAGATATTCGGCCATGCGTAGAGCTTTTTGTACATTACGGTTAGTCTCAAATAGGAACAAATCTTCAAATATGCCCTTGGCTTTCAACTTCTCACGAATAAAATCTGGGTTCTTGATTTGCGGCCGGATCAATGACCCGTAGGTCTTGGCATCCTCAAACTGCTGCAACCCAAACCACATGTCTTGCGTGAACAGGTCTCTCCCTACTTTGTCCATGTAGACTTTGATCTCCCCCTCACTGAAGCTAATGTTCTCCATCACACAGATGTTGGGTTCGATCCCACGTCCAAAGAAATCAGCGTCCTTTTCACGCGCTTTCATCATCAGCGCAAAGGCTGCTAATTGACCCGCACGCTCATCGATCTCCACCCCAAACAGGTTATGCTTGAGAATCAGGCCGGGAATCTTGACCGCATCATAGCCCTGTTCTTCATAGATGGCTGAAAGCAGGTCAAAGGCATAGGTAAGCATATGGCCGGAACCGCAGGCTGGATCGCAGATTTTAATTTCTTCCGGGGATGAGATTTTGATATATTCCTGCCCCTCCCCTTCGACATGCTCTGGGGACTGACCCTCAGGGGGCGAAGATTTGATGTAGTATTCCATGCGCTCAGTCAGCTTGGATTCCGGATGGTTGAGCATCCACAGGCGCCCCAGGGAGTTTTCCACCAGGTAGCGCACGATCCAGTGTGGGGTAAACAGCTGCGTCACCGCCGGGATGTCCTCACTTGGCACCGCGCTCTTGCGCGCCATGACCTCATCCTTCTTCTCCGAGATGTAGAATTGGTACAGCCAGCCGATCACTTCCACGTCCTGGCAGGTTTCCTCCGTCAATACATCACGAACCTTCTGCCGGATCGAGTTTTGCGAGAGCAGGTCTTCCGGCATGAGCAGCTCGGTGTAATCCTCAATGTCCGCAAATAGAAAGGGTAGCTGGCGGTAATAGGCGCTGCAGGCTGCCTTCAGCAGCAGTCGGTAAGCTTCCTGCTGGGGGTTGGTTGATGCTGCTACATTATTGACCAGCTCCACAACCCGCTTCTTGTCCACATTCAAATGTTCATCAAACACGCCTTGCTTGGCTTGAAAAAGGATTTCCGGCTGGGTGCGCCCGGCAGCCGGCGAAACGATGCCGGTGAAGGTATATCGGTTGACATCCATGAAGCGCAGCGCGCAGAAGCGGTTGAACCAGGTGTAGGCGGCTTCCTCGATCACCCGTTCTTTGGATTTCTCGTGGATCTGCTCCCGCAGCTTGCTAACAACCTTTTCCTTCTCCCTCACTTCCACGCTGTCACTGCGCAGCACCTGCTCCAGGCGCGCACCCACCTGGCTCATCAACTGACGCCGCGCTTCCTGCGCAAATCGCTTCAAAGCATTCGTGTCCAAGGTTGTTCCTTCCCTTATTTAATGCGAATTCGTTTGTTTTCTTTGATGACCTTCAACAGTTGGTCTTTAAGTTCTGTCAAAAATTGCTCGATATCATCCAGGTTCTCTAATATCGTCTTTTCGTAAGTGTCTGCTACATGCTGCAATGAAACTAGCTCTACCTTCTCGCCTTCTTTTTTCTCCGCCCAATTGATAACCTTGCTCATGACATCATTTTGCTTTACTTCATACCTGGCTACCTGGTCGCGGATAACAGAGATCCAATTCTGGCCTTCAATCTGGCGTTTATAATCATCGTAAATCTCCCCAATCTCTGCTTTTTGTGTTTTTTCCAGGTCTTCGAAATGAGGCAGATTCTGAATATCCTTGGCTAATCTGTCACATCGTAGAGAGGCTTCCTCCTTGACCGAAACCAGCATCTCTTTGATATCCGCCTGTAGACCGGTGATCAAGTCTTTGGCTTCCTTCATGGAGTTACCTTTATAACATTCGGGATGATTCAGAATATCTTTGATCTTCTGAGAGCGGCCATTCCCGATTGCCTCCAGGTTTGGGGTCTCTGTCGCTATAAATCGCCTGGCCTGATCATAAATATCCCGGTTTGTGCTGTGCATAAATGACTGAATTGGATCTATTAGATCCTTCTTCATCTGCATGAATTCATCTTTGCGGCCTGGAAGATCGGTGAGGTAGTAGCTGTAATCCTTGCTGAACAAATCCTCAATTTTCTGAATGGGTTCCTGAAGCGCTTCTAGAAATGGATACTGGCTGTGTTCGGCTCGCAATTCCCTCAGATCACCTTCGAGCGCAATAAATGCTTCCTTTGTTTCGTTGGCCAGCAGCTTGGGTTCATCGCAGCGAGCCGGTTGGTCAAAGAACTTGCCGAAAAAGTCCTTTAGTCCCTGTATTTGCTGAGGATTGAAAACTGCCTGCGGAATGACCAGGACATTATTATGGGATTGGGTATTCTTTAATCCTTGTTCGAGTGTCTGATTTTCGAGTGTATTTCCATCCGATTTGAGTTCAATCTTCCCGCGTCCGACTAAAATCGCCACAATGCATTGCACGGCAGCGAGATGCCAACCGTACGGTTTGGTGCTGAACCTGTCCACCAGGTTTTTCATAGTGGTATTCACGCCAATACTCTTATTGCTTTGGATGTACGAAAAGACTTCCATTTCAGCTTCGTTTAAATCCACATCAAGCATTGCTCCTTTATTGAATTCAAGCAGCCGATGGATATCCTCTTCCTTATAATTCTTATCCTTGATCATTAGGAGATTGGGGTAGGTACGCACGATCAGTTCATCAAACGCCTTGATAATTCTTGTGCGTGGATCTTCGCCAGAAATCTCAACCAGATTGCCTGAGACAATGAAGTTCGCTTGGCTGATGAGTTCTTTCAGTTGTGTTTTAATCTGAGAAAACCTCTCGATATTTTGATTGGCTTTCATGGCTAATATCATCTGGCGGGAGTCCTGCTGAGCTGTGGTCCGGTTTTTTCGGATGAAAGTGTTCGTCTTCACATAGAGTTGAAGTTCCTGCACCAGCCGTTGATTGGGCGGCAGGACCACCATCATTTCCGATTTTCCCAAAGAATTTCCCTGTAGGGTGGTCAGGTTTCCGGTATTTTCGCTGAATGGCGTAACGAAGTGAATGGATAATTCCTGCTCCTGTCCCATAATGTGGTCATCAATTTTTCGGGTGAATCGATAATCTACGTTGGTTTCCCCATAACGAATCTTGGGTTCGCGGATCACTTCAGTAAATAAAATTGCATCCAACTCCTTCTGGATTTCACCTGGCTCCGCATTTTCTCTTTTAATTTCCTCTTCAATATCCTTTTCTTCATCGGTGAGATATTCATAAGTGTCGCCATTGCGCTGAACATATGTTTGTGTAAAGAGTAAATCCAATGCGACTTGAACTTCTTTCTGCAGCGCGACAATATCCTGTTCAAATGAATCCTGAACCAAGACCCGCAAATTTCGCGGGGTGGCGTTGAATCCCTTGACATATTTCACCAGCAAAAGCGCTCTGAGCAATCGCACTGCGAATGGATTCCCAAGGTGTTGATTAGCGTTAAGGATCGCGCGTTGGAGCTGAGCTTTTAATGCTGTGCTAATACCTTCATACATCAGATCAAAAGGTGCCAGCTGACCCAGCGGCTTATCAGAAATCTTGACCGCAACCTCCTGGAAGACGCCCAACATGGAGCGCTCACCCACCGAACTGTGCTTGCCCTCAAATGCATTATGCAGGGATAGATTTTCGATTGAGGATTGGAACAATGTGAACTGGTAAGGAATAAACGGGTATGCATTTGTGAAATGTTTTTTATCCCGGTAGTTTTGGTACTTGGTGGCGCCATCCGTGAAATCAAATAAGGTCCCAAAGTTGTTTTTCTGGTGATCGTAAATTTCTTCCACTTGATCCGCGCCTGCTTCTGATTTCTTGAGCAACCGCCGTTGAATGACCTCGTCCACGTTCTGGCTGGTGAGCTTCAACCGAGTTTTAAACCGGTCTTGAATTTTCGAAAAGTCATTGGCGCTGTCTTCATTAAATTGACCGATGACCTTTCCCATGTCCTCCTGCGCGGTCACAAACAACCAGGCCTGTCCATTACACTTGGTCGCCAGACTCTCCGCGATGGTCTGGAGATTGGTCATTAATTTCACATTGTTGGCAATATATTGGCCGACCTCATCCGCAAAGAAATTTATGTGAAAGTCCTTCCCCTGCTTATTGATATAGTCGCTTACCTCTTTCGCAAAATCTTCAATGGAAAGCTTGTAATCCTGCCGGTATGCGTCAATGATGTTTTTATGAACATCCAGTGGTTCTCCGGACACTTCGGCGTAGGCTTTGGCCACGTTGTGTTTCTCGAGAATAATTTCCTCGCGACCCTGATCCCAGCTTTTGCCGGCAGTTTTTTCATATTCCTTTTTGAAATCATCCAGCAGCCCGCGCCGGTCCAGGACCTTTTCAAATTTGGCGATATACGCTTGCTTGCCGTAATATCCCTGCATCTCGTCAAACACTTTAACAAACACGGCCAATAGCGCGTCCGTCTCGGTTTTGCTGATGGTGTCGGCTTTTTGATCGATGTTGAATAAGATGCTTTTTGAGGGGAACTTGCCAACTTTTGAAATCAATCCCTTCAACATGGCATTTTCATCACACTTAGGGAGGAAATAATCAATAACAGACTTACCATCTACATCATTGTTTTCCAAGAGGTAAGCCAGCATTTTTAACAAATGGGATTTACCGGACCCAAAAAAGCCGGAGATCCAAACGCCATTCGCCCCCATGTAATCCGTATAAGATTCGAAGAGAACCTCCAGGCGCTGCCCCACTTCGTTCGTAATCACATACTCTTCAATCTCAAGCTTAATCCGGCTGAGGTCATCTGCCTTGATTACACCTTCAATCGGCCGGTCGATCTTTTTCTCAAATAATTCCCCGATCTGCATTGTCAATTCCCTCGCTCCTAAAAATTTTTATAAATATCAAACGCTCGATAATAATTGTCGTCCAGCAGCCGACCAAATAAGCTCAGCGATGATCCCTCCAGGCTGGATTGACGGTATTCCCCTGGAAAAAACATCACGGTTGGTTTTTCTTTGGCAGTGCTCTGCAGGTTGTTCAAGACGGTATGGGAACGAATATATGGAAACACTTCCCCTACACCCGTAATAAAAAGGATGTCAAAATTGGTATGTTCCATCTTTTTCCTGATGGCCGGCACCAAATGCTGTTCAGGATCCAGGACACTTTGCAGCAGTTCCTTCAATTCGTCTTTAGATATTGAGGGTTCCGTTTCAATGATTTGATCCCAAATCCCTCTTTCCTTTAATATATCGATCGATAGATCGTAAAGATTGACAATCAAAACATGAATCCCCTTTTTATCCAAATTTCTCGCTAATTGGTCAGCCAAGTCAAGCATGGCTTTGTTTTCTTCAGGCTTATATTGGCAGATAAAGAAAGGGACTTCGTTTCCCAATCCTTCCTTATTTAAAAACCTGCTGCTGCTCATAATCTCAATCAAGTGATCGAATCTATTTTTAATCGACGCAGTGGATAAATCAGTTGGCATTTAAATCTCTCTTGGATTATTGGACAACCATTGGAAAAATTCTCAAGTCAATAATCTCTCGTCGCTTGAGTGAATTAATCAACCTGTTGGATAAAAGTGCCGGCAAGATCCGTGCTTCATCATTGGTGATTCCAGCTTCCTGAAGCATACGCAAAATTACCTGTTTTAACTTGTCTTTGGTTGAATCAGTAATCAATTCCAGTTCGGGATGATCGTCGGCTTTTGTGTTGTAGAAAGCGGAATAATCAAAATCGGTTAGCTGATAATCCATTCGCAGGAATTTTTCATGAACCACTTCAACTGCAAAGTCATGGATGAATTGGTAATAAGAGCAGACATTGAACCAAAGCAAATATTTCTGCTCCTGCAAATCGCCTTCAACCAGTAACTCCAATTCATCATCAGTGAGCACCTGCAATCTTTGGGATAGTTCCTGATAGGTTCTTTTCGCCCGGCTGGCAGTCCTGGATTGGAGAAGGTTATCTTTTTCAATCTCTCTTTTGGTTGCTTCCCAATCCTTAACTTTCAAATAAACCTCAGCAATCGTTCTTGATTCCTGAAGTTTCAAACTTGCAGCTGTAAAGGATAACTTGTATCTGGCAGGTTTAATCATCTATTATTGCTTTTGGGCTTTCTTGGGAGGTCTCCCCCCCTTATCCTTTGGTGTGATTTTATATTCGTGTACCGATGCTGGATCCAATAAATAATATTTTACAGGCGCATCCTGAAGATCCGCGACCAAGCGCTCCTGGCGTATCAATCTCTGCACATAACTCTTGGTGCAACCGAGTATTTCAGCTGCCTCCGCAACCGTAATGGTGAGATTCTCCCTCATCATTTCATTATATAACAAGGAACCTGTTTGTGAATACAAACAGGTTATTTTTACGGTTTCGGGGAAAATAAAATGTCTGAAAAAATACTTGGTCTTAATTAATTTTGGTACAAATGCTATTTGACAAAATATTTTCAAGTTTCAAGGAAACCTAATAGGATATACCAGAAATTTTTTATGTTAAGAATCACCATAGAACCCCTACTGTTCAATTTCTGATATTCGGGGAAATTTACCCGAATTATTAAATTTCATCACCATTTTTCTAATCCAGGAGTGCTTCGATATCTTTCATTATTGCTCCAAGGATCTGCTTGTCCAAAATATGATTCTTGATAATATTTGATATCCTAACTATTAAGGTATAAGCTTCTTCATTTGTGATAAATTGTTTCATAGCTGCTAATCGCTTAAATTCCGCATTCACCAGTCGCCTCTTCAAATCCATCGACCGGCTGATTTTCCGCCACAATTTTGGATCATCTTGTGAGACTTCCCCCGATTTCATACTACCCAACAGTTCAATCAGATGTGCATCATTTAATGCTATTTCATCTCGCAAGGAAATTAAATCCTTATCTACAATGGTTTCCTGATAATGAGTTCTTACTTTTTCTGGGAGATACTTGGAATATTTTCCTGTCTTGAACCTGGGAGAGGCAATACCTTTAAGGCTTTTTCCACCATGGAGCCGACAACGCCCATTAGCCATAGGAAATGTTCTACAAGGCGTTCCGGAGCGCGTTTTAGCCCCGCATCTTTTCTTGACTACTTTTTCTTTCTCATTATTCATAGAAGATTCAAAGGAATTTCGGACCATATAGGGTATTCAAGGCTATATAGGGTATCCAGACCTCTGAATCAAAAAAACCAAGTTGATCTAAAGCCTATCAACAGGATTGACCTTTAAAAAATCTTTTTTTAAGTCGAGATTCGTCTGCCTTAAGTATCTTTTCATCACCTGCAAATCTGCATGACCCATCATTTCCTGGATGGAATAGACGTTCGCTCCCCCACGTAAACAAGTCAGTGCAAACCACCGTCGGAAGGAGTGTATAGAGGGTGGATACACTCGTGCTCTATTAGCTCTCCTCCGCATCATGGCTTTCAATCCCCAAAAGGACAAACGACAATAATCTCGAGTGATCCATAAGGCAGGGTAATTATCATGTCTTTTATTTAAATATGCTTTGATGGCTTTTCTCGTCCTTGACCCAAAAAAGACGTTTCTTGGCTTTCTTCCTTTACCTTGCCTTATTAATACTTCTCCCGATAATAGATTGATATCCTCTAGATTAAGAGAAAGAAGTTCCGAAGCTCTAACGCCAGTATCAAGGAGAAAAAGCAAAAGGGCTTTATCCCTGCAACCGATGACATTACCTCTTGGGCATGTTTCCATCAAGGATTCTACATCCTTGATATTGACAGGTTCCATGGGTTCCACTGGTACTTTTGGTGCCTTAACCAATGCAATCGGATTCTTCCATCCTTCTGGTTCGTATTCATTTTCATACCATCGGAGAAATGCTTTAATTGCACGAAAATAGCAATGGATCCCACCTGCTGTGTGTCCATTGGAATTAAGATAAATGAAGAATTGTTTAATTAAATTAGAGTCGATCTCGGCGACCTGATCTACGTGTAGAGATTTACAAAAATTGAAGAACTTGCTCAACTTTTGCTCATAAAATTGAATGGTCCCTTGACTTAAGTTTTGAGCTTTTCTATCAAGGAAGAATGCGTGTTGATATAAATCAATACTTTTTTGATTATTTTGATTTGTGGCTATTCTGCTATCTAAAATGGCGTGACTCATTTAATTTTTTATTATTTTGGTCATTAAAAATTGAAAAGGTCTGAGTGATTATTTCTTGGAATTCTTTCATCTTTTTGTGTGTGACTCATCCCAAGTTCGTCAAAAATAATCTATTTCTATATATCAATTTTCCCTAAGAATAACCAGTTGGCCGCTCGCAATTCACCATTAAAATGCTCATCATCAGGAAATTGAGCCACATCTCTGTAATATGAACCAGATTTTTTTAAGCACAAGTAAACACCATCTTCCAATAAAACTATTCTTCTCCCTGATTTGGTTTTCCACATCGGGTTTACAGGCAATTCTTTTTTCAGATTCTTATTCATGTCTAAAACTTTTGCAATAAATCTACCGGAGTTTGTCAACTCCTTTTCGATTTTTCTTTTACTCCTTACCTCAGAAATCTCGATTTGATCTTCACTTGGAATTCCTTTTACGTGTTCTTCGTATAATGTGAAAGTTGTAGGGAACAATGGCAGCAAATTATTAAAGCGTCGATGATTTCTGAAGAAATTGTGTTTGTGGTCCAATCTTTCATGCGCAGAAATCGACATCGTATCGCCTGTATAAGTCTCTGTTATATGAATATTTTCTTCGGAAATCCTAATAAACTGCTTCATTACTTCACCTCATTCCTTTTTATTTCTTTAAGATCTTAGAATTTCCACCGATTAACCCGGCGGAAAATTGGACAAAATTAAAATACATCTACGGCATTATAGAGTCCATCCTTCCATGATTTTTTATAAATTATTTTCGGGAGATCTTTCACACCTTGATCTGACAAATCATGAATTCTTCTTAAGGTTTTTTCAATTTGCCTTTCAGAAGTGCAATTAAGACGAATAATCGGCAGGCTATCGGAATCCCGTCCACCTATTAAAAACAAGTTCTGAAGTCGTTGATTTATTCGTCTCGCAGAGTATTTGGAACCAATGGACAAACCATGAACAAGGTATTTATTAGGTCTTCGCCATAAAACTCCCCCATTTCTCAAAAATACCTTAGATTTGATTCTCGATCTTTCAAATTCATTCAATCCATTGACAATCTCCTGGGTACCCTTTACGCATTCGATCATGGCATAGTTTGCTTCACTTTTTATGCCTATATTTTTGTTGTATTCTCTTTGTGTTCGTTCAGGTATTCCGGAAATTAATCGTAGGGACTTGCGGCTAATTATTTTGTTTTCCAGGCCACAGCTTTTTAAATATCCAGCCCATAGCCAACTCTGCCAACCTTTTAAAAATAGCTTTTCGATTTCAAGGTAAATTGGTCGATGGAGGTTAAGACATCCAACCATAATTGCTGCATCGCGATATCCCAGAAGTTTGAGATTTTTGCCATCATTTTCAATAAGATTTAAGGAAGCACTTTTCCTCAACCACCCATAGAATGATGATCTCGAAATCCCGACTTTTTCGATTGAGTATGAACGAAACGCATCAGAAATTATCACCCCGCTGCCTGTTGAGTTAAAATGCTTGCCCAGAAACCATAGCCGATAACTTCCCCCAAGGTTTTTCCCAATGGCAGCCAACAATAGGTCGGGGAATATTTTTATAATTTCATTAGATTTGTCGTCAATCACAAAATCACTCGTATTTGCGGATTAATATTCATAAGAAAATAACCTATGTTTACAAACATAGGTTACCGTATTTCAAATGCACGAAAAAGCCCAAAAATTAATACGTAATAACGTAATTGCGTAATTACATACTTAGCTTCTTAATTTTTCGGTCCATTGCTGCATTGAATTTTTTTCTATCAAACATATCGGGGTTTTCTATTTTCTCTAATTTACACCAGGAATCAAAAGCTTCTTTGGATTTAGGATGTTCTATATACTCTAAAAAAATCTTAGCGTAATTCATAGAAGGATTTCTTCCTCCTTTTCCTGATGGTTGATCTTTTGCCGAATTAAGGAGATCCTTTAAATATTCAAGTTGCTTAAGCTCTGCCGGATCACTGAGCCATTCTTGGGATTCCAATTCCCGCATAATTATTTTTCGTATTTCGCTACACTTTGTTTGAGGATTATCGGATTCAAATTGAAAGATCATCATTGATCGATTATTTGGAATTTTGTGAATGCTTATTTTTAGAATATGGATTTCATAGAATATTCCGGAATAATTTTCATCTTCCTGCATCCATGAAATGATAGATTCCACAAATGAGGTTTTTTCGTTTATGATTTCTGAGGTCGTTAATCCGTCATAAAGATCGATACGAAATTCAGTTTTTCTCCATTCTAGAAGGTTCAAGAGAAATCCTGCAATCTCCTTCGGATTTCCATTAACAAATACTCTTTCTTCCATATTCATATTATATAAGCCAATGGATTAATTGGACTCGACCATTAAATAAAAATTTCTTATTAATCACATTCTCTAAATTCTCGATTGATCCACCGGGCTGGCTCGGTGATGAACTTCCTGCAAATCGGAACTCACCTGCTTGAGATAGCGTCTCAATACCTGCAAATCCGCATGACCCATCAACAACTGCAGTGAAAACACATCCGTCCCATTGCGCAACATTTCCAGGGCAAACAAACGTCTGAAACTATGCGGAGATTGATAGGGAACCCCGGCTGCTTTCGCCCTTCTTCTCAATACCATCCGCAAACCTGTATAGGTCAGGCGCTCTCCATGGATGCCAAGGAATAATGCCTTACTCGGATCATTTATATACTTCAGATAAGCGCGCAAAGCGATACGGGATTTCTTCCCTAAATACACCATCCGATACTTACCCCCCTTGCCCTTCATGATTTGAAGGCTGCCCGAGATGGGATTGACATGGGCACAATTCAAGTCTAATAACTCTGAAGCTCGTAAGCCCGTATCCAACAACATTAGCAACATCGCCCGATCCCTCGAGCCGGTAAAATCCTTCGGGCAGGTTTCCATCATCGCTTTGACTGCATTAATATCAGCAGGTTCAAGCGGTTCTTCTTTGGGGAGTTTGACCTTCACCTTCTTGATAGGATTAGACCATCCGTCCAAGTCATTTTCTCGCTCGTACCAATACAGAAAAGTTCGCAACACGCGGTAATGGGCATGTATTCCACCCGGATTATGATGCAACTCTTCCAGCCACAAAATATATTTTCGGATACTAGTAGCATCTAAATCCTGAATATCTTGAACTTGATTCAACTGGCAGAATTGAATGAATTTCCTGAGTTTCTTTCCGTAAAAATCGACCGTATTTAGAGACAATCCGCCGGCTTTACGGTCCACAAGGAACGATTCCGCCCAATCGAGCAGCGAAAAAACTGAAATAATCCCCTGTTCATTTTTTTGACGGTTTTCAAGCATTTTTACCTCCACTTGATACCGCCATATATGGTGTTTTAGGCGTTATTTTAGGCGTTATTTTAGCCTTATACCCCCACCTGTAGCCACAAAAAAAAGATGGCGAGGGTGAGATTTGAACTCACGACCAAGGGCTTATGAGTCCCCTGCTCTACCGCTGAGCTACCTCGCCTTTTGTACACAAACTGATTGCCACACGATGTTGCATCAGATTGTGTATCTCCGTAAGCCGCTCTTGCGGCTTACTCCGAGCGAAAGTTATCTTACTATACGCCCAGTCTTCTGTCAATATTCCGCCGTCCCGCAGACGACAGAGCGCTTTAGTGCCAGAAGCGAGGTTGGATGGTGTTGAATTCCACCCGTCCTTCCTGTCGAATGGATTTGAAACCATCGCGAGCGATGACAATGTGGTCGAGCACGCCGATATC
>DHFN01000109.1 GCA_002402275.1 Anaerolineales bacterium UBA4823
AAGCCGCGTCAACATATTGTTCGAAATAAACTAGATTTGTGCCAACATTGAACCAGACGTAAGCATTTTGTGGAGTTTCTTCGGTCTGGCTTTGGGCTAGTTCTAAGGCAGATTGTCGGTTTTGCTGCTCATCCCAATTTGTCCCTATAATCGCCTTGATCTGTTCCAGCTTTGCGGGTGGGAAAAGCAAAATATAGACATAGTTAAAGGGCTGCCAATATTCTTCAACTTGTTGATAACTCACTTTTAAATTTGCACCATGAAAGCTGTCCTGGCTAATAAATACGGCTTGTTGATCATCATAGCCAGTCAAAAGATTATAGTGGGCTGCCCAGAGATCATCATTGGGGTAAAAGGGAGTATCAAAATAGAAACTTTCTTCGATCATCACCGGGAAACCAGCCGCCAGCAGCCTTTTAATGATTTCCAGATTGCCCCCCACCCGATATTCCACTTGCAGCCATCCTACCTGAGTTCGAACATAATAGATTAATTCCTCTACATTCACATTGCGGTCGTCGCGCTGGGGTTTGATCAACTCGGAAATGGCAGCCTGATCCCCTTGCCAGCCCCAATACCGCAGGTACATTGTCAAAGCTGCTGGTCCACAATTATTGATATCCTGCTTTTCCCAAGCCGGGGCTGGTAAGCTAACCGAGTTAGGTAATGGGGTTAAAGTTGCGGTGGGAGTCGGTGATGTCTCTTGACGGAGCAAGCTGGTTTGGGTTTCCAAGGGCTCTGGTGCATTGCGGGTGACATAGACCGCCGGAGGTGGTAAGGGGGTTGGGGCGGGTTCAACCGGGTAGAGAACACCCAATGCATAGGCTCGCATGATCTCCCAACGCCAAGTGACCCGGCTGTTGATAATCGGAATATGCCATAATAGTATCATCATCCCGATTAAGACGATTATGATAATCAGGATACGCGATTGCTTTTTATTCAGCATGCGGACAATTGTATCATTCTTGATTTATAATATCGGACATGAAATATCACATTTGGACTGAAGGTTGTCAGATGAATGTTGCCGATTCACAGCGGGCCGCTTCTGCATTGGAACATTTAGGTTATGAATCTACTTCTCATGCAGAACTAGCCGATGTGATTGTGCTCAATACCTGTGTCGTACGTCAAAGTGCAGAGGATAAAGCCTATAGCCACCTTGGGGAAATGCGGAGATTGAAATCCAAAAACCCAAAACTGGTTATCAATCTGATGGGTTGTTTAGTAGGAGTTAAAAATAATGCTCTTCTTAGAAAACGGTTTCCGTTTGTTGATGTTTTCTCGGCTCCCTCAGATATCGCGCCCCTTATCACCTATCTCACTCAAGAAGAAACCCGTGCGGTTGAAGATAGCCAATTAAACAAACGTTATTCCCTAATGGACGAGGAACTGATATTACCGCTATACCAACGCGGCAACCTCGTCAGTGCGTTTGTGCCAATTGTGCTAGGCTGTTCGCATGCCTGTACGTTTTGTATCATTCCTTATCGGCGGGGGGTTGAACGCAGCCGCCCAGTTAGAGATATTCTGGCAGAAGCGCGTGCGCTGGTAAATCAAGGTGTCAAAGAGATCACTTTACTGGGGCAAATCGTTGACCGCTATGGCAAAGACCTAGGCGACGGGATGAGTCTGGCTGGTTTGCTTTATCAGTTACAGGAAATAGATGAGCTGCAACGCATCCGTTTTCTGACATCCCATCCCAGCTATCTCAGCGATGAGTTATTGGATGCTGTTGCGGAATTACCAAAGGTGATGCCTCATATTGAAGTGCCCATCCAGGCGGGCGACGATGAAATTCTCACCGCCATGCGCCGCGGCTATACCGCTGAAGAGTACCGGCGTTTAATTGAAAAAATCCGTCAAAAATTGAACAGAAAATTGCCGGGTGTCTCCATAGCTACCGATATCATCGTCGGTTTTCCTGGAGAAAGCGAACAACAATTTCAACGGACATATGATTTGTTAGAGGATTTACGGCTGGATGTTGCCCATCTGGCGCGTTATTCACCGCGACCAGGCACAGTTTCTGCACGTAACATGGACGATGACGTCCCGGAAAAAGAAAAAATGGGCCGTTTTCGCCAATTGGAAGATTTACAGAAACAAATTACTTCCGAGATCAATGCACAGTATCTGGGGAAAACAGTTGAAATCCTATTTGAGGAGAAAGCGCGTGGGCGCTGGATGGGAAGGACGCCGACCAATAAAATCGTTTTTGCCGAAAGTGATCAGGAGTTAATCGGTAAAATCCTCCCCGTCACCATTACCTGGAGCGGGCCCTGGTCTATGCAAGGCAGGATAACCAGCGAAGTTACGATGTTTACTATGCCCCTGCGGTAAGTTTGAATATTTACCGTTAAAGCTCAGATGGTTGCATAGTATTTGATTTTTTCTCTGCCAATCAAAGCAGAAATATTAAAACTATCTAATCAGCCACAAGGAACAAACCGCTTGCAAAATCCGTTAACTGGATGTAAACTGTATATTATTTGGAGCGGAATTTTTTCCATGAATGGAGAAAAGAGGATTTGTATGTACAATAAAATCGCTCGCCCCCTTTCCTTGATCTGTTTGCTGGCTATCATTCTCACGGGTTGTAATCTAACCATGACGACTGCACCCCAACCAGCCGGGGCTACGAATATCCCTGCCGAAGCAATATATACTTCTGCAGCCCAAACCTTAATCGCCCAGCTCACTCAAAATGCTCCGCCTATAATCCCTTCGAGCGCTACTGAAGCGGAACAAAGCGCAGAGAACATCGAGCCTATAGCGACTTTCACCCCCTTGCTCTTTACGCCTACTCAAACTGGAACTGCTACTCCTCCGTTTACTGCCACTCCTTCCCTGCCATCGGTGACAGCCAACATGAATACCAATTGCCGCAATGGGCCTGGTCCCATCTACGATATTGTTGGCTCATTAAAAGCCGGTGAAACTTCCTATGCGCATGGACGGAATAGCACTTCTAGCTGGTGGTATATTGAAAACCTGCGCAGCCCAGGTAATTTTTGTTGGGTTTGGAGCGGTTCGACAACCCTTAATGGCAGCACTGGTCAACTCGCGGTATTGACCCCACCCCCTCCCCCCGCTACTGCTACTACCTCAGGAGTGGGTTTTAAATCTTCCTATGCTGCCCGGCATAAATGCAGCGGCGATTATTATGCCTTCTTTGGTGTTACTAACAATGGGGGCAAGGATCTCCAATCGGCTTCGGTAAAAATCCGTGATATGACCGCTGGAACGGTACTCTCTTCAAATGCCAGTGATAATCCCTTCCTAACCAGCACCAGTGATTGTCCACCAGGTGAGGATCTGCTACCAGTAGGAGACAGTGCTTACGTAGCCGGAGCAATTTATTCGGTTCCTTCCGGGCATTCCCTCAAAGCGAACATTTACCTCTGTACAAAGGAAGGTTTAGCTGGAAGCTGCGATACTATTGTAATTCAATTCACTGCGCCATAATTTGTTTAATATTTTCAGCCTCGTAGAATCCAAGTTGAAATGAAGACGCTAGGCATTCTATGAGGCTGATTATTTATCCCGAAAATGAAAAAAAACTTATCTATCCGAATTTCAATTATTTTGCTTACGTTTAGTTTAACTGTCCAATTAACCGCTTGTAACATGCCCCGTCGTTCAACAACGACCACTCCCTCCGGAGCTGCACTGTACACCGCCGCTGCCCAAACCGTAGCAGCCCAGCTTGCTGAAGCAACCCTATTTCCCTCCACTGCCACTCAATATCCAATTCCGACTCTTACATTGATCCCTACTGCCACCATAATCCGGCCTACTCCAACTAACACACTACCTCCACCAACCCCTACCCCGCTCCCATGCGATCGGGTTAAATTCATCAAGGATATCACCTACCCTGATAATAGCGTCGTAGATCCAGGAGCAGCTTTCACTAAAACCTGGCGAATACAAAATGTAGGGGCATGTACCTGGTCACCCCAATATGCGTTAGTATTTACCGCTGGCGAACCTATGGGAACTGCCGCATCGGTTCCTTTGCCCAAATATGTTGCCACAGGTGAAATGGTGGATGTCTCGGTAACTCTGACTGCTCCAACCGCTGGGGGAACTTATAAAGGGGAGTACAAATTACGCAATGCTGCCAATGGGATCTTTGGGATCGGGGAGAACAACCAATCGTTTTATGTTCAAATCAAGGTTCCTGTCCAAACTGGCGTAGTATATGATTTCTTAGCCAAAGCTGGTTCTGCTGAATGGAAAAGCGGTACTGGCACAACTTTTGAAACTGCCATTCCGTTTAATAATGCTGACGATGACCCGAACGGAACAGTAAAAATCAAAGAAGGAGTTACCCTTGAGAATGGCTCCACTTCAAGTAAGGTTTTACTAACCTACCCCAAACGGGTCAACAATGGTTTTATGGCTGGCACTTACCCGGCTTATGTCGTCCAAAATGGCGACCATTTCAGGGCGCGGATCGGTTTTATGTTGAATGGCTCGGCTTGCGGAGCGGGAAAAGTGAAATTCCGTTTGAACGTCATCCAGGATGGAAACTTGAGCACCCTCCAGACCTGGGATAAAACCTGTTCGGGAGATTTAATCGCCGTAGATGTTAACCTCTCCTCCTTGAAAGGAAAAACGGTTCAGCTCATGTTAGCTGTCCTGGCAAGTGGCGCTGCAACGGATGATTGGGCAATTTGGAGTTCACCCCGCATCGAGCACCCATAAGAAGATCCATTCATTAAGGAACCGATTTTGTTAAAGGTCAATGAGAATAATTCTATTCTTTAGGAATAAGCTCTGGTTTCAGTATAATAAAGTCAGTCAATCAAAGGAGCTAGTATGGTCAAAAGAATTCAACTTCAAGGATTGAGTTTTCTGGTCGTCTTATTATTGTTGAGCGGCTGTAAAGGGCAAGGTACAGCCACCCAGGATGCGCAGGCAGTATTCACAGCAGCTGCCCAAACCGCAGATGCACGCATGACCGAAATGGCAGCCGCCACTCCAATACCTAGCGACACTGCCACTCTTCCACCTACTGAAACAGCCACCGTTACTGCAACGCAAGCTCCGCCAACTGCCACGGTACCTCCCGCCGCAGCTGGAACAGTGATGGACAGAGCTGAGTTTGTTGCTGATGTCACAGTTCCTGATAACACCGTTTTTGCGCCTAATCAAAGCTTCAAAAAAACCTGGCGGTTGAAAAACGCTGGTTACACTACTTGGACTGCCGCCTATTCGCTGATCTTTTTCAGTGGCGAGAAAATGAACTCCCCTACAGCTATTCCGCTTCCGAATGATGTCTCCCCGAATGGAACCGTGGACTTGACGGTTGATCTGGTTTCGCCTGCTACCCCTGGGCAATATATCGGCTATTACATGTTACGCAATCCGCAGGGAAAAAATTTTGGATTAGGACCCAACGCCGACCAGGCTTTTTATGTGTGGATTAACGTTGCTGCCAATGGCACCATGATCGCATCCCCTTCGCCTACTGGTGCCACCGCCACCGCGGGAACACCGAGCGCCTCCGTCACACCCACTACTGGAGCAGCCATTACCGACCCAACCATCTCGGTAGATAATGCGAGTTACAGTGGCACTTGCCCGCATACCTTCAATTTTCCGATCCAATTCGTGGTGAATCAAGCAACTTCGGTCACATTTCAATTAGAAGGCGGCTCTGGTACACCTGGAGTCACACTTACCCTGCCCGCACCGCTAACCCAAACGGTCAATCCTGGAACCTATACCAACGTATTCCAGCTCGAAATTTCTAGCAGCATGAGTGGTTGGGCACAACTGCACATCACTGCCCCGGTAAATGTTTCATCCAAAGTCGTCAACTTTGCTTTAACTTGCCAATAAATGGTTTATCCAGAAACCTGCTCTGATGTTCTTAGCGGAGCAGGTTTTTCATCTCACCCACTGTAAATTCCTCTCTTGTTGATCAATCCATCCTGATCATGGCGGAACAAAATCTCGTTCAGGTCATTAGTCAAAAAGCACACGAACTCGGTTTTGACTTGGTTGGAATCACGACACCTGAACGACCTGCTCATGCTGACCAGTATCTGGCTTGGATTCAAGCTGGCTATCAAGGTGAAATGGGATATATGTCCACTCCCCGTTCTCAAATTTGCCGGGTAAACCCTAAAGAGTTATTTCCGGAATGCCAGTCTATCATTGTTCTGGCAATGGGGTACCCCAATCCTGCTCGGCTCAATCCAAAACTCAAAGGATTGTCCTCTTCGACAACCTCGAATTTCGATTTTCAGCGTTTAGACAGCTCTTCGACAAATCTTCTTAGCGGCAAGGTGGCTGCTTATGCTTGGGGGAAGGATTATCATCAAGTTTTGAAAAAGCGCTTAAAAATATTGACCCAATTTATTGAGGAAATTAGTGAAAAACCTATCCAAAGCCGGTTATTTACCGATAGCGCACCGATTTTGGAACGCGATCTGGCATGGCGAGCTGGGCTAGGTTGGATCGGAAAAAACACCTGTCTGATCAATCCCCAGATTGGTTCTCATTCTTTTCTGGCTGAAATCCTTCTCGACCTGGAATTGCCGCCCAGCTCCCCATTTGCCACAGATTATTGTGGAAAATGTAGCCGCTGCATTGCAGCTTGCCCAAGCCACTGCATCTTGCCCAATCGAACTATTGATGCCCGCCGTTGTATCTCCTATCTCACCATAGAATTGCGATCCGCTATTCCCATTGCCTACCGACCTCTTATAGACCAGTGGTTATTTGGGTGTGATGTCTGTCAAGAAGTTTGTCCATGGAACCAGCATACCATCAATGAAAGAATTGATGAGGATTTTCAACCTCAAAAGGATCAATTCCCAATAAATCTAATCGAAATTCTCNNCGAGCCAAGCCGCGCGGATTAGCCCGGAATGCGGCGGTGATTTTGGGAAACTATGCAAAGGAGCATCCAGAAGAAGCAGGTGGGACTGCCCAAGTTTTGGAGCAATTATTGGACTCTCAATTCGATCCGCTCGTTCGCCAACATATCCTATGGAGTTTGGAATATATAAGACAATAACCCCATAAGACTACGCCTGCTACCCCTGCGCGGAAGAGGAATCATGAGATAGTCCCAAAAGGAGGTTGACCTCCCGAGCGAAGCGAGGGATCTTCTAAAAAGATGTCTCGCTGCGCTACTCATA
>DHFN01000056.1 GCA_002402275.1 Anaerolineales bacterium UBA4823
TGATTGAATTGTATATCAAATTGATGGGCTTGTCAAGCGGCAATCTCAGCGATCCATTCCCTATTTGAATCTTCCCCCTCAAGGTCAATGTTTCAACCTTCGCTGATCTGGAGAAGGAGGGTGAGGTGAAAATTTGCACCCTTGATGAGCATTTGGTTTGGTGCCCAGGGCAAACGCTGATATGGCTCGCGAGAACACTATCCCGAAGGTTGTTGAGAATAATTCCAAAGCGAAAGCACTTTTCTACCTGAATGAGATTGTCATTGCGTGTAAATCCATGGCGAAGCATGCTTTTCTATGAAATTGTGGAAAACTTGGATTGAGCAGGATATGCATATTAACCTTCCAACACTTCTGGAGTATGCAGTAACCCAATGCTTTGCACCGAAAACCATTCCGTGGCATAATTACCAGAGAAGACGCAATAGAAGCTTTAAAGCAGTTCTTATCCTTAGATATTGAATATCGTTTTGCGCCTGAAATTCATTTAACTGCGCTAATTCAGCAAGCACTTATCGTCACCCGAGTATTCAATGGATCAACACTCCTCTTCGATTAACCCCAATCGTTTCATTTCTGCCCTCTCTCGCAACCAGCGCCTAAAGGATCTCCCATTAGAAATCCAGAGAGCTCTCGCAGATATTGCATCCCCGCGTAATTTTAAAGCCGGCCAGGTTATCTATCTGGAAGGTGAACTAGCAGAAGGAATTTATATCTTGGAAAGTGGCTGGGTAAAAGCAACCCGTATGTCAAGCCAGGGTAGAGAGCAGGCTATGCTCTTCTTAAAGCCAGTCGAGATCTTTGGCGATATTGCCATTTTCAGTGAGACAACATATCCAGGTACCGTGACAGCTCTCGAGGATGGATGTGTATGGGTGATTCCCAAGGATAAGTTTCTTCAACTCGTAAGGACATCCCAATCTTTAGCAATGGCACTGATTCACCATTTGAGTGATCGGGTCCTCTATTACGTCATGTTTGTCGAAGATCTGGCATTGCGGGATGTGGAGGCGCGTTTAGCGAATAACCTTTTACAGAATGCCCAGCTTGAAAATGGTCAACTTGTCATTCATCGCCAGCAATGGACCACTTTCGATGAGATGGCGGTGCGTTTGGGAACTGTGCGGGATGTTTTGAGTCGGGCTTTGAAAAATCTTGAGGTAGAGGGATTGCTTTCAGTGGAAAAGGGAGCCATCCACGTGCTTGATCCGCAGGGATTGGAACAGCGCGGAAAATTGTAATCTCTCATAAGACAAAAGTCGTATACAGAAAGCAGGCTAGCCCGTAAACTATAAACAGGCTATCCTGTTTTTCATTTAGCAAAAAATAAAAAGAGGTTGCTCCAAAAGTCATAAATATCTTATCGAGTGAGCTACGAAAAGTGACAATTTGCTTTTGAGACAATCTCCTAACTATGGTTAGCGATTTTTGAACGAATTGCCTGAGAGGAGATAGGTTATGAAGAGAAAAGATCAATTTGGTGTACTGATTTCTATAGCTGGAGTGTTAATCGGTTTATTGTTTTTCTATTTGATTGCCAAACAATACAATTTAGTGATAGATGCCCATGCAGCCATCGGACGCACCGATGAAGCCACCTCGGTGAGCATTACGTTTGCGGTTTTGGGATGGCTTGGGGTAACCAGTACTGCCATTTGGGTGGCAGTTCTCTATGGTTTTATCCAAAAAGAAAAATGGTCTTGGTTTTGGGGAACGGTGGCAGCAACAATCCAATTATTAACTGGTTTCTTTCCGGCTATTCCCGCTATGGATAGTCAATTGCCTATGCCTACTTTAAGCGTATTTGGTGTTGCCCTGATCCTCTGGTTTGGAACGCTTTTGATTGGAGGTGTTGATAAAAGAATTATAGCTCTATCTTTTGCTGCTGGTTTGGCGTATGTGTTGACTTTTATTGACGGGGTTGCTCCAATATCAAAATATACAACTTCGCATGACAACCCTTTCTGGAATGGGATGTATGTTATGACCCAACAAGTGAGCTGGTGGGGCGCGGTTGCCTGGGCAATTTTCATCTTTGCGCTCTTAAAGAAAAAATCTTGGGCGATTCCGCTCGGCTTGTTTGCCAGCTCGATGTCAATGTTAGCCGGTTATCCATTAGGGCTACATAATGCCTTAGTAGAAGTTCACCGATTTTCAATGTTCCTTCCCGCCCCGATAATCAGCAGCGCCTTGATGGTTTATCTATTATTACCATCCACAAAGAAAATGATTGAACAATGGAGTGCTAAAGCTTGAAACCAAGATTATGTGTTGTGACTTTTGTCACAGAATTTAACAGATTTATGTGCAATAATTCTTAATATATCTAGAGTTGAGATTGTCCTAAAAGTCATCATTGTCATAGCGAGCGAAGCGAGATGTCTTAACACCCATGAACAGACCCCTCAACTCGCTCGGGGTGACAACCCTTCTTTTGGGACACTCTCGCATTCACCCGATTTATTCTGAAAGGAGTTTGCCATGAATCTGTTTAGCATTAATAATCTGTTTTTATTGCTCACCGGTCTGATTGCCATTTATTTACTATGGCACTTCTATACTCATTGGAGCAAGACTAAAGCCCTCTACGATGTTTACTACATGATGGGTTTTCTGGTGTTACTGGTTTCGGGATTATTATTGATTTTCCTCGGACTAGGAATTCTAGGCACACCGTTTGTATTGACGGTAGCCAGTTTAATTCCTTTGGGAATCTCAATGGGGATTGCCGAGCAATATTACCCAACCTGGAAAAAAGCCTTCAAATGGTTTGCTCTGATTGGGTTCTTAGCGATTGCAATTGCCAGCATTGGCAACATAGCCCTTTTGCGCAAAATTGCTGTACCCCTCTTTCACGGTGTGGCTGGTCTGGTGATCTTTTTAGGACCGTTCTTTGCTAAAGGAACCCCGCAGGGTTTCTGGTGGGTCGGCATTGGCGGGTTGTTGATTGGTCTTGGAGGCATTGCACTGGCTTTTATATCGCTTGGAAAACAACTCTTGTTCTTTAGTCCCGCATTTGTCATGGCAATCATCGCNNAAGTTCTCTGTTGATTCGTTGTAAAAGGACATGAATTTATAGAGTTTAGCTTTTGTCAAAGTAATTCAATCTGATTTGTGGTATTTTAGAGCAGGTATCAAAGAAGTCATTGGAGTAAGAAAATGCCATTTCTGAAATCGCGTTTTAAGTATTTATTTGGGACAACTAAAGGGTTGATTTTGGTGGCAATTGCCCTGATTGCAATTGAAACCGCCTTATTCGGTATGCTTTCCGGTCCTATGGCGGAATTGGGCGTGCGGGATATCGTTGTCCGGGTTTTTGGCATGCGCCTTCTTCCTAATGAGCGGGAAGGACGCATTATTATCTTGTACCACTCGATTGCTATGGCGGTCGTGGCGATTGAAACCTATATGATTACCAGCATCTTGAAAATGGGCGAATTTTATCGTAAGACTGTGCGGGTGTTGATCACGGTGGGTTATTTATTTGCCATGATCTTTGGCATGTTATTCGCTTACTGGGGGCATAATTGGGCATTCCATGGGCTCTATATCAGTGGTTTGGCATTGATCTTTTTTGGGGGTGTTCTGCTAACCATTGCCCTCTGGCCCTGGAACAAAGAATATTATCAGCCTGATAAAGATTATGCCCGCACTAAATCCGGTGTAGATATGGAACGGGTAGCTTTCTTTGCTACAGCGCTGACTACGGTGATTTCTGCTCTGTTTGGTGCAGTACCAGGATCTTTTTTTGGCAATGGCTTTGAAGTCTTTCTCGCCGAGAACGTGATTCGATTCCCTGAAAAAACCACCATGCAATATTCCGTCATTGGTCATTTGCACATTATGCTGGCGTTAATCGCCATTATGATCACGCTGATCATTGGGCGTTGGCTTAATTTCAAAGGGATTTTGCATAAAATTGCCATGCCGCTCATGATTCTAGGGACGGTGGTTTTGAATTTGGGGGTTTGGGGAGTGGCTACGCCTTTGGAGCCCATTGCTCACATGATCATTTATGTTGGAGCAACCCCTTCAATGGTGGCTGCATTGCTTTTGCTCATCTGGAGCTGGGGTAAACTGATTCGGGAGGGCACTGCCCAATATAAAAAACCCACTTTTTTCCAAAAACTGGCTGCACTGGTGCGAGATCCGCTAAAATTTGGACCCACCTGGCAAATGCTATTTATGAATTTCACCACCAGCGGGATTGGCATTTTTATGGCGGTTAGACTTGATGAGATCTTCCGCCTTTGGCCTGCCCGGGAAGAACGGATCGAATTGACCGGTCACTGGCATGCGCTCTCAGCCATCATCGCCACCATTATTTTGATGTATTATGGCGATATGATTGGTTTAAAAGGCAAAATCCGCCAGCTCTATGGCTGGTTGATTATTTTCTTCTCCGATGTTGCCTTGGCTGGAGTTACGGCTTTTGAGATGAAACGTCTTTTTATCAGTGAAGCAGAACAACAACCCCTGGTCAATGGATTGATGTATGCGATTGACTTTGGATTAGGTTCGTTGTTGGTGGTTTTGGCGGGGATAATGGTCTGGCGTCTGGTGGATTTATTCAAACCTCAAGGACGTTGGAGTGAAGAAGCCCCTCAAGAACTGGCACAGGAGGTGTCAAAATGAAATACTGGAGACATCTTCTCACTTTCATCTTGATCGGCTTTTTGACAGCCTGTATACCGGTCAATCTGGATACTCCTGTTCCTGCTTATGATAGCGGGATTGATCCCAACAATTGGGTGATGGTTCCTAGCGGGGAGTTCTTATCTAGTCAGTTTAATGAGCTAATCAATTTAGATCATGATTTCGAAATCATGGTTACTGATGTGACTGTAAATCAATATATCGCTTTTGTAAATCAGGCATTATTGGAAGGAAAGATAAAGATTGGCGAATTTCAGGGGAAACCCGCCCTAATCGGTTTCTATCCCGGTGATCCATTCCATGGTATCAAGCACGAAATTCAGATTGATGCTGGTGATTATCTTCTGGTTCCATTAAATGACCCGGCATCCCGTTTCACTTTTGATGGGAAACAATTCGTTGTGAAAGAGGGTTGGGGAAACCACCCGATGACTAATGTCTCCTGGTTCGGATCCTGGACTTATTGTGGGTACTATGGTTGGCGATTACCTTCTGAGAAAGAATGGGAAAAAGCTGCCCGCGGGGTGGACGGGCGTCCTTATCCCTGGGGATGGGAATTAGCGCTGAATAATGCGAATTTTTATGCCAGCCGCGATCCATTTGAGGATATGAATTTGGTTGGCTCTCGCACCAGCCCGGTTGGGTTTTATAATGGAAAGACTTATGATGGCTATATTACCTTAAATTCGCCCAGCCCGTACGGATTATATGATATGGCCGGGAATGTCTGGCAGTGGTTGGGAGATGTGCAGTTCCAGGAAGGCTTCAGTGACCGCCTGATGGCTGGCGGTTCGAAAGATACTTATGACAAAGACTTACGGATTTGGGTACGAAACAGTGCTCCACCGATGTATTATGGACCCGCAGCGGGTTTTCGGTGTGTCCGCTGAGATTATTGAAAATTACCATATAAATATATATATATGGCGGATTTGGATCGTCCAAAATTGGCTAGTTTACCGTAATTGGTTGATATAGAGGTAGAAACCCATGCAATCATTGAATTCTAAACTTAAATTATATTTTCCATTGATCAAATTCCCTCAGACGGCGTTGTTGTTAGTCACGGGTTTAGCTGGTTATATGACCGCCCGCTGTCCGATCTTTCATGTCGGCACATTGGCAGAATTAGCAGGTAGTCTTTTCCTGGCTATCAGTGGGAGTACAGTCTTGAATATGTGGTGGGATCGGGATATTGATTCTCAGATGAAGCGGACGAGCCGGCGACCCTCGGCAAGTGGTAAAGTGACTCCCCGGGAAGAGCTTGTTCTGGGGCTGGTATTATCAGCTCTAGGGGTGGGCTGGGCATTGACCCTGGACTGGCTGTATGGTGTGGTGGTTTTCAGCGGTTTGTTTTTCGATGTAGTCGTTTACACCATCTGGCTCAAACGGCAAACCTGTTGGAGTATCCTTTGGGGTGGCATCTCAGGGGGAATGCCCATCCTTGCCGGTCGGGTCCTCGGAATGGGCCAGATTGACCTGGTTGGAGGGTTGCTAGCCCTGGCAGTTTTATTCTGGATTCCCACTCATATCCTCACATTTACGATTCGATATAAAGAGGATTACCATATTGCCGGAGTTCCTACCTTTCCCGCCGCTTATGGTATCAAAGCCACTCAAATGATCATAGCGATCTCGAGCGTTTTAGCGGCTATCGCGATTGGAGCGGCTGGGGTGATGATTGGGGTTGAATGGGGAATATTACGGTTACTAGTGGTGCTTTCGGGCGGGTTGTTTATTTTAGCGCTGGCAGTTTCATTGCGCCCCTCCGACCAAATTAATTTTGGATTATTCAAATATGCTTCTTTATACATGCTTAGCGCAATGATCTTAATTTCGATCTAAGCAAGTCAGGGAATTAGGGTATGCTTGCCTTTTGACTTAAATTGAATCATGCAGAATAGCTCAGAAAAATAATGAAATCAGGGAACATTTATTGTGAAAAAGTCTATACTGCTTGAGCGGATCTTGCTACTTCTCACGGTTTTATTGGCTGCCTGGCAAGTAGCGGTTGGGATCAACGACGTTGATATTCTCCCCATGATCGCTTATACGGTGAGTTTTGGGGTTTTACTGATTGCTAGTTTATTACTTATCATCATGGGCTTAGACATATTGGATAGTCAAATTGTGGTGATTGTGTCTACCATTATTCCTCTGAGTTTATCTTTGGGATTGGTTTGGGAAAATTTCCCAAATATTCGTCAGCTCTATCTTGGATTTGTAATAGTGGGTTTTTTGGCAATCGTAGGTACCCGTATCAAACCAGCTGCCAATAATTTTCCGGTAGTGATTCTCAGCACTGTCCATGGGGTGGCGGGAATGGTCATTTTTCTGATGCCAATTGTGATGGTGATCACGGGCATTTCCCATCCAGCTTTTATTTTAGTGGCAGTGGGAGGAGCGTTGATTGGTATAGGTGGCTTACTCCTGGCTTTCCTCAAAATGGGCAAACCAATTTTAAGCCGCTCAACTATTTTCGCGGTATTACCCGCAATTTTATTCCTGATGACCTTTGCGTTTGTATTGGGTTTTTCCCTCGGTTAAGCGCTAACAGAAGTATCCAGGCTCAATCTACGATAAACAATTTTGCCCCCACGTCAGTTTGGGAACGATGGGGTTCGGAATTATCAGCAACTTGGTAACTCATTCCTGGTTTGAGGATGAAAGTTTGCCCATCCTGTAATTCTGTATGCAGTTCACCTTCCAGACAAAGCAGGATGTGTCCTTTAGAACACCAATGATCGGCGAGATAACCAGGGGTATATTCCACCATACGCACCCGGATATTGGCAAACTGCTGGGTGCGCCATAAGGCAAGACCCCGTTCCCCTTTATGTTCAGTGGGTTCGATCTTTTCCCAGTCGGTTATTTCGAACGGTATATCGTGCATTTCCATGGTTTTTCTCCTTATTGGTTGATAGAAGTATTGACAATTTGACAGGCATTACGGATATGATATTTTGAATTTCTCAATTATATCAACCAAATTATTGAACCCATTAATTCAGCCGATTTTATTGGATTGGAACTTTTATTATCTAAAAGCAGAACCTTGCTTCCGTGAACCGCCATGACAACTTGTTTTCGGACAAATTCTGACAATCACTCTGGAGTGCTGAAGCTTGCTTCAGCGATGCACAAGCAAGCTTACTGACTCCAGAGCTTCATGAGACCTCAAAGGTTTCTCTCAGCGCTGATTAAGGATATCAAGAGCCATGTTTTTTAAAACCGGTAACTAACCAGTCAGAAAACCTTTGAGGTCTTTTAAATTTTACAATTCGAGTAAAATGGGAAGGACAATCGACCAAATATTCAAAATCTCATTTAACATCTCATGCTTTGGATCACTTATCTCGCGATTCTCTATTCCCTTGGACTGCTTATTTGGTATGCTGCCTATATAATTTGGGGAGATAAATGGGGCGGATTGTCCTTATTGAACATGTTTGCTTTATTTTTATTTATCCCGCTCCCCATATTTAGCAGCTTGATCATTTTTGATCCCCATCCCGCTGTAATCATCCTGCTTGGTTTAGACTGGCTAGTTTTTATCTGGCAATGGGGAATTTTATTCGTCCCAAAATGTCATGCTCAAACGAACAATCCCACCTTCAAAATATTTACCTATAATGTTTTAGGTTATAACCCAGGTATGGCAGACCAGATTAAAACTATTCAACAAGTTGATGCTGATATTGTCACTTTACAAGAGTTAAATATCGAGTTAGCCGGGCTAATTCAACAAGAGTTGATCCATCAATATCCTTATCAAATCTTGGATGCTGATCAAACCGTCTATGGGATTGGGACTTTGAGCAAATTTCCTTTGCGCCGCATTGGAAGCGTTCCCGAATGCGGATGGGTGGGCGAGCCGCAGTGGTTGGAGGTTGATTGGCAAGGAACTCCAATTCAACTCATTAATTTTCACATGGCTCCCACTAATTATTTTGCATTTGAGCATGTACAAAGGACGAGCCGTTATCGTCGAGATGAAGCCCGTTGGATGGTATCAAAAATTTTACCCAACAAGCCTACTATATTGGTTGGAGATTCAAACAGCGCTCCCCTGAGCGATTCCTATCGCATTCTGGCTCATGCGGCTCAAGATGCCTGGCGAGTAGCAGGCTGGGGTTTCGGGCATACTTTTCCAGGGAGGAGCGGGCCAGGTAGCTCACGGACAGTGATTTTCGGGGTGGCGATCCCGAAATGGCTGTTACGGATAGATTATATTTTTCTCACATCACCCTTGAAGGCAATTCAGGCGCGGCTGGCACCTTTTGATGGTATTTCCGATCATCGCGGCGTGGTCGCAGTGGTAACACGAAAAAACTAAACAAACTATCACCCTGCGTTAGAAGCCTGTGGGAGGGCGATTATCTCAGAGACCGATTGGGTTTTTATGTGCCACTGCTCTTGCTCTGCGTTTTAGACACCCAGCGGGATGCTAAACCCATTTTTTGACCCAGGAAAAGATTCAACTGTGCGGTATGTTCCTGGACATGCCGCATATTATCGAACAATAACTCCGCTACGCTCATGTCAGGCCAATCAGGTCTACACTGTTGAGGGAGCAGTGCATCTGTCAGAGTTTCGAGCCTTGCCTGGCATTTGCTGCGACCATACTCCAGATACGTTATGAGCTCGGCTTTGGTATACACGCGCTCAGGTAGTAAATCCGCATCTAGCTCGGAGAGTGTGAAAGGGGCAGGCGGTGCGAATCCTTCGGCAGAGTCGGAGAGATAAAAGTCGAGCCAGAAAAGGGCATGATAGGCTATATACCAGAACTCGGCGAATTCAGGTGGAGCTGAACGATCGTTGAAGAGGCGCTCCTGCCATAGCTCGTCAGGACAAGCCTGCAAGGCATTTTCGAGCATGTCAATAGCAGCTCCGAACTGATGCCAAATACTCATATTCCAGGTCAGATCCATTTCAATACACCTCGTGTCTACTCGTAACATAATTATGGGACCTCCGCTGGGATAAGGCGGAAGCCAAATTACCACAAGAATATCCTGTTACAAACGTGAGCTACAAATTCACTACCATGTCCATCTCCTAGCTCATGCTTTTAGCATGAGAACAATTTACCACAAGAACATCCCGTTACAAACGTGAGCTACAAATCACTACCTCGCTTCTCAGGAATCTTTGCCTCCAAGCCAGCCAGGCATTCGCTCTTTCTAAGCTACTCAACGGGGTCTTTGC
>DHFN01000181.1 GCA_002402275.1 Anaerolineales bacterium UBA4823
AGAGCACATTTCCTTTTTGAGGTCGTAATAGACCAACAAATGTTTTCACCAAAGTACTTTTTCCGGACCCGTTCTGTCCGATGATACCAATAAATTCTCCTCGATTAATGCGTAAGTTGATATCTTGCAGAGCAGTCACTCGGGGAGGACCAGGAAATTCAACGGTTAATCCTTTGGCTTCTAAAATTGCCTCAGAGGATGCCTTGGATTGGCTTAATTGGGATGAGTTTGGAACAATTTGGGAATTGACCTTCAAAATTCCATCTGCGACTGCTTTTTGGATTTCATCTGCTAATTCAACGACGGTTAAATTCGTTTTGATTAGAGGAGGTGAATCCTTTGAGGAAGGCGGATTGGAAAAGAATTTCAATTGCGTGCGGATCATAGCTGGAGTTTTGATGCCAGCTTCATCGAGCTGTTCTGTCTGAGTAAAAACTTCTCTTGGGCTGCCTTGTAAGACCGTTCTACCACGATCTAACACCAAGACTTGGTCAGCTAAAGGTAGAATTTCCTCGGTTTCATGGGTGGTCATAACGATTGCCAGATTCCCTTTGCGTTTTAACTCCTCGATTGCGCTGCCTACCTCCCAACGGCCTAATGGGTCAAGCTGGGATGTGGGTTCATCTAAAATCAGGATTTGGGGTTTCATAGTGAGAACCGAAGCCAAGGCTGTGCGTTGTTTCTGACCACCGGATAAATCCCTGGGGTTTCGTTCTTCTAATCCAGCCATGCGTACCAACTCGAGTGCTTCTTTTGTCCTTTGAGCGATATCCTCTCTAGAAATGCCCAAATTTGAGGGCCCGAAAGCCAACTCTGCCTTAATGGTGGGCATAAAGAGTTGAACTTCTGGATCTTGCATTAATAACCCGCAGCGTTGGGCTGTGGTGTATAGGGGTTCATCCCAAGGGTCAATATCCCCTATGAGTACATCTCCCCGCCGTCTCCCGCCATAGATATGCGGAACAATCCCACTAATTAGATAACAAAGTGTAGATTTACCAGCGCCATTCGCGCCTAAAACTACAACAAATTCTCCCTTTTTCACGGTGAGATTCAAATCACTTAGTGCAACAATATCTCCTTCATAAGTAAAAGTTACATTTTGTAGATTGATGAGTATATGGTTATCCATGTAGGTTTATCAACTGACACCTTTACCTAGAATAAAATTATGCCAGGGAGGGAAGGAATCCTTGGCATTTTACCAGATGGCACCCTCGATTTTCGGTAGACCACTGCGTTCCAGTGCTTCCACAATTGGGATGGTGATCACTGCGGTGATGGCGGAGAGAGCAGGCACCCACCAGGAATAAGCGATATGAGTGGCAACCCCTAACTCAGCGGAGAAGTTATACAGATACCAATAGGGTCGGGTCCAGGGTAGCCACCAAATGAACATGGCTGCCAGGACAGCTAAGAAAATACCACCATAGCGCTGGGTCCGATTCTTGGAAACGACCCACTGCGGGATCAGCCGTGTACCGAGAGGAGTGAGCGCGATAAGGGTTGAAGGAACCCAATAGATTGCAGCCATAATAAAATAAAGCGGTTCTGGCACACTTCCGAAGCCAGCTTTTGCACCTGGGACATAGAATGGCACTAACCACCCAACGATCCCAACTACAATAAATAAGGGTACATTAAATTTCCAATACTTGCTATCTTGAAGCATCAATGCTACCAGGCAGGCTGGCAAAACCGCATTGAGCAAAACGTCAACCAGTTGCAATGGGTAAGCAGCTGGTGCGATGAACATTCCAATCACCCCTCCTACAATCGCGGATGCAACCCCACCCAATGGTCCAAGCAACAAGGGAGCAATTGAACATAACGGAGTAGTCAAAGGCACATAGCCGCCTCCCCCTACATAGGGGAAAATTGGAATTAACCCTGCAACACCACATAAAGCGCCATAAAGTGTAACCCAGGCGATGGAAACTCCACCAATGCGATTGGTGGATTGGCGGACTTTCTCGGTTGAGTTCTTTTCCATAATCTTTCTCCTTTCTAAATTAATTTTCCAAAAGAGGAGTCTTCCCTCCCATAGCCCAGTTTAAGGAAGAAGTGATTGGATTTTCGATACCGAGGCAGAGCCAATCGGGAATACTGCTACTTGGCTATTTGCTCCATGCTTTTCCAATAACTTCTCGATGCCTTGCTGTAAGTTGTCTGTACAATTAAAACCCGCTTCTTCTAGTTCAGATGCGGGAATACCTTGGGTAAAAATAAATAGATTCTTTTCTTGCTTTATCCTGGCTAGATTATAGCCTAAAACATTAAAGGTCACTTTACCATTACGGCGGTTAATATCACGTAAAAAATGTTGGGGTGTTTTTGTGCGGTCTTTCATTAATTGATGAAATTCCTCATCACCCCATCCTTCTGGTAAAGCTGCGATAAGAAGGATGCTGCCGCCTTCTTTAACAACCGAATCAGCATATTCCACTGCCCGGACTCCCTGGTAGAGGTCCAGATCATAGGGGTATGCCGATGTAATCGCAATATCTACTGGTTGCGGGAGAGCTACTTCAAATACCTGTTTGGCTAAGGCAACACCTTGTTGATAAACCACATTTGGGTCACCCGTAAAAAATTTGATCGCTCGATCTTCGCGATCTAAAACCACATCAATTAAGAAATCGATTCCGACCATGGCAGCTGCTTCATCAATGTCCTGGCGGGTAGGAATATCAACGGCACCGGCTTTTCGAAAGCCGACTGGCACCATGGAGTGATTGGCATTGATGGTATCTAAGGATGCAACACCCGGTACAATCAGTTTCAAACCACCCGAATAACCTGCATACGGGCTGGGTCCGATGTGCCCGATGCCAATTCGCTTATCCGCTTCTACTACTATTCGATTGATCCAAACTGGTGTGCCTCGTTGGGTTATTCCAAGATAAACTTGATTTTCTTCGTCATCGCAACGATGCTGGACAATGGTGTATTGCTGGTAAATTTCCTCGCCAACTTTTTGCTTTACTTCGTCCTCACTGCAAAGCCGATGGGTGCCGTGGGTGATCATGATTGTGATATTGTGATCGGGAACATTAGCTTGATGTAAAACCTGGATCACTTCTGGTAAGATTAGGGCGGTGGGAGTTCCGCGGGTGTGATCATCAATCAAAATAACGATTTTCTCATTTGGTTTGACGATCTCGTCCAGAGGAGGACGGGAGAGCGGGTGCATCATGGATTGATGCAGATCTTCCACCATATTTGTAAGGGGGGGTAATGCACTGGGCTCGAAAATTCCTAGTAGATTGGTTGAAGGGAGTGTAACTGCTACGTTTGAATTTCCGTATTTAAGTTGAATTGAGGTATCCATAAAAATTTTAGAAACCTTTCAAAGTGCGCACGAATTTAGCATCCAGATTATGTCTAGCACGACCCGATTTGGTAGAGTAAGAGCGATGAGAAAATAAAAGGGATCCTCTTCTCTTTTCGCACATCGCAATGTTGTGATCAATGAACTATAAGTTGCTTATTAATCTCATCTTCACTATAAGACAATCCTAGAGCTCTGTCAAGTGATAACGGATTTTAAGGATTTTTCATCTTACTATATAGGCGTAAAACTGACAATTTAGGATAAAAAACCTAAAGGATCACGCTAGTATTCAAAGTGGATAATTAATAACATGGTTTAAGCATTAAAAACCACCTAAATCAGTTGACATTCCTTGAGCAATTTTCTATAATATAAAAAATCATATTCTTTCTTACACTTAGTAAGTTCAATTACGACAGGAAATTAACATGAAATCTTCACGCTTGGCTTCTTTGGGCAGTGCAAATGCCTCCTTAATGCGTCGTCTGAACCGTTCTACGATATTAGATTTAATGAGACAAAAATCTCCCATCTCTCCCTCGGAATTATCCCATAAGTTGCATATCAGTATGCCAACGATTATGAGGATTCTGGATGAGCTTATGCAAGAAAATCTGGTCTATCGGCTAGATAGTCAAGAAAAAAGTGGCGGAAGGCCGCGTTCCTTAGTTGCCATAAACACAAAGGCACANNTCAGCGGATCTAAACGGCAATATCTTGACTGAGATATATCATCCTTCCAGTCCGATGCAACCCGAAGAAAATCTGACCATCCTTTCTCAATTGATAGAAGAACTAATCGAGAAAACCAAAATTGGCGGACAAAACATCCTCGGAATTGGGGTTGGTGTACCTGGGATTACCTTACAACAAACCGGGATGATTTCCTGGGCACCCAGTCTGGGTTGGCGTGATCTTGCTCTACGTGACCTTCTTCAAGACCGCTTTCAATTACCGGTGCAGGTGGAAAATGATGTGAATTTGGCTGCTCTAGGTGAATACGGTTTTGGAACTGCCAAAGGAGCCAGCAGCCTAGTTTGCTTAGCGGTTGGGACTGGGATAGGAAGTGGAATCGTTCTCGATCGCAAGATCTATCGTGGTTTTCACCAATCAGCCGGTGAAGTCGGTTACCTCCCACCTAGCCCGGCTGCATTAGGAAAACGCTATGAACACTTTGGTGCGTTAGAAAGCCTGGCTTCTGGAACCGGTGTGGAAGACCGAGCACGCCAGCTCATCCAAGCCCGTGGGTTAAATGTGGATTTACATAATTTCAGTGCTGAGACGGTTTTCCAAGCCGCTCGAGAATCTGTGAATTGGGCACAAGAAATTATTGACGAAACAGTGGATTACTTGGCAATGGTGATTGCAGCGATTAGTGTTGTGCTTGACCCTGAAGTAATTATTCTAGGAGGTGGTGTATCTCGTTC
>DHFN01000180.1 GCA_002402275.1 Anaerolineales bacterium UBA4823
CCTTCCTCAAAGGATTCACCTCCTCCAATCAAAACGAATTTAACCGTCGTTGAATTAGCAGAGGAAATCCAAAAAGCAGTCGCAGATGGAATTTTGAAGGTCAATTCCCAAATTACCCCATCCTCATCCCAATTAAGTCAATCCAGTTCCTCTTCTGAGGCAATTTTAGAAGCGAGGGGGTTAACGGTTGAATTTCCTGGCCCTCCCAAAGTGACGGCCTTACAAGATATCAACTTACGCATTAATCGAGGTGAATTTATTGGGATCATCGGACAGAATGGGTCTGGAAAAAGCACCTTGGTGAAAACATTTGTGGGTCTATTGCGACCTCAAAAAGGAAATGTGCTCTATAAAGGGCAAAGTATTCATAATTTATCCATCGGTGAAATCGCCCGTCGCATTGGATTGGTACTCCAAAATCCAGATTACCAGCTATTCACCTCTTCCTGCCGGGATGAGGTGCGTTTTGGGCTGCAAAACCTGGGATTACCCGAGTCTGAAATCCCCCAACTCATTGATGAAGCGTTAGATTTAGTAGGGTTAAAAGACGAAGCCGATATCTTCCCATTTCGCCTTTCCTTTGGGGATCGTCGAAAACTAGCAGTGGCGGCAACCATCGCATTAAATCCTGAAGTTTTGATAATGGATGAACCAACTACCGCACAAGACCACCGTGGTCGCTATCAACTGGCTGATCTCGCTTTGGAATTGCATAACCAAAAAGACAGTACGATCATTATGATCACCCATGATGTAGACCTGATCGCCCGCTATGCCCAGCGCTTGATCGTGCTTTATGCCGGAAAAATACTGTTAGATGGGCCAACTGATCAGGTTTTCCTGCAGATGGATGAACTCAAGAAAAGTTTTGTGATCCCCCCATTTACCACTCAATTGGCAATGGATCTGAAATCGTTAGGCATTCCCCCTAATATTATGACACTGGAGCAATTATTCGCATATTTCAATCCCCAACCCAAAGCGGAGTAAACTAGATTATGCAACCTGTTTTTCGTTATTCGCAATTAAACACCCCTATCCATCGCCTTCATCCATTAATTAAATTAGCTTATGTTGGATTGACATTGGTTTTGGTTATGTATCCCATTCGACCGACCGATTTACCCGTCTTGTTAATCTGGTTGGGTCTATCAGCTATACTGTGGGCAATAGCTCGAATTGAATTACGCCGTTTTGGGACATTATTCAAAATCCTCTTAGGGACTTTCTTATTTATTATCATAATTCAAGGCTTTACCTACCGATTTGGTCACACCCCTTTGATTACCTTTGGCCATCTACGATTATGGGAAGCAGATTTAGGCGTGATCACTAAAGAAGGAGTATGGTTTGGGATCGTGCTCTGCATCCGTGTACTAGCAGCAGCTTCTTCTCTGCCGCTATTTGTGATGACCACTTCGACCTCGGAAATTATGACTGCTATGGATAAATTACATATCCCCAACACAGCGACCTTTATGTTTGTCAGTGCTTTATCCTTTACCACATTGATCTTCGAAATGTGGGGTTCTATTGTGGAAGCCCAAAAATTACGGGCCTTTGATATTGATCGGATGAATATTTTTCAACGGGCTTTCAAAGCCTATATTCCGATCATTACTCCATTGATCTTGTTGCTTTTTCGGAAGGCAAATGATTTTCAAATTGCCATGGAAACAAAAGGTTTTGGAGCGCCAACTAAACCGACCGCAATCGAGGTATTGAATGTCCGCTTAGCGGACTATTTATGGCTGGCTTTTATCGTGGCAGTATTCGTCACCTGCACTGTCGTGAAATTCGCATGAGGAACGATTTTCCTCAGCGAAGTACTTCTGCTATAAATCCAACTACCTAAAGTCAAGGACAATTAAAGACTCGCCAACCCAATTGCAATCAGTGCCGCAACTCCTGTGCAAGCTAAGTTTACTCCATCGTTGTTTAACCAAGCCCAGCCTTGAGAATAAAGGGTCTTCTCACCACACGAATGGAGGGGATGTTTCTCCGTGTTTTGATTACAGCGCGGGCAATGATAGATCACTTGTACGCTTGCTCCCAAAAGAGAATCGAGTAAACTTCCAGCCATTCCGCTTAACCAGACGATGACAAAATAGGGAAATTTAGACTGAATAAAGCTCAACCCAACCAGAGCAATAAGTAGCGACCCAGCGCAGGCTGCCAGCCAACCGAGCATGCTCACTCCCCCCGAAGTTCCCCTCTCTACAACTCGCCCATTGGTGATCAGTCGTGGTGGTTTGAGAGATAGCACACCAATCTCGGTTGCCCAGGTATCCGCGTTAGCGGCTGCCAGGCTGGCGCTGGCTGCTAGAAATGGCATTCCTGAATGGGGAAATAAACCCTGAAGCAACACACAACCAGTGGCAATGCCTCCATTTGCCAATACCTGAACCCAATCACGCCGGGCTCCCTTTTCATTTTGAGATGCCAGACTTTGCTTTCGCCGGAGAAATAACCGGGAGAGGATGCTTGATGTGAGGAAAAATGTGATCAGCAATATTGCCCATCCCCATCCCCCGATTCCAAAGATCAGAGTACCCATTCCAAAAGCAGTTATGGCTCCACTGATAGTTAAAGCTCCCTTCCAATAAGCTAACCAACTTATCGGGAGGCTGAGTAAAATGCCATAACCTAGATGCACAACCGATATATTATCCCACATAGGTTATGAAAGAAATAGCAAAATAGAAGAGAATCCCGGTTATCAAACTAGAGACCCATAACAAATAAGCATAAAATTGATAGTTTTTCGAAAAGTTTTGTAACTCAGAGGCTATTGAAACCGCCATTGGGTTTGCAAATTGTAACGCCCGCCGATAAAAAAAGAGTCCGAAAATGGAGTTGAGCAGATAAAACAATCCATTCAATAATGGTAAAAGTAATAAATAAGTAGGGGGTGCTGGTTCTGTAGCAGAAAAGGTCATGTATACCTCTTGCATATTGGGAATGGTCAAACTTACCCAAGCAATTAGCCCTAAACTAAATATCAACCCCGCAATTAAAAGCCAGCGCGCCCATCGGTTTTGCCAAACTTGAAGCAGAATAATTGTAGGATACTGTGACCGTTGTTTCCAGGGAGCCATACTCCCCAGTTCCATCAATCGTTGGATAGTGAAAATAAAATCAGCTTGTTTGCTTGGTGATATGACATAGACCTTCTCGTCTGTGGCAATGAGAACCATATGTTGAGTATCGGATGACAAATAATCTAACAGACTACCGTCCGCCAAACGCCTCTGACCAATAATAGCACCAGGAATATGGGCAAAGGGGAGAGGCAGCCTTTGATGCAAGATCTGTTGAACTTCCTGACTAGAACGAACCCAGCTAACGCTTTTCATAGGTATATCCTCGCTACGTAATCCCCAATGGAAGCGAATGCCATTTCTTTCAAGAGAGTAAAAGGCACTCCGTAGTGCGAACCAATGATATAGCGTCCAAGCGACAATGCTGAAAGCAATCAATCCTAACATAAGGTAAACGAAAAAAAAACCACCAACTTCTGAGCGCAGCATCTTATAAAAGCTTAATCCACCACCCCCCATAAAGAGCAAAGAGATGATCCCAAGAAAGAGCAATCCATTCCGACGGGGTGGAGAAAAGCTAATTTTTTGATCCATAGTTTTATCTTACCATAAGATAAAACATGTTCCCATTTCGTTTATTCGTGATCATCATTCGTGGATGGTTTTACTCTGGTTCGCAAACCACCTTCCCCTTCCTCATTCAATCGTATAAACAACATTCACGTCTACTTCGATAATCATTTGCCCAGGGGAAATGGGCGCTTCTGCATTCATGGCAACGCCCGCTCCACCTTTACCTACATAAGCTGGTATAGGAGCTGAGCCATAGACCGAGATATTCATTACCTGCCCCAGGGTGATGCCGGCTGCTTTTGCCAATTCATTTGCTTGAGTTTGGGCATCCTGCACTGCAGAGGTACGCGCTGCCGAGAGTGCCTCGCTCCGATCAGCCACGTCGAAGGAAATTCCATTAATCGTGTTCGCCCCAGCGCTCACAACTGCATCCAATAATGGACCAATCTGCTTGATATTCCGCAGTGTCACATAAACCGTGTTGTCAACTATATATAATATTCCTACAACCTTGCCAGTTTGATCGGTTTGTTGCTGTGGGTAAATACTGAAATTGGTGGTTTGGATATCTTTTGAATCCGTTACGAATTTCTTCAGTGCTTCGCTTACTTTTTGTGAAAGCGTGTTATTATCTTCAACGGCTATACTGGCTTCTTTATCTTCTGTATGGACCCCAATCGATATGTAAGCGATATCGGGTGTCAAGTAGGATTTTCCCACCCCTGTAACCGTCAAGGTGTGCGGGTTTTGGGTATCCGTACTGGTAGCTTGGGCATAAGTGGGGGTAGAGCTACAACCAGTCAGTACAAGAGCACTTATCATCACAACCAAAATAAAGGTAACTATTTTATTTCTCATTTTTCTACTCCATTTTTCGCGAATTATTTTGATCAAGGAATTCTTGATCCCTTATATCTATAACGTAAAAAATCCATTTTTCGTTCCGTGAATTACGGATAGAGGTCATAGGAGCAGGTTTGTTCATCATCTCCAGCGTGATTGATCGCAATCATCCTTGGCATTTTAATTATGTAGATATACACCTATAACCCCCCTCTTACCCTTATATAACCGTCACATTGGGTTTTGAAACAAGGTCAGTTCTTGGTTAATCCTGTGAATCGCCTGTCCGCCCTACTAACTCCGAGAAGAAGCAGGCACTTAAATGTCTCCCATCCATTGGCGCATTAAAAGAGGGAGACTCATCTATGCAACGTTCTCTTCTATAACGGCAGCGAGGGTGAAATGAACAACCGGAAGGTGGATGACGTGGGTCAGGGATTTCGCCTTCTAATAGGATTTGTTTTCTCTTGCGGCGGATTTCTGGATCAGGTATAGCAATTGCGGAAATTAACGCCTCGGTATAAGGATGCTTGGGTTGGTTGAAGATATCTTCATTTTCCCCTATCTCGATAATTTTTCCCAAATACATCACCGCCACTCGATCAGCAATGAATTGGACAACATTGAGGTTATGGGTGATCAAGATGTAGGTTAAACCCAATTTTTCGCGTAATTCCTTTAATAAATTCAAGACTCCTGCTGCTACAGATACATCTAGCCCAGCAGTAGGTTCATCTGCAACTAATAAGGCTGGGTTGAGGGCTAATGCTCGGGCAATTCCCACTCGTCGTGCTTGCCCACCGGAAAGCTGATGGGGATATTTATCCGCTTGTTCACTAGATAAACCCACCATTTCCAGTAATTCACTGACTTTACGATCTGGATCTACAGCAATTTTATGGATATTAAATGGTTCGAGTAATAATTCCGCGACTCGTTTGCGCGGGCTCAGACTGGAAATGGGGTCTTGAAAGATCATTTGCATCTTTGCGCGGAGCGCTCTTTTTTGGGCAGGGTTAATTTTGGTTAATGGATTGCCATCCACATTTACTTCCCCAACAGTGGGTTCTTCTAACCCCAGGATGGTTCTACCTAGGGTCGTTTTTCCAGAACCGCTCTCACCTACTATTGCAAGGGTTTCCCCCCGATAAACCATGATGTCAATCCCTCGCACTGCTTTTAAGGGAGCTGGTTCCTGGCCCAAGATTTTAGACAATAAGCCAAGATTTTCTTGAAAATGAACCTCAACTCGGTTTGCTTTAACAATTGTCTTATCCTTAAATTGCCTTGATTCCACAAGGTTTATCGCCGGTTCATTTTGGGATTCATTCATAATAATGGTTTTTTCGGAAGTTTGTTGCCAGTCTGGTTGAAAAATGTGACACCAAACTTTTTGCCCTTCCCGTTCATATTCAAGGGGTTCCTGTTCATGACAGATCGTTTGAGCAAATTGACAGCGAGGGGCAAATTTACAACCCACCGGTAAATTGATTAAGCTTGGAACCCGTCCGGGAATCGTTGCTAAAAAACGAGAATTGGTTTCGTAGGTTGGGTGCGAACGTAATAGAGCCTGAGTATAAGGATGTAAAGGTTGTTTAAATAAATGCCAAACGTCACCGGTTTCAACAATATTTCCAGCATAAAGGACGATCACTTCATCACATAATTGGGCAACAATCCCCAAGTCATGTGTAATATATAGAATCGAAGTTTGAAATTCGTCCCTTAATGAGCGGATCAAATCCGTGATCTGCGCTTCTAATGTCACATCGAGAGCCGATGTCGGTTCGTCAGCAATTAAGAGTGCTGGATTAGCTTGTAATGCCAAGGCAATCATAATCCGCTGGCGCATCCCACCCGAAAACTGATGGGGGTAATCGCGGATACGGTTTTGGGCATCTGGTATTCCTACCCGGTCCAACATCTCAATTGCTTTTTGGCGGGCTTCAGAACGACTCAATTTTTGATTTTTTCCACAATGAGCCAGAATAGCGTCTACCATCTGTTCTTCAACACTAAAAACCGGATTGAGGCTGGTCATCGGGTCTTGAAAAATCATGGAAATTTTATGACCGCGTACTTCTCGCATTGCATTTTCACGCAAAGAGAGTAAATTCTGCCCTTGAAAATACAGTTTACCAGCTGAAACCATTCCATTGGGCGGGAGCAAACGAATAAGAGCTAAGGCAATGCTGCTTTTCCCACAACCCGATTCACCCACTAAACCAACTATTTTCCCTTGTTCAACCGAAAAATCAACGTTTCGCACTGCCGATAGCTTTGCTTCGCGAGTGTGATAAGTAATAGCTAGATTTTCAACTTTGAGAATCGCTTCCATCACATCCCCCTCGTTCCCGACAAACGCGGATCCAGGACATCCCGCAAAGTCTCGCCGAATAAGGTGAAACCCATCGTTGTGAAAATCAATGCCAAACCAGACCAGGTCACTGGCCAAGGCGATAAACGAATGTTATAAAAACCATCATATAGAATTACCCCCCAAGATGGAGTGGGCGGGCGCACACCCAAACCCATGAAAGACAGACCAGCTTCAAAAGTGATCACCCAAGGTAAATCCATCGCTGCCAGGATCAAAGCCGGAGCGATCACATTGGGTAAAATATGAGAAAAGATGATCCGGGGGTTAGTTGCCCCTAATGATCGCTCTGCCTCTACATAGACTGCCTCGCGGGCAGAAAGTACCTGAGCGCGGATTACACGGGCATAATTTGGCATCCAGGTAATTCCAATTATGATCACTACATTGACTAATGAAGGACCCAATAATGCCAGGATTGCTAAAGAGAGAATCAAAGAGGGAAATGCTTGCAATGAATCCATCAAGATGACAATCAGGTTATCCACAGTCCCACCGATGTAACCCGCAACAAGTCCAAATAAAATGCCCAGGCTGATGGCAATAGTAACCGATGGAATAGCGACACTTAAGGCGATTCGGGCACCATAAACTAGGCGCGAAAATAAATCGCGTCCTAATTGATCAGTTCCAAGCCAATAATGGGCAGAAGGTCCTTGGAAACGATTCGGAATGTCTTGACGAGCAAAATCATAGGGGGCTATCAAAGGTGCAAAAATGACCGTGATGATAAAAAGAAGAACGATAGTAAAACCAATTGCTCCTTGAGGACGCCTGAGGATATCCAGTATAAAATCAAATCTCTCTAGATTAAATTTTAATGGCTGCGTTTTCAATGTGTTTTCCATGCTCATCTCTGTTGTTTACCCAGTTGAATGCGCGGATCGAGATAGGTATAGATCAAATCGGTCAGAAAATTTACAAAAACGAATAGACACGCAACAATCAACACTCCCGCTCGGACAACTGGATAATTCCGAGCTTTAATGGCATTATAGATCAGGGTACCCATCCCTGGGCGATTAAATATCACTTCAACCAAAACAGCTCCACCCATCAGAGATCCTAATCCAACCCCCAGTACTGCCACGGTTGGTATCAATGCATTTTTCAACGCATATTTATATTGCACTAATCTTCCCGATAAACCTGAAGCTCTGGCAGCTCGAATATAAGTTTCATTCAACACCTCCAAAAGACTAGTTCTAACTAAGCGCGCTAAATATCCAATCCAAGTGATTGCCAGTGCAATTGTAGGTAAAATTAGATGCATGATGTAGTCTTTTAGATTCCCGTCTTTTCCTAATCCGATGGCTGGCATTATTTTCAGTTGAACTGCGAAGATCAATAACAAGAACAAACCAGCAACATAGGAAGGGATGGTGGTTAAAGAAATAGACAGGATGGCAGTTACGCGGTCTAGCCAGGAGTTTGGATGGGTGGCGGAGAAGACGCCCAGAGGGATTCCAATTAATACTGCCAACCCCAGGCTTGCCAATGCTAAAATTATGGTATGGGGTAGAGCCGCACTTACTAGACGGTTGATGGATACTCCCGTAAAGACATCCGTTCCAAGGTCTCCATGGATGACTTTCCAGAGAAAATTTCCCACTTGCACATAAGCTGGCTTATCCAAGTCCATCGCAGAGCGTATTTTTTGGATTAATTCCGGGCTGGCACGTGGTCCTAACAAAGTCCTGGCAGGGTCACCAGGAACAATATGAACCAGTAATGACAAGAAAGTCATCACGATCAAAAGTACCGCAATCGTCATAAAGAATCGTTTGATTAAATAAGCCAGCACTGTTGTGAGGTTCCCTCCCGAACAAAATTAAGGTACAGGCAATAAAGCTTTTTAAACTTTATTGCCTGTTTAATTTATATCTCTTATTCGGTCGCTTTGAAATCCCTTAACATGGGGCATAGTCCACCCGGATACATCGCCGGTTGAACAGTAGCCTTTGATACATAGGCAAGGGGTTGGTTGGTAATCCAGACGGTAATCGCATCAGCATCCCAAAGTTGCTGCATTTCAATGTATATTTTTTCACGTTCAGCAGGGTCCATGGTTTTGATGCCCAATTTATGTAATTCATCAAACCGTTGATTGCACCAGCGCATCCAGTTCCAAACTCCAACCTGATCACAGGTAAACCACATCGTAAACCAAGCCGGATCAGGCATGGCAGAAAAATTCATTGCCACTAATTCAACGTCTTTGCCTTTATCACCGATCCCCAGATCCCAATAGGTACTTGAATCAAGAGGTAAGATATTGATATTGATTCCCACCTCGGCTAGATTTTGTTGAACAATTTCAGCCCAGGTTCGAAATTCTGTAACATCATTGACTGCTAGGTTTAAATCCAGAGAAGTTAAGCCCGCTTTGGCTAAATATTCCTTTGCCTTGGTGACATCGCGCTCATAAAGAGGAGCATCTTCCCAATAGCCTAGGTTACCTGGAGGTATGAGAGCTCGAGCCTGAGGAGCTTTCCCCATGTAGGTGGCAGTTAAGATACTAGGCACATCGATTCCATAAAGAATTGCTTTGCGGACGTTGATATCCTGAAGTTTCGGGTTTTCGACATTCATCGCAATCCAGCTGTAGTTATTCGTGGGTGTCAAATCTACATGATAAGCCGGATCACTCTGAAACCGATCCACCGAAGCCAAAGAAACCAGACTAAAATCCACTTCGCCCGCTTCGAGTGCTACTTCAGCGACTTTATCATCATCAATGGGAATCAATTGGATTTCATCATAATAAGGTTGTTCTCCCCAGTAGTCGGGATTGCGTGTCAAAACAACCCGCTCTTTTGGTTTCCATTCCTTCAACATATAGGGACCAGTGCCGACGATATCAGTCTTAAATTTCTCCATACCAACTTCTTCGACAAATTTTTTGCACACGATCAAGCCAGATGTCATCGGAAGGGTAGTTGTCCATAAGGTCGCCTGAGGCTCTTTTAGGATAATTTTGCCCTCATATTTATTGATGATTTCAACATGGTCTAAAGAGGCAAAATCGTCTTTATAGACTGCATCGAGATTCGGGTCAATAAATCGCTCATAGGAGAATTTGACATCTTCGGTGGTCAGTTCACCATAACCGCGCTGCCATTGAATCCCTTCCCGCAGTTTGAAATCAATGGACAAGCCATCTTCAGCAGGTGTGATCGATTCGACCAACTGATTGGCTGTTTTCCCATCTGGGGTGTAACGGATTAATCCTTCCATAACAGCCCGATCAACCGTATCATCTTCAGAGCCGACAATAAAGGCTGGATCAAGGTTGCCAATATCTTTAGGCAGACGGGCAATGAGGACTTTGGGTTCGCTAACTGCCTGGGTAGGTTCTTCGGTTGCAACTGGTTGGGGGGCTTCCGTTGTTACTGCCTGCCCAGTTTCAGCGGTTGGCTGTTCAGTTGCTACCGGCTGTGCTTGCGGCGTGGAGGGTGCGGCACAGCTCGATAAAACCATTGCAAATGTGACTAATATACTCATCCATAACCATATTCGTCTTTTATTGTTCATAATTGGACCTCTTCTTTTCTTAGAATTTTGAAAAACCAAAGATCAGAACCGAGCATATTTTTCCGGGCACCTCCTGATTGCATTTTTCACGTAGACGAAAAATAACTATACCATAAAGCGCGGAATTTTTTTCGTCCAACTACGGGTAAAAACGCGGGTGTTATTCTCATACGCATCCAAGGTATTGGTAAGATGGAAATATTCCATGTCACTGGTCATTAAGCTGTATGTTTTAACACAAGTAATCCAATCCCCACGGCTAATTTCAATCTTTCGCTCACATCTGGCTTTAGCAGAAAGAGGATCATCATTGATAATAGAATAAACATTCTTTATAAATGAATCATATTCGAGGTCGTTATTGAGAATCCTCAGTCGCCCTTCGTCAATATAATCTGTCATGGTCAATTTACCAGTGACCACCTCATATTGAATGTCCCGTTCTGCATGTTCGGGGCGGATGATCTCACTCTCTAATGGGGGAGCGCCTTCTGGCTCTTCGAATTCTGACAAGTTATCATCCAGAATATTGGTCAGACGCTGGGGCAGGCGGAGGTAGCTGTCTTTTCCACCAAATAGAGTCAGATTAACTGCCACTGGAGAAGGCCAGGCATGTTGCCAATAAGTGGGTGAAATGGCTATTCGCCAGCGATGCCCAACAGATAGACGATGAGCAACAACGTTAAGCTGAAGTTGAACCTGATAAACCTCTCCGGGTTGTAATAACTTTGGTTCAATATGACTTTCTCGATGGGTGAGGTTTAATAATCCCCAACTGATCAGCCGCGAACTTCCATCTGGCGCAACATCGCATAAGCGCACCGCCAAGAGCGCATTTGGCTGATCTACGGCGACTTTTAAAGAGACGATCGGAAATCCTAGAATTTCCATCGGTTCTTTTAAGGGTTGTGATGTAAAAGTTAAAGATAATCCATCGTCAATGCGCTGATCAATGGGCATGCCAAACTGAGTGCCATATGGGCACCAAACTCCCTCAGTAGATCCGCACGATTGGACACCCTTAATCGTTAGGGTTTGTTCATCATGAACTTCTTCACTCAAGATTGGACCATTCAAGTAATAAACAACTTTGCGGGTATTCTGGGGGGGCCAGTTTTTTTCAGCAACCCAACGCCCAGACCAGGATAACTCTTGGGGTTGCGGGGAGACAGCTTCAGGCATCCAAACCCTCAGCATGGGCTCTTCCATGATTTTCGTATCAATACCCTTAAGCCAGAAATCCCACCAGCGTAAACATTCTTGCAAAAAACCAATGGAGGGCTGAGGAATGGCAATGTGTGGGTAGGAATGTGCCCAAGGACCAATCAAACCTTTGCGGGGTACTTTTAAATGCGACAATAAGCGCGGAATAGAATTGGTGTAGGGATCGACCCAACCACCCACTGCATATACTGCACACTGAATTGAGGAGTAGTCTTCATCAACGGAACCCTGTTTCCAGTAATCATCGCGCAATTGATGGCTCAACCAGGTTTCAAGATAAGGGGATGTATTCTCAAGGCGGTCGAACCACATTTCTCGCCAGCGTTCCCCAACTACCTGTGGATCAGGGGGCAGCCCATTATAAGCAAGCATAATAGAAGCCCAATTCGGCATATCCGAGCCTAAAACGCATCCACCCATATAATGACAATCATCCGTATAGCGATCATCGGTCGAACACACCGTGATAATCGCTTTTAATGCTGGCGGACGACGTGCTGCAACTTGCAGACTGTTAAAACCGCCCCAGGAAATCCCCATCATTCCAACCGCGCCACTGCACCAGGACTGATGCGAAATCCAATCTATGACTTCGAGTGCATCCAATTGTTCCTGAGGTAAATACTCATCCAAGAGCAAGCCATCTGAATCTCCACTGCCGCGCATATCAACCCGGATCGAAGCATATCCATGACCAGCAAAATATTCATGCAATATGCGATCGCGGAAAGCAGTGCCATCATCTTTACGATAAGGAAGATATTCTAGGATAGCTGGAACAGGATGGCTTTCCGCATCTTCTGGTAACCAGATGCGGGCAGCCAAACGCGTTCCATCCTTGAGGAAAATCCAGGTGTTTTCGATGAGTTTTATTTTTTTAGGAAAATGTGAGACCGTTTTTATGGAGGGTAATCTTTTCATTACATGTTAAATTATATAACCCAGTTCCCCAACAACCATACTTAATAATAAGCAAACGATGGTAGAAAAAATAACTAGTTCAATCCAACTTAGCCAACCCAACCCGCAGAGCATACAAAGCGGCTTGAGTGCGGTTTTCCAGGTTGAGTTTACTGAGGATACTCCCAATATGTTTCGCCACGGTATGCTCACTTAGACAAAGCTCACTGGCAATGTTTTGATTAGATAAACCCTTTGCCAATAATTTTAAGACATCCTCTTCGCGGTCAGACAATTGATGCTCGACTTTTGTATCACTTTCACCCTGATTGTATCCCCTTAATATCCGGCGGGTCAGGATGGGGTGTAATGCCAGTTTTCCATGGTAAACATCCATAATTGCATCAATCAATTCTCGGGATGAGGATTCTTTAAGAAGGTAACCCAAAGCACCCGCCATCACCGCTTGAATGATATTTTCCCCTGAATAGCTGCTTAAGACTAAAACACGTGCTTCGGGGTTTTCGCGCATAATTTCTCGGATAGCTTGAATCCCATCTTTACGCGGCATCACTAAGTCCATGAGAATAACATCTGGGTTTAATAGCCTGGCTTTCGTCACAGCTTCATTTCCATCTGCTGCTTCTCCGATCACATTCAAGCCCGGTGATGAATTGATTAATGCACACAATCCTTCCCGAACAACCAGATGATCCTCTACTACAAGAACTTTAATTAAGCGGTTTTCAGTTTCAGATTTCATGTTCTCTCCCATAACGAAGGAATTTTGTTGAAATTAAGTTCAAAATCGATCGTTGTTCCCTGAAGGGGTGCTGATAAGATGAATAATTTTCCACCTAATTCCTCTGCCCTTTCACGCATGTTAAACAAACCCATCCCATGCTGATATTGAACACCTGCAGGGTCAAAACCTATCCCATTGTCCTTAATCTGAAGGCTGCAATAATTTCCTCCTACATTTATTTCGATGAACACTTTGGTAGCATTGGAATGTTTAACGATATTATTCAAGGCTTCTTGGACAATTCGAAACAAGGCATCTTCCAAAAATGCAGGCAAAGGACTTAGCTGGTTGACGTTCAACTCCACGTCAATTCCAACCCTTCCCTCAACCGTATCTAAACGCTGTTGGAGAGCGCCCAGGAATCCTTTCTCCTCTACTTCAATGGGGCGTAACTCGTAAACTAGTAAACGCATTTCCTTCAATGCTTGCTTTGCCATGTTTTCAGCCCGCTCCAAAAAACTTAATACTGACCGAGAACCTTCTTGTTCAGCTTCATTGCGGGCTGCACCAGTAAATAATATCACGCTATATAAAGATTGATTCATCGAATCGTGTAATTCCCGGGCAACCCGATTGCGTTCTTCCAAAATAGCCAATTCACGGCTTCGTTTATATAACCGAGCATTTTCGATTGCGATGGCTATTTGATCCCCTAAGCTTTGCACCACCAACACGTCATCTGCTGAAAATGCTTTTTTTTCCGTTGAAAGGATATCTAAAGTACCAATAACACTGCTGCCAATTCGGAGGGGAACAACTAACTCTGCCTGAGTATCCGGATAATATTGATCCAACCGATAACTTTCATCTTGGGTTACATCATTCACTAATACCGCTTGGTCATATAATGCAGCTTTTCCATTCAAACTATCTAGACCAATATCGAGCGCCATATTATAAGGTTTCTCTATACAATCACCATTAAAAATTAATGTATTTCCTTTCTCATCCATGAGATAGATATTGACCCCATAATAATCAAAGGCATCTTTTATTAATTCCGAAACTTTACTCAACAACTCATTAATTTCTAATATAGAGGTAATTTCCCTTCCCACTCGGGCGCTGGTCTCAAGTTGTAAGGCAAGCCGTTCCAATTCATGGGTACGGTCAGTTACTCTTCTTTCTAGATTGGTAATCAATTCCCTCAGTTGGGAAGTCATACTATTAAAAGCTTTTGCCAGGATTCCAATCTCATCTTCTTGATTTACTTGGGCAACTTGGTCCAAATCGCCAGCAGCAATGCGGCTAGCTGTGTCAGCTAGTTTCGTAATAGGCTGAACTACATCGCGCACAACCCATAGAAATAGACCTATTGCAATCGTTAAAGAAATTGCAATGATGATGAGATTAATTCCCAGTGTTTCAAATATGGTTGTATAGGTCTCTATTCGATTTTGCTCTACTGCTAATACCACTCCCAATTCGGGCAGCCAACGATAAATCGCTAAAACATCTTGCTGTTGAAAATCTTGATAAACCCCAGACACCACTCCTTTGGATTCTATTGCCTTTCGCAAACCATCTGTAGTAATAAAAGCGGAGTTCTTCTCTTTGGGTAAATCCTCCCCTAGGCGTGAATCAGCCAGCAACAATCCATCAGTGGTGACTAGGTAAGTCCTGCCGGTTTTGCCTAAACCAGTATAATCGTTCAAGATCTGAACCAAGCGGTCTAAATGGGGCTGAGCGATCAGCAAACCTTTCTGCTGGTCGGTTAGTCCAGTTACAGGAGAGCTCGCTAGGATTTGAAATGCATATTGCGAGTCGGGGTTATTTGGATCATTGTGAGTAATTGTAATAGTTGGTTTAGAGAATAACTCCCTCTTTATTTTAAGTTGTGAGAGCACTTTTCCCTCTTGTGTGATATCAGAAGATAACAAAACCAAACCATTTGAATCGGTCAAATAGAGTGCCTGTAATCCTCCTGCCTGAGTAAGAAAATCAATAAAATGGTCGCGTACTACTCGATTATAGAATTGCAAAAACCGGTTATCGCTAGCAAGGGAAAGAATCACTTTTATTCGGTCATAATCATAATCACTGTTGGCAGTGATGGCGAGTTTTTGTTGAACCGAGTCAGTCCAGCGCAAAATTGCTTCTTGTTTTGAATCCGCAACAGTTTCAAGCCGCTCAAATGATTGCTGCCGCCAATTGATAATGCCAATTGCCAGAGATAGAATAGCAGCAGTCAGAACTGGCATCAATGCAATCAGGATAAAGCCACTTAATAACCTTTTCCGCAAACTACCTTTGGAAAACTTTGAAAAAAACTGTTTAAACATAACTTGTTTTTCTGAAATGAATTTCTTCATCTAATATATAATTATCTCTTATTATACAGAATAAAAATTCATTTTTATAATCCAAAAGTACTCATTTAATGAGATCTTACACAATAAAAAGGGCCAACTTAATTGAATCGAAAGAATAGATCCTGCGGGTTTACAAGACTGTAAGGTTTAGAAATGCCCAACTTGCATTAGAATATACTTACAATCTGGATTAAGATGGTTCAACAATTTTCCAGGTGCTTAATTACCTGGTGGTTGAGCGTTTAATGAGTTATCCAACTCATTCAAACAGATCAATGGGTGAGAGGTAATCATTTTTTATATGAGAAATATTTAAGTACGGATGAAGGGTAAATTAGACGAAATTTCAGCTACTGACTTAATCCAACAACATTGTCTGGAAAAACGAACCGCGCGTTTAATCATCCGCAATAAGAAAAACTTGGCAGAAATTTATATAAAAGACGGAAACCTTGTTCATGCCCAGATGGACAAGCAAATGGGAGAAGGTGTCATCCGTCAAGTTTTGCAATGGAATGAGGGTGTTTTTGAAACCCAAGAAGGAAAACAACCTCCAGCTATATCCATAACTCGATTTTGGTTAAACTTGCTATTAGATGAAAACTTGCCAGTCGAAACTCCACGATCCTCCTTAGGGAATGATTCAATTCCGGTTGAACAAAGAGCTAGGCTTGATAATAATCCCGAAGGTTTTTTAAAAGGAATCAGCACCCAACTTAATGGTTATCTGGGAAGCGCTTTAATTAGCTTGAAAGGCTCAATTATTGCTGTCCATGAAGTCCGGAAACTTTATCTCAACGAAGCAATGCCCTATATCATGCAATTAATTAAAATCCTTCCCGCCATCAGTGAAAAAAGTGGGTTAGGAGTAATCGAGGAAGATCTTTTTACTACTGAATCCGCTTATGGGTTATTGCGCTATTTACCAAATCAGGAAATATTTTTACTCATCATCACCGATCGCAGTGCGCGGGCGGTTGGGAATTTACTCTTTTTTTCACGAACCATACCAGATAAAATAGTCTCGATTCCAAGTTCTTCTTTAACCCCTGTTGAGGTAATCGAATGTCTATACCGAACAAATTGTCCGGTATATCAGCGGAAAGTTCATATCAGCGACACCCTGGTAGCCCAGGTAAAAAACCAATACTGCCAAGCCCAATTTCGCTCGTGCGCAGTTTTCGATCTCATCCATGATATTAATGAAGCTGGATTGCCGATTAATATGTATTTGAATGAAATTCAAGGTTTGATTCAACCACAATAGAGGGATTATTGACTGTGCAAACACGCCCATATTTTCACACCCCCTCTCGTCTCGAAATGCTATTTCAGTCATTTCAAGCTGAATTAGGGACCGATATGCTGGGTACCTATCTGTTGTCAGCCAAGGATAATAAATTAATCTACGGAATTCTCAATCCCAACCAACAAGAATATCCTTCTTTTTACACCACCCTAATGAAAATTGCTAATCTGATCAGTGAAAAGATGCAACTTGGGCAAGTAGAAGAAAATCTAATCATCACTGATCAATTTTATATACTCACCCGGTCGTTGAGTCAGAATGATTATTATTGGGGGGTAATGATCAACAAACAAACGCCTTTGGGAAGTGTCCGGATTCTGATCGAACGCTACTCCCCCCAGATTTTACTTGCCATCGTATAAAATTATTCTGGAGTCAGCAAACTTGCTTGCGTTTCCGGAGTCAGAAATTGCCCCAAAGAAGATTTGTCA
>DHFN01000262.1 GCA_002402275.1 Anaerolineales bacterium UBA4823
CTGGAAAAGAAAAACAACATCGCCAAAACTTTATCACGAAGATACGGATGCGGTTCATTAAGCGCTCGTTTGCGCTTCAAATCAAATGCAACATCGAGAACCGTCTCGACTTCTTCTTTGCTGAAGTCTAGATCTCCAATTAAATCTCTGCCATGTAAATCTGTCTGCATACTTTCCTCCAGTTAAAAAACATTCTATCTTTTATTCCATAGCGCCTAATACCAATGCCAGCAATGCCATACGCATGACCACTCCATTGAACGCCTCTTGCCAATAACGTGACCAGCGGGTGATGTCCACATCCGGTGGAATCTCATCCATGCGGGGCAGTGAATGAAGCAGAATCGCATCGGGTTTCCCCTTAGTAGCTAGAAGCTCTCGGGTAATCTTGTAATTGGCAGGGGTAAGATCAACACTTCCAGTTCGTTCATCGCGAGATTTAGTGTAATCCGGTTGGACAACCGGTTCAACCAGGATTACATCCGCAGTCGAGATCGCCTGTTCGACATGCTCTGCCTCTTTGAAATCCAAGCTATACTGTTTCAATTCTTCTTTAAATGGCTCGGTTAATCGCATTTCCGGAGGTGCAACAAAGGTGATTGGGCAATCAAATTGAGTTAACCCATAAGCCAGTGAGTGCATCGTGCGCATCCGCATATCCCCAACCGCTAACCAATTTAATCCATCAATCCGACCCTTTTCGCGCAACACTGTATATAGATCGGTTAAGATTTGGGTTGGATGTTCTCCCCAACCATCCCCACCATTGATTACCGGAATAGAAGCCCATTTCGCCGCTTCATGCGGTGCACCTTGCTGGAAATGGCGCATCACAATCACATCCCCATAGAATTCGAGCATTTTAACCGTGTCTTTGATTGATTCTTGATAAAAGTCGCCAGCCCGGGTCATCTTTGGATCCGCAAAACCAACTACATGGCCGCCAAGACGGTGCATGGCAGCCTCGTGAGCCAGTCGGGTTCGCGTTGAAGGCTGATAGAAAGCAGTAACCAAGGTCTTTTCTTTGAGCATATCCGCATTTCTACGACTACGCGCAATCGGTTCCAATTCTGCTGCGACATCAAAAACATGAAAAAACTCATTTCGTTCAAAATCTTTGAGTGACAAAATGTCACGACCCATAAAACTACGCATTTTTTCGCTCCTTCATAAGTAATATATTTATTATTGTTATTGCCCTACTCTCCGAATGACATGAAAACGGAAATAGCCGGGCAGAAAATAACTAAAAGAATAATCAATCACTTTACCAGAGATAGTAAATAGCCAAGCAGTAAACATCAAGAGCGCATCCCCGCGTTGGATGCCGAAAATTTTAGCCAACTCTGAGTTCGCTTGGATGGTATTGATTTCACAACGAGAAACCTTTAAAGGCGGATTTCCTCGTTTAAGAAATAAGTCAAGGATAGAACCCCCAAACTCGGTTGTTAAATCATGATCGCTTAGAAGCTCATCCGGTAAAATGTCAATGAGATATGCAACCGCTTTTCCTTCTGCCAGGATAGCTCTAGAAACTTGGAGAACCTTATTTTCTTTTTCTAAACCGATTTCTTTCACCTCCTGAGGCTGGGCTTTTCTCCTTTGAATTTGAAAATCTCCCATACTTACTTTAAGGCCAATTCTCTGGGCTAGGGTTTCAATACTCTCAAGCACTTCTAGACCACTTTCAATTACCGCGGGGGGCTGCATGATAAATGTACCCGAACCCTGTCTTCTAAAAATTAACCCTTGAGTCTCAAAGGTTCGCATCGCTTCCCGCAAAGTCGCCCGGGAAACCCCCAATTGCTTCGCCAAGATCGGCTCAGAGGGTAACTTATCTCCGGGATTCATACCTTTTATCAGCTCAGTCAAATTATCCTGAATATTTTGTGCTGAAGTGTTTTTATCTTTCATACTAAAATGGCTGATGTAATGCAAGATTAAGATAGGGAGAGCAACTTTTTGGCAGCCTGGTTATGTTGCTCGATTAATCGGTGCTCATCTAAGTTTACCAATTGCCTTTCTTTCACCACTGGCTTTCCACCAACATAGTTATAATCCACTCGAACGGGAGAACAGAAAACAACCGCGGCTACTGGATCATGCAATGCCCCTCCATACTCCAGTAGATTCAACTTTATGGCGATAAAATCTGCCGACTTACCAACCTCCAAAGATCCTATATCGTCTCGCCCTAATACAGCAGCTCCCCCACGCGTTGCCAACCTTAAAGCTTGCCGGGCAGTCATTAATGGAGGTGTAGCGTTGCCTGATAAAGACGCACCATCTAAACCTGCTTTTAGGCGAGCCACTAGCATGGCTTGGCGTACCTCTTCGAGCAAATTCGAGCCGTCATTGCTCGCCGAACCATCCACTCCAATTCCAACTTTGACGTTCTTTTCCAACATTTTCATAATCGGGGCAATCCCGGAGGCGAGGCGCATGTTAGAGGTGGGGCAATGAGCCACACCACAACCATTTTGACGATATACTTCTATTTCTTCATCCCTCACGTGAACCGAATGAGCAAACCAAACATCCTCCCCAATCCAATCCACCGATTTCATATAGTCTACTGGGCGATAGCTAAACTGCTCAATGCAAAATTCTTCCTCATCTTTTGTTTCAGCTAAATGAGTATGTAAGCGGACATGATATTGACGGGCTAATTTGGCGGACTGGCGCATGAGTTCACTCGTGACACTAAAGGGTGAACATGGTGCTAAGACGATCTGGACCATTGATCCAGGTTGTGGATCATGGTAAGCTTCGATAAGGCGTTGCGAATCTTTAAGGATGAATTCCTCTTTTTCGACAACCCGATCAGGTGGTAATCCTCCCTGACTCTCTCCAAGGCTCATCGAACCGCGTGAAGCATGCAAGCGTAGCCCAACTTCTTCTGCTGCTTGGATTTCATCGTCTAACCGTGAACCATTAGGAAACAAATAAAGATGATCCGATGCAGTAGTGCAGCCTGAAAGAGCTAATTCGGATAAGGCTGTTTTAGTTGAGATTTGAATATCTTCTGGAGTTAGGTTTGCCCAGATTGGGTAAAGGGTTTTCAACCAGGTAAATAAATTCCCATTTTGGGCATTGGGAACAACTCGGGTTAAAGTTTGATAAAAATGATGGTGAGTGTTTATTAAACCAGGAAAAAGGATATAACCATCTAAATTAAGGTTTTCATCAGCATTTTGAGGCAGTAAATCACTTTTCCCGACTGCGATAATAACACCATCTTTTATATAAAGTCCCCCATCCACAATTTCTGTCCCTTGGTTATCCATCGTTGCCATTAGCGTTGCGTGGTGAACAAGTAAAGTTGACATAATCCTTTTACCCTTTGAAATTGTCTGACAAATTAAGTTTACCAGAATTCCAAATAAATGTCAAATGTCTGACAATTAAAATCCAGCGACAAAAAGAAGCCGTAATCTGTACGGCTTCTTAGGCAATCTGAACTAACTTTTCAAATTGGAGGATTGGGTTTAAGGGTTCTGTATTTGAGCTGCGCGTAAGGTGTTTTTCATCAACATGGCAATGGTCATCGGTCCAACCCCACCCGGAACGGGTGTAATCCATCCTGCCACTTCCTTCGCCTCTTCAAAATTGACATCGCCAACCAAACGATATCCCTTTGATTTTGTCGGATCGGGTTTGCTATTGATGCCAACATCAATGATGGCTGCTCCAGGTTTAATCCAATCCCCCCGCACCATTTCAGTTTTACCGATTGCAGCGATTAATATATCAGCCTGACGAACTACACCAGGGATATCCCGCGTATGCGAGTGACAAACGGTAACTGTCGCATTCTTCCCAATGAGAAGTAACGCGGCAGGCATTCCGACAATATTCGATCTACCTAACACGACTGCATTTGCCCCATCGATCTTAACCCCAGCTTGTTCCAATAAATAAATACACCCATAAGGAGTGCAGGGAACAAAGAGTGGATCACGGCCTTTTTGAGCCAGACGACCGATATTAATCGGGTGAAATCCATCTACATCTTTCTCGATCGCAATGGTTTGTAAAACCTTTTCCTCATCCAAATGAGAGGGTAAAGGTAATTGAACTAAAATCCCATTGACTTTCGGGTCATCACTCAGTTTTTTAACCAATTCCTCCACTTCTTTCTGGCTCGCATCAGCAGGTAATTGATGACCATAAGATTCGATCCCTAATTCTGCGCAGGCTTTTTGTTTTGAGCGCACATATGTTGCTGAATCGACTCTGTCCCCAACTAAAACCGTTGCCAAGCCCGGACGGGGTTTCCCAGCGGCTACCATCTTGGCGATCTCTTCAGCAACTTCTTTGCGGACATTTTCAGCAATTACTTTTCCATCAATTAATTGAGCGGTCATAAACATCTCCTTATAATATATATTTTATCAACACTTAAATATCTTTTTATTTTATTATCCCCAAAAATAACCTTTTTTGCAATAGACAAATGTCATTATATATTGATAAATCATTCTTGCTATTATATAATGAAAAAATACTATTTCAACGGAGTGAGATAAATGCCAGATTCTGAGAACCCTGTTGCAGCCGATTTTATCCGTACATTAATCCGGAAAGATAATGAAACCAACCGCTTTGGCGGGCGAGTTCATACTCGCTTTCCTCCTGAACCAAATGGCTACCTTCATATTGGACATGCAAAATCAATCGTTCTCAATTTTGGTATCGCGGAAGAGTTCGATGGTCTATGTAACTTGCGCTTTGATGATACAAATCCAAGCAAAGAAGATACCGAATATATTGAGTCAATCATCGAGGATGTCCATTGGCTAGGCTACGATTGGGGCAATCGTCTTTTTCATGCCTCAGATTATTTTGATCAACTTTATGAATATGCGGTCCAGCTGATTAAATTAGGGAAAGCGTATGTTGATGATCTCTCTGCGGAAGAATTACGGCAACAACGTGGAACACTCACTGAACCGGGAATAGAAAGCCCATATCGCAACCGCTCTGTTTCAGAAAACCTCGATTTATTTCAGAAAATGCGTTCTGGAGAGTTCCCCGATGGTTCACGAACATTACGGGCAAAGATTGATATGAAATCTCCTAATTTAAATATGCGCGATCCAGTAATGTATCGAATTAAAAAAGAAAGTCATCCGCACACTGGGGATAAATGGTGTATCTATCCCATGTACGACTATACGCATTGTGTTTCGGATTCAATCGAGCTCATCACCCATTCTATCTGTACATTAGAATTTGAAGATCATCGTCCTTTATACGATTGGTTCCTTGATCAACTTAACCTCTATCACCCCCAACAAATCGAGTTCGCTCGTCTCAATCTCTCCTACACCATCATGAGCAAACGGAAATTATTACAACTTGTAAAAGAAAGATACGTCTCCGGTTGGGACGATCCGCGTATGCCTACGATCTCAGGGCTACGCCGCCGAGGAGTGACACCTGAATCAATCCGAACTTTCTGTGATCGAATTGGAGTTGCTAAAAACGACAGCACAGTTGATATTGCCCTCTTAGAATTCTGTATTCGGGAAGATCTCAATAAAAGGGCAGTGCGGGTAATGGGTGTTTTAAATCCACTCAAAGTGACTCTGACAAATTACCCAGAAAACCAGGTTGAATATATGGAATGTATCAATAATCCTGAAGATGAGAGCATGGGTACTCGTCTAGTGCCTTTTTGCCGTGAACTCTATATAGATTATGATGATTTCCGAGAAATTCCACCTTCAAAATTTTATCGCTTATCGCCAGGCCGCGAAGTACGATTACGCTATGGTTATTTCATCCGCTGTCAAGAAATTGTCAAGGATGAGAAAGGCAATATTATAGAACTGCGCTGTACTTATGATCCTGAAACGCGCGGAGGATTCGCCCCAGATGGACGGAAGGTTCAAGCAACCATTCATTGGGTTTCAGCCCAACATGCACTGAATGCAGAAGTACGCTTATACGACCGGTTATTCAATATTCCAAACCCATTAGGAGAAAATGAGAATACCCAATTCACTGATTTTATTAATCCTAATTCGCTTACAATACTACAAAATTGCAAAGTGGAACCAAGCTTACAGTCTGCAAAGCCTACTGAACGCTTTCAGTTTGAACGGGTTGGTTATTTCTGTATAGATAGTAGAGATTCTCGCCCTGACTGTTTGGTGTTTAATCGCACCGTTACCCTAAAAGACATTTGGGCAAAGATAGAAGCGTCTCTAAATCAGAAAAAAAGTTAAGGAGTTTCATATGTTAATGAATAAAAACAATCAGGTAAAACTCGCTGTGATTGGATTGGTTATCCTTCTCTTTCTAACCCAGATCGCAGCAACCCCAGCGCTCCAGTTAACCAGTTCTGCTCAAGCACAAACCTTTAGCACAAAGCAGGCAAATTTGAATGATAGCGGAACCGAGCTAAAAGACTGGTGGTTTCATTACTTTACAATCATCTATTCCCCTTATTCATGTCATGCTGGAGTTGCTGGGTGCTATGCAAATCCGGATTATCATGTCAATTCCTGGCTGCAAAGTAAATCCAGTGTCAAAATCGAAAATAGCTGGGCAAATCCTGCACTTACTTTTTGGACAAAACATGACACTCGTCATTATTTAACTTTCTGCTATGTAGAAGTCCGAGTAAATGGTCAAGCCCAATGGGATCGTTTAGCGGCATTCACAGGTAGTAAAGACTGGTATCAAAAGTCTGTGGATTTGAAACCTTATAGTGGTAAAGATATTTATATAAAGTTTTATTGTGAACCTAATCGGGGAGTTGACGAAAAATTACCGAATTACTATAATAAACAAATCCTGTATCTCCAGGATATTAAAGTAATACCCGATTCAACAGTTCAATAGAGTCCCCACAATCCCATATATACTAAAACGAGGTGGATACTGCGATCCACCTCGTCTACTGGGGGTCGAGGATTCGAACCTCGGCATACGGATTCAGAGTCCGCTGTCCTACCACTAGACGAACCCCCAATTCAAAATGATTTTACCATGTGGATATTTATTCGTCAAATTCCAAGTCTCGCAAATAGTTTTTAGCCTGCTCAATCCGTTTTAAAACTGTCTCTTTTCCGATAATATCCATACATTCAAAGAGCGGTGGACTGACTGCTTGACCAGTGATCGCAATCCGAAGTATCCCAAACAATTGTCCCGCTTTAAGGTTCAGTTCTTCAGCTAATGAACGTAATTTTTCCTCAGCAGTTTCTGAATTGATAGTTTCTAATGGGAGAAGGATTTGGTAGGCTTTTTCTAAAGCTTGGATTGACTCATCTGCATTCATGTTTTTCCCCACCAACTCCTCTGGATCAATCTCTAATTCCTCTTTGAAGAAAAATCCTGCCACCTGAACTGCATCATCCAAAGTTACTAATCGTTCTTGTATGATTGGAATAATCCGGAGCAGCTTTCCATCATCCACTTTTAATCCAGCCTGAAGAAGGAAAGGTTTTACCCGCTGGGCTAAATCTGACTGGGATAAATGACGAATGTGCAAACCATTGAAATGGTCGAATTTTGTAAAATTAATAGCTGCAGGCGCTGGATTGAGGTGATCAAGACTGAATTTTTTAACGAGGTCTTCTAAAGTGAAAAATTCAGTGTGATCATCATAGCTCCAACCCATTAAAGCGATCCAATTGATCACTGCTTCAGGTAAATATCCTAAATTTTCGAGGTCTTTTATAAAGATCGAATATCCATCCTGGATAAGCTGATTCGATTCGCGTTTAGACATTTTTCCTTTTCCACTCGGTTTCAAAAAAACCGATAAGTGGACAAAAACCGGTTCTTCCCATTCGAATGCTCGAATGATATGCCCATGTAGCGGGAATGTGGAAAGCCATTCGGAACTTCGTAACACATGGGTAATTTTCATCAAATGATCATCTACCATCGCGGCTAAATGATATAAAGCCCATCCATCTGATTTGACCAGGATATAGTCATCAATGCTGGAATTTTCAACCGTGATATCCCCTCTCAAGTAATCATGAACGGTGATTGCCCCACTATGGGGGGTTTTAAACCGGATTACATGGGGCTCTCCATTGCGAACACGATCTAAAGCTTCTTGATGGCTTAGGTTTCGACATGTACCATCATATTGTAGTGGTTGTTTTAAACGCATCTGCTCTGCCCGAACCGCTTTTAATCTCTCGGCAGTACAAAAACAATAATAAGCTTTATCTTGTTCAATCAATTGATGAGCATAATCAAGATAAATTCCCTTCCGTTCAGATTGCCGATACGGTCCATAAGGTCCTCCTACGTCAGGCCCTTCGTCCCAATTTAAGCCTAACCAATGTAAACTATCCATTAATTCCTGTTCGGCTTCGGGGACGTAACGTCTTTGATCAGTGTCTTCAATTCGTAAGATAAATTGCCCGCCAGTCTGACGAGCTAACAAATAGTTATATAAAGCTGTTCGTCCGCTCCCCAAATGAGTTCTCCCGGTTGGGGATGGAGCAAAACGGACTCGAACAGGAGCGAGTTTCTCACTCATAAAAACCAATCTCCTTTATAATTTAATTTTAGGCGGAAAATTCCAATGGTTTTTGCCGCAGAGCTACACTTTCAACGAGACCGATTCCTAACAGGATCGAAAGCAAAGAGCTACCACCATAGCTTACAAAGGGTAAAGTTAACCCAGTTGCAGGTAGCAAGTTCAAATTCACACCAATGTTTACGATTGCTTGAAAAGCAATCGTAGTTGCCACACCATAGGCAATCAAAGCGCCAAAACTATCATTTGCTCTTCTAGCGATTTGAAAACAACGCATAATGATAAAGATCAATAAAGCCAGAAGTGCAATGGTTCCAATTAAACCAAACTCTTCTGCTATCGCGGAAAAAATAAAATCCGAGTGACGAACTTTCAGAAAACGTAATTGCACCTGACTACCATGTCCATAACCTTGACCTAACCAGCCTCCCGAACCAATGCTTATTAAAGCTTGTTGCAAATTATATATATCGCCATGGCGAGCAGCTGGATCAGGAAAAAGGAAGTTAATAATCCGCTTCTGCTGGTAATCCGCTAAAAAGGGAAATCCAATCACTGGAGTAATTGCTCCCACCACACCGAACATCAGGAGGTGTTTTATTCTTAGTCCACTTGCCCAAAGTAAAGCAAACCATATTACCAGGATTACGATTGAGGTACTGAGATTGGGTTGAAGCAAAATCCAAATCACAATTCCCATAGTGATGATCAAGCTTTTTAAAATAGTCGTTAAGCTCTGAATATCTGCTTGATTTTTAGAAAAGAAGTCTGCCAAGACGATGATCATCACAATTTTTGCTAATTCTGAAGGCTGAATTAAAATGACCCCAGTGTCAAACCAACGTGCTGAACCAAATAGAACTGCTCCTACTGTAAACAAGACTCCCAGCAAGATCCACATCCCAATATATAATGTGCGGCTCATAGAAGCCCAGAGATGATAATCTATATAAGCTGTGATGATAATGACCACAAAACCAGCTACAGCAAAGATAATTTGCCTTCCAACCAGGTTTAATTGCTGGAGTTCAATATTCCCAGCAATAGCTGAGCGAATCATAGTAATTCCAAAAATCGTCAATATGGCTACTGCCCCCAATAACCAAAAATCAAAATATCTCCAGCTTACCACCCGCATAAAAACTTATCCTATTCTTCTTTTCGGGGTAGCTTTGATCGGAATATCAGCAATCAAGCGCTGTTCTCGTCCTTCTTGAGCTATTTCTACACTAGTTCCTTCTGAATCAATATTGACATACCGGGAAATCACCTCAATTAACTCATCCTTTAGTTGTTCCAAAGCCTGAGGACTCAAGTTAGAACGATCATGGACTAACACCAATTTCATTCGTTCCTTGGCTTGGTAGGCAGAATTTGGTTGGCGGTTGAGAATGCGGTTAAATAAACCAGCCATCTTATCCCTATCCTTTCCGGAACATTTTGCCAATTTGAGTGAAGAAACCTCTTTGCTCTTCAATAGGAACGAAAGGAACCTTTTCACCAGTGATCCGTTGACCAATATTCCGAAATGCTTGACCAGCTCTGCTTTTCTCTTCCAAAACTACTGGTGCTCCTCGATTTGTGCTGGTTACGACCATCTCATCCTCTGGAATTAAGCCTAGTAAATCTACTGCCAAGAGTTCCAAGACATCATCAGGTGAGAGCATATCTCCTTTTTTCACCATCTCCGGTTTGATTCGATTAATAATAAGTTGGGCAGGCCCTTTTTCCTCAGCTTCAATCAAACCAATAATCCGATCAGCATCTCGTACGGCAGAAATTTCCGGATTAGTGACAACCACAATAATATTAGCTGGAGAAATTGCATTGCGAAAACCCCTCTCAATTCCAGCGGGTGAATCAATTAGAATCCAATCAAAATCTGGTCTCAGCTCATCACATAGACGCACCATATCACTGGGTGACACTGCACTTTTATCTCGGGTTTGAGCAGCCGGAATCAAATAGAGCTCAGGCAAACGCTTATCTCGGATCATTGCCTGGCGTAGTCGGCAGCGCCCCTCTATCACATCTACGAGATCATAGACTATGCGGTTTTCTAAACCTAAAACAACATCTAGATTGCGCAATCCAATATCTGCATCTATACATATCACCTTGAAGTTTATCAATGCTAAGGCAGCCGCAATGTTTGCCGTAGCCGTTGTTTTCCCAACTCCACCCTTACCTGACGTGATTGTGATTACTTTTCCCGGCATATCATCATTTATCCTTTATAATTCCAAGCTTCTGCGACTACTTTCCCATCGCATAAATAAGCCATTTCTGGCTGAGGTTTTCCACGTCTTTTTGGAGTTATTGAAATCTGCTCAGCAATTCTTAATTGAGTTGGCTGTAAATCAAGCGCACAAACCACTGCAGTTTCATTTCCTAACGCTCCAGCATGCACCAATCCACGCAGCTTTCCCCAAACCAGAACACTCCCACTAGCAACTATCTCCGCTCCGGGATTTACATCTCCAATCACAATTATATGACCATCATATTCAATCCGAAACCCTGAGCGCAAGGTTTTATTAAAAATAATTGCTTCCTCACCTTGATAATAAGTCGTTTCGAAATCAGTTGTCAAATTACTTTCAAGCCGGCTAATCCGAGTGGCTAAGCCCAGGAATTGTGCAGCATTTTGGGTGGATTTATTTTCACTTAATACTGCCCATAAGGCAAGATCATATCCGCTTAACTCATCTTTTAGTGCTAATAATTGATCACTCGTCACCTCAGAATTGCCGGCATCCAGGACAACTTTTGCGCCTTTCCAAAATTCCTGTCTATCTTTCACGAGTGTAGTTAATGCCTGAAAATTTTCGTTCCAATCCTGATCGGAGATATGAAATAAAATTCCTTCCCGAATTCCTTTGACAGTCACCGTGTTTGACATCATTTTGAATAGTTAATTACGAATAATTTGTTAGAAATTACTTTCTAGTCCGATTATACTCGATGCTATGGACCTGCTAAATCCTGGTCTATCTTCTTCAATTCGAAATAGGCTTGTAACACCTGGTGAACTATTGGGGCTGCCACACTAGCACCTTCTCCACCATTATAAACGAATGCGACAACTGCAATTTCGGGGTTATCATAAGGAGCATAGGCAACTGTCCAAGCATGAGAAGGCCAGTTTCCTGGAATACACAAATTTTTGGCATCGGCATACTTATCACAATATTCTGCAGTACCAGTTTTTCCTGCCGCTGCAATCGTAAAATTTTTGAATTCATTTTTTAATGTTCCAACAGTAACAACCTGCCGCATACCCTCTTGTACTTTTTTCACAACCCAAGGCTGGACTGTTTTTGTTTTCCCTTCGATAGGTTCACACCCTCGTAAAGTTGTATCATAAAACTCTTGAATGACTGGATCTTTGGTAATATCCCATTTCATCGTTGGAGTAAACGGCTGAATGACATTTCCTTGAGCGTCTTCGATTTCCTTAACTAAGGTGGGTTTCATGAGTTTGCCATCATTTGCGATGGTGGAAGCTGACATCAAGACTTGTAATGGGGTTGCTAGTACATAACCTTGCCCAACACTAGAGATATAGGTGTCACCAGTTGACCAGCCTTCACCGTGGGTGAGACGTTTCCATTTTGGGTCTGGAATCAAACCTTTTTCCTGATCGGGCAATTCTATTCCTGGGTAATCACCATAACCTAATGCCCGAGCGTAGGTCCCCAAACGACAAATTCCAAGCCCGACAGGAACTTCATCTTGATAGCCACCGCCAAGTTTATAAAAATAAACATTACTTGAATTTGCAATCCCGCCCAGAAAATCTAAATGACCAAAACCAGCTTTATTCCAATCCACAAAATCTCGTTCTCGCCCCGGATCATTGGCATAATACTTCTCTGTTATGGTTATTTTTGGTGGAGTGGAGATAACCTGCTCAGGTGTTACAACTCCTTCATTCAAAGCACCTACTGCTGTGGAAAGTTTAAACACCGATCCTGCTGGCAGTGTATCCCCGACCGCATGATTGAGCAAAGGATTAGAAGGATCGCTGATTAATTGATTGTAATAATACGCTGGGATGAAGCGAGCCATGCGATTATTTTCATAAGTTGGATAAGAAACCATCCCTAAAACCTCACCCGTGCGGGGATTCATCGCTATCACTACCCCGCTTGTGGAAATCGTTCTGTTCAACCAAGTGTTCCAGAAGTTGATTTCACGAATCAAAATAGATGTCATGGCTTCTTGCAAACGGGTATCAATGGTAAGCTGGAGATTTGCACCCGGTTGGGGATTGACTGGCGGTTCTAACCCACGTACTTGCTTTCCAGCAACATCTACCTCAACTTTCCAAGAACCATTTTTACCAGCTAATAAATCCTGGAATTGGAGTTCTAAACCCGCATAACCCACTTTATCACGGTTAGGCAATAATCCCTTTGCCCGATAGTCTGCTTCTTGATTAGCTGGAATAGGTCCTAAAAATCCGATTACATCAGCGGTTATTGAACCGGTGGGATAATCCCGAATTGGTTCAATTTCCACAGAGATTCCAGGCCAATTGACCGATTTTTGTTCTACAATGCGTGCCATATCTTCGGGAATGTCACACTTAATTCGGACAGCTTGATATGGTGTAGAGGATAAACCATACTCAACAATTTGGGCAATTCCATGCTCTGAGACACAAGGAACATAGGGATTTTCAGTAGATATTTGATTTAAGTTTATGGGGACCCCAATTGTCTCCGAAAGTTCACGATAGATCCGTTGAATTTCCCCGGGGTCATCTGGTAAATAGGCAGCTGTTACAATAACATTGAAAGAGGGAATATTGCGCGCTAAGACAATTTCATTGCGATCATAAATAATTCCCCGTGAGGCAGGGGTGTTTAATGTTTGAACACGATTTTCTTCTGCCCTGGCTACCCAATCTTTCTGTTGAATGACTTGTAATACGAATAGTCTCCCTATATAGAGTAAAAATATCCCCAAAATGATCAACCCAGCACTGATGATTCGAGAAAATTTAATCCGATTTTCTTGAGGACCTAGACTATTCATACTTCAATTTCTTCTGGATAAATCCACCGGGCAATTTCGCTTATCAAAGCATAAACCGGGACAGCTAAAATGACATTCAAGATTGTAGTAGGAACCATAATTTCCTGAAATGAGTATATAAACGAAAGATCCAAATTTTCTAGCCGGAGAACCGAATAACTAATCCCTAACAGTAGAAAACTCCCCAGCACAGTGACAGATAACATTGAAACCAATGGAATCCTCCATACAATTCTTTTTACTAATAAGGCTATCCCTACAATAAGCATATACGAAACCAGATATAGCCCGGGAGGCATAGCTGAGACAATCGTCATTAATAGTCCACCAATAAGACACCATTGCCAGGCAGTGGTTACTTTTTTCTGTAAAGCCCAGGCAATAATAGCTAACAAAACCAGATCAGAATATCCGTGCAGCAGCGGAATATTACTTAGAACACCAATCTGGAACATCAGCAAGCCTATTAAGATCGGGAAGGCTAATAATAATTGCATAGATTACCGAATATATTATGGCGCACCCTGGGTGGGAATTAAAGGTTCAATATTGACCGGTTTAAAGTTGACAATCACCAACACAATTTCCAATTGATTGAAATTAACTACACTCTGAACCGACGCGGTTTGAAATAAATCTTGTGGTTGACTACGGATTCCAGAAATTTGCCCAATAACAATATTGGCTGGATACCCCCCTCCTAATCCCGAGGTTAACACAAGGTCTCCTGCTTCAACTAAAGTACCTTGGGGAATTAAATCCAATATCAAATCCCCACTTAATTGCCCTCGCAACACCGCCTGAGTTCCTGAGGGTTGGATTTTAGCACTCACAATGGAAGTTGAATCCGTAATCAACTGGACTCTGGCAGCATTCGCAGTAGTTGCATCAATTCTACCAACTAGACCTTGTTGGGTAACAACTGGCATTCCCCGTTGGATATTATCATCTGAACCACGATTGATAATCACATAGTGTAAAAAGGGGCTAGGGTCGCGGGCAATCACTGAGGCTGCTTGATAGCGATTTTCTGGATTTGCACGCGCAAAATCTACTAAAGCAGAAAGAATATTCGTTTCAGCCAATTGCTGCTGAAGTTCGATGATTTGAGCTTGAAGTTGCGAGATTTGTGCTTCTGATTGTAAGTTTTTCTGCTGTAAACGAGCCATATCTTGAGGGGTTCGAATAAAATCCTGGGCAGCCTGGTAACGTGAATAAATCCAGGATTGAGCGCTGATAAATGGAGATAAAATCATTCGGGATAAGGGGGTCAAATAACCACCTAATGCCAGCGCAATAAACCCTACTGCGACCAAGACAAAAACGATCGTTTGCAGGTTGCGAGAGCTGGTGTTCATCTTTATTCGTGCTTTGTACTACCTCGCTCTAAACCAACTAAAAATCGACTTAAATGATCCAAGTCTTCCAAGATCAAACCTGCGCCACGCGCAACACAAGACAAAGGATCATCAGCAACCCAAGCTCGAATGCGCATTTCATCACTAATGCGCTTATCTAACATTTGGAGCATTGAACCTCCGCCAGTCATACAAATACCCGATTCCATTAAATCGGAGACTATTTCCGGGGGTGCCTCATCAATTGCATCTTTTATAGTGTCTAATATCGTTTGGATAGTTCCGCTGATGGCTTCCCTAATTTCAACCGAGGAAACCTCAACCGCGTCTGGTAAACCTGTTACAAGATTGCGACCGCGTAAGGTCATTGTTTTTTCTTGTGGCAAATGATATGCGGAACCAATGTTTATTTTGGCTTGTTCTGCCATTCTTTCACCAATCAAAAGGTTATATTTATTGCGTACATATTGGATAATATCTTCATCCATCTCATCACCAGCCACTCTCAAGGAGCGTGAAACCACAATGCCGCCCATCGAAAGCACCGCTAATTCAGAGGTACCCCCACCAATATCCAATATCATGCTCCCGCGTATTTCCGCAACCGGTAATCCAGCTCCTAATGCTGAAGCAATCGGTTCTTCAATTAAGTACACTTCCCGGGCACCGGCAGACATTCCAGCATCATACACAGCTCGTTTTTCAACTTCGGTTACACCGGATGGAATGCCAATCACTAATCTGGGTCGCGGAACGGGGACGATGGATTGTTCATGGGCTTTCCCAATAAAATATTCCAACATTGCCTGGGTAATCTCAAATTCAGAGATTACTCCATCCCGGAGGGGTCTAATCGCGATAACATTTGCCGGTGTTCTGCCAACCATCTCTTTTGCCTCTGCACCAATGGCAAGTGGTTCATGAGTTTTCTTGTTAATCGCGACCCAAGATGGTTCATTAATAACAATCCCTTTACCGCGCACATTAACCAAGGTATTTGCAGTCCCTAAGTCTATGCCAATATCTAATGAGAAAAACCCCAACAACCAATTGAGGGGATTAAATTTCAATGAAATCTCCTATGAATTAAGATATGCTGCATAAAAAAATAAACAAATACCTGTTTGATAATCGTGATAATGATCGCGATTGGAAACACCCAACCACTTGGCTTACAGTCTATTTATTCATTAAATTATACCATTTATCAACTATTCGAATTTCCTCCCAGTTAAAGGTTTATCTTTTATTAAGCTTTCAACCATTCTAATTTCTGATTAGGATTATAAATTCTTCTCGTTTAATTCTTTCTCTTGTAATTCACGATGAGTTCCATCACAAAGAGGCTTCTGGCAGGATTGACCACAATTACAAAGTGTAACTCGGTTACGAATCTCAAAAGGCTCGCCATCGGATCGTTCGATCGGGATATTTCCAGTTACCCATAAAGGACCCTCAATAGGACCTGCTGATGTAATTTCAGTAGTAGCTGCAATTTGCATCGGTAAATCTGGTTCGATCTCTTGGCTTTCTTGGTTAATACGATAAGTTAGAGCTCCTGATGGACAATTTTCTACCATTGACATGACCAAAGCACGAACTTTAGTATTCTTCGTAGCGGTCAATAATTGATCTATTCCACCATCCGCAAAGCCGCAAAAGCCAGATAGCATACACAGGTATGGATCTTTTTTGACGAAAATTCTAGTACTGCCAGGATACTGTATCGAGCGTGTTTCGGATTTCGCGGTATCAGCGGTTTCAGTACCATCAAACCCAATAGTTCGATGAGTTCCATCACAGAAAGGTTTATTCTTTGAATGACCACATCTGCAGAGACCATAGAAATCGCGCCCTTCTGCACGCTTAACTAAATAGGTCTTATCTTTTTTCCATGTCAAAGGTTCCCCATATTCAGAAACTACTTGGGTTTTATGCACTAATGGAATCTCTCCAAACACATGGTAGGATCCGTTTTTCGCAATAACAATTCTGGGGGAAGTTTTATTCTCTAAGGGTTCTTCAGCCATAGTATTCTCCTATAATTTAATGTATGTGTTTAATTTACCACATAAATGCCAGACCTCTTTTACCTAAGATTTGGTCATCGAAGATCAATTTACCGGGTGTATTCGCCATCCCCTGACAAACATGTAGGGGAAGCAAATGTTCCTCACGCGGGTGACAATAACGAGCAGAAGGTGCCTTTTCCCATTCGATCAACCGTTTCTCCCGCTCCTCTTGTGAGATTTTGGGATTTGTGCAAGTATCAATTAACCAATTTTGAAAAGCATCATTGGCGGGATCCACAGGTTCATATCTTTGTGAGAAAAAAGTTCTGATATTATGAAATGAAAAACCGGAGCCGATTACCAGAATATTCTCCTGATTTAATTCCCGTAGCGCTTTTCCCAATCCGATGTGAGCGCTAGAATTAAGGCCTCGTATAAGTGAAAGCTGTAACGCGGGAATATCTGCTTGAGGATACATCAATTTCAAAGGAATAAACAAACCATGATCAAAACCTCGTTGAGGATCAAC
>DHFN01000160.1:0-1033 GCA_002402275.1 Anaerolineales bacterium UBA4823
CTTTCTGGGAAACAGCAAACTTTTCAAGCCGGGGAGAGTTGCAGGCCGAGTTTGGCGGCTTTCTTTTGCAGGTATTTGATTTGCTGCTGGCGGTATTTGGCTTCGTATTGCTCCATGCTCAAAGGTTGATATTCCACTTTGTACTTTAACATGCGGTAATACACGCCGGCAATCCGGTGCGCTGTGGCTACCGCTGCCTGGGCAGGACCCAAGCGGGCTTTCATCCGCCGGTAGAAGACTCCGAAGACACAATCCGAGCGCATGACCGAGGCGGCTGCTTTGCGGAAGGCTTGCCCGGCGCGGTTGCGGGTCTTGAGCGTGGCGCTGCGCAGGACCTTGCCGCCGGAGATTTCGTTCTTCGGCGCCGGGCCCAGCCACGAGCAGTAGTGTTTTTCGCTGGGGAATTTCGACATATCCGTTCCGGTCTCCATCACCATCTCCTGCGCCAACACTTCGCCCACGCCGTGAATGGCGATCACGTCCACCCTGCAAATGCGTTTCAGGTGCTTGCGGATGTTCCCGCCCCTAGGCGCATTCTTGCTGTAGCGCCTGCGCTTGTGTTCGGGGACATGCATCGGGCCGTCGTCCGAGCCGTCGTCTTTTGGGCGGACAGCGGCATAGGTCCGCTCGATCTCGGCGTCACAGGCTTCGATCTGCCGCGTGTAGAAGTCGTACATCTCCAGCGATTGCCTGAGGACGAAGAGATGCTCTTCGCGCCAGGCGCCGGTCAGGGCTTTGGCGATATCGTCTTCGTCCTTCTTGCATCGGTAGTTGCGCAGCGCCGCCAGTTTGTGCGGGTCGCGCTCCCCGGCCACGATAGCCCGGATAATGGCTTGCCCCGTCTCCCCCGTCACGTCGCTCAAGGCCTGCGACAACTGGATGTTCATCTCTAGCAGAGCCTTTTGCATATGCAGAATGTGCGAGGCGCGTGGGCGCAGAAGGGATGGCTGTCCATTTAGCAGCGGGTTGCGGTGGCAGGGCAGCTAGGTCGCGCCGCGGTGGGCGGGTCACGCATCGGGCGGGGGGTGTCCTG
>DHFN01000160.1:1084-8743 GCA_002402275.1 Anaerolineales bacterium UBA4823
CTAAGTTATTTTCGAATCAAAAAATATGTTTTAGGGACATCACAATAATGAATCATCCACGAGTAGGTGTTGCAGCAGTTGTTACTCATGACGGGCGCGTATTGCTTATCAGGCGCAAAAATGTTCATGGTTCAGGTAGTTGGTCTACCCCTGGCGGGCATTTAGAGTTTGGTGAAACGCCAGAGCAATGTGCTATTCGAGAAGCACAGGAAGAAGTAGGGATTGAAATAGCCAATGTCCGCTTTATAGCCATCACTAATGATGTTTTTGAACCAGACGAAAAGCATTACATAACTCTTTGGATGGAAGGAACTCTTGTTTCAGGCGAGCCCCAAATTACAGCAAATTATGAAATTGCAGATTTTGGTTGGTTTGAATGGGATTCTTTACCGTCACCGTTATTTATACCTTTTGAAAATTTGGTAAATCAAAAAAGTTATCCGCCTGAAGGAATAATAAGTCTAAAACAAAGAAAATAAATTTGAAGTTCATCAGGTTTTTGCAAGTTTTTATTTGGGTATTGCAAAAAGAAAGGTTATGTTTAATAGTTGGGTTTGTCAGCGGTAGTATCTTTTTTGCGTCATCGTTCTGGTAAGCAGGCAGGTTGCCTAACACAGCGTGCACCTGACCTGTGGGATTCTGCGGCATTTTCGAGCATTTTTCTGGCTTCGAGTTTTCCCTGCTCCCAAGCATTGTCCACACACGCCCCACTTGCGGCTAACACCTACCATTGGGCAGCCCAGATCTGCTGATCTCGATCGACCAAAACAACGAAAAAAATGATCCCTGCCAAGAGAGCTGAAAATTGACCAAGCGATCTATCTGGTAGATGACGAATCAAGAACCTACCACTTTCTTAGGCAAAACCCGGATTGGAAGAAGATAGATCCGGCTGAGAATGACAAGAACAAGGCCCATATCGACGGATACACTCGCATATTCAGAGATGTGCGAAGAAAGACGTTCCGATACGGTAGGTCACCGCATTGTAATTAGCTCTGTAGCGAAGGTGCTCACCACGCATCCGCGCAGGCGATCGGCGAGTTTCTTTTCCGGCATGGTCGTCTTCCTCTTGACAGCGCTTTATATTATCTTGTATCATTAAAATGAATAAGGAAGTCTGCAATCACCTGTGTTAATCCAGTATAGTATAAAAGAGAGAATCACGCGAGATAAGATAGAGAGTCAAGATAATTACAAGTAAGGCGAAATGTCTAAAAAGGAGAGATATTATGACATTATCTGAAAAACAAAAAATAGTAGAAATAATAAATGAGATTGAACCCGCGTATTTAGCGACCTGTGAAGGTGATCAACCAAGAGTACGTCCAGTTAGCCCAATTGTTGAAGGTGATATGTCGATTTGGGTAGGTACACGCAGCACTTCAAGAAAGGTGAAACAAATAGAGCAAAATCCTAAGGTTTGTCTTACCTTTGTTCAACCACCTCATAGTGCAAAAGGTGAAAAAGTCGCCATTGTCATCTGGGAAGCTAAAAGAATCCCAAATCTGGAGGAGAAAAAGCGGTTCTGGAGACTCTGGACCCAAGTTTACCCAGCTTTCGATTTGAGTAGAGTATACCCCAATGGTCCAGAATCCAACGACTTTTGTTTGCTAAAGATTATTGTAAAGAAGATTGAGTGGTGGGCTGAAAAAGAGCCGATGAAAATTTATGAGCCAGAAAAGTGAAAGATTTGGCTTATGAAGGAAACTTATGGCAATTCGCCTAACAGAGCGTATCTGGCTTCGGTGCTTCGCACCTTCGTCCAAATTTGCCCTATCGGGCAAACTTCAGATACGCCCGAAACGTTAGGCGCGAGCGACCACAAGTTGGGTTATTTGCCAGCTTTCTACCTACTCCTGGTCATCTCCGGGAAGCCTATCGAAAATAACCTGAAGGGAGGTCCTATGAAGAGGCATCAATTAGCAACACTAATTCTCTTGGCGGCAGCTTTCTCTACTCTTGCATTCGTATTGTGCGCTCTGTCTCGGCAAACGAGCGCCGCTATACACTTGGCTTCCCCTACTATCCTTGTCGCCAGCAGAAGCCACTCCTCGACACAGACACGGATTCACCCTGTCATATTGAGCGACTCATCCATAACTTTCACCTCCTCGTTTACGATCGACCTTCCACTGGTAATGAGTAACTTTACACTCCCTGTTCTGCTCGACATTCCGCCGCGGGAGTATGAGCAACCAGACTTCTGCGGAGAGGTTTGCGTCCAAGAAACCTTGCTCTACTATGGGCGAGAGTTCTCGCAGGTAGAAATCAACCAAGCTGGCGGGGAGATGGAGTCACCGGACTCTGGTCTAGCGGTATAGAAAACGCACTGGATAACATTGAGGCTGGATACAATAGCTGGAGACTGACTTATCCTGACTATTGGGAGTATATTGGAATGCTCAAGAGCAAACTTGACCAGGGTCATCCTATTTTGGTTGGTGTGAAATGGAATCCAACAGACCATCTTGAGTGGTTTTGCAATCATTTCATCCTTCTCATTGGCTACGATAACGACTCGTTTATATTCAATTCCCCAAGCACTAGACAGCAACGCTCGTTCATTCAATTCCGCGATGGTGATCCTCCAGACGGAAGCGGATGGACCCTAACCAATCCCTACGACTATTTCTTCGGTGTGGAGTTCACAGGGCCATAGTGTGCATTCTATTGGAGTACGCGCCTAACAACGCGCTGCACCCGACTGCGCTACGCGCGTGCAAATCGGCGGCCTCGTGCGCATTGGAGTTAGCTTTGCGGCGAGGGTACTCACGCCGAACCCGCGCAGCGGGTGAGCGCAACCGTTAGCCCGCATAACGTGCGAGAAAGGACCAGTTTGTATGCCAACTACAGAAATGTTCTGGAATCAAATGGCAGCATATAACGCTGCAACCTTCCCCGTGCAGGCACTCATGGTAACTGCCGCGGGAATTTTGACGTACCTCTGGTTTGCCAAACCTCACAAGGCAAACACTCTCATAAAGACATTCCTCTCCTTTGCCTTTGCTTGGAACGGTATCGTGTTCTTCCTAATCTTCGCCCCAAGTCCGTTCTCCACTTTTTTCGGAGCGCCGCTTTTTATCCTTCTGGCAATCTTATTTGCCGCGGACATCTTTGCGAAGAAATTGGCTTTTGGGCTACCCGATTTGAAATGGCAAAGATACATAACCATTTTATGGATTCTGTTGGTATTCTTGTACCCTTTAGTCGGATTTGCCCTCGGTCATTACTATCCAAGAACTATCCTGCCTGTAGCGCCTTGCCCTCTAACCGTATTTGCTATTGCTTTAGTGTCAGCCGCTATACCGAAAGTTGATAAGAAAGTCTATGTGTTATTGCTTCCATGGGCTTTGATGGCCTTGCCCAAATGCTTCGGCGCGCTTAACTGTTACGAAGACTGCATCCTCTTTGGCGCTGGAGTGTACGGCTTGGTCATGTTAGTCAAGAACTGGAGAGCAATTGGCAAAAGCGGAGAGATGGCCCAAACATGAAGAAAAGTGCCTTATATTTTGCTGTGGCGGGCGTTCTACTGGTCTCGACATGGCCGTTTTATTTCCTCCTGCTGCATAATCCAGTTGTCCAATGGCTCGTTTATGCTGGATGGGCAATCCTTGCCGTTGGTCTCGTTTTCATCTTTCTCCCCATGGTTGTCCTTCGCAGCAAAGGCAGGCCAGAAAAGGATAAAGATTTCACTCATACCACGACCATTGTTGACAGCGGGATCTACACAATCGTTCGGCATTCGCTCTACCTGGGCTGGTTGTTAATGTACGTTGCCGTTATTCTTTTTAGCCAGCATTGGTTGATTGTGATTATGGGGATTCTGGGTATTGTGTGTATGTACCTGGTTTCCAGACAGGAAGATCAACTCCTCATTGAAAAGTTTGGCGACACGTATGAAAGGTATATGAAGTCCGTGCCATCAATGAACGTCTTGGCTGGAATCATACGGCTCCTGAGACGTAGAAAGGGAAATTCGGAGCCAGGGGCGGGCTAACAAGCGGTTGCAGCCGACCGCCTTCGGCGCGGTTATGCGCGCGCTCTGAGGCAGCCAACGCTTTGGCTTTTGAAGCGAGTCTTGACAGAGTCGGCGGCGGCTGAACCGCCAGTTGTTATAGCTGTCTGCGCGGCTACACCAACCAGAAATGGCACGATATTCTTGTGTGCGAAGTAGCTGCCAGATTGCTGGCGAGAGTGCTGGGTAAATAAATTCCGGATACGCTCCTTATTTGCATTGTAATTCTTCTGGCGATGAAATTAGGGGGGAATCCATTTGCTGTATGCTTAAATGCACCCTCTATAGATTCTATAATCATCTATTGGCAAAAGGTAATTCTAATCTCACTTTGGGAATTTGATTGTTAACTATCCCTAACCATCCATGAATAACCGCAGTCTTGGTATTCTCTACGGCAATCCTTCGCAGTAGAGAATAAAGCCTTTGCTAGCGGATTACTCTTCCTCAAACCGCTGGATGATCCGCCATGCCGATAAAGTCAACCAACGCGAGGGCATTTTTTTCTGCCCAAACTCCCAATCTTTCCAAGCCGTCCATATTGATTCGGGGGTAAACCTTCCCTGATCGTCCATCTTATACTTTAATACATCCAGCATGCCCAGAAGTCTTGGGTCTTTTCTTAACCCGGGAAATTGAGAAAGAACATCTAAAACATGCATCAAGTCATACCATACAAAAGGGACTTTCGTTTTTCGGAAATCGGTTCCCATATAAAACAAATAGGGATGTTCCTTCAAGCTATTCTCCCATAAATCAAGCAAGGTTTCTGCACCAGTTTTGCAAGACGGGCTATCCTGATATTCCTTCCAACACCCCAATAGCTTCAGCATAACTAAATTGGCATACGGACAGGGATCATCCTTACGACCGGGTCCATGAAATGTGCCCAACTCTTTCGACACGGTGCAATTCCAGCCATTGCTATGTACCAAACCCGCCAAATAGTCAACCGCTGAACTTACAGCGGGTTGATCATCTAAGCCGAACTTAACCAATGAATAAATTATCAGAGGGGTATCACATAACGCCCAAGCCCATTGATTTTCGCCACTACCACCAAAGTGAATCGGTATGTTCGTCAAAACCTGAAAAGGTCCTTCTGGAGATATATGCTCAAATAGACCGGAAATCATCTGATCAACCCCTGGATCACCAGCTTGAAAACCTAAATCAGCAATAAAAGTAAGCTTATGGAAGTACTGACCGGCATTCTTGTGGCTGGAAACCACGCCTGCCTCCCTGACAGCCAATTCAGTTATGAGAGATTGGATTTGGGGATCGGTCAACATCGAATTCCGGGCAGCCTGCAGGCTGGGCTCATCTTTTGCCTGGTTAAGAAGATCGCAGCGAGTGCGGTATTCAACCCAGGCAGGACCTTCAAGCAGCCATTCAATTGGAGCATTCATTCGGTTCTCCTTTTTAACTTCACACTCACCTTTTTCTCATGAGATCATCGAAAAAATATTCAAACACGGAGGACCTAAAACGCACAAAGGTAAAAATCGCGAAAGAGCTTTCCTTCATGTTTCTTTTGACCATAAATGTTTTCTCAATAAACTCACTCATTTTCACCTGACAAATCCTTCATCCATTGTAAGTGCTCGGCATAGTGGTGAGCAGTTCCATCAACCAAGACATTCGCCACGGTTGGACGATCTTCGGCTGGAGCTTTTTCTTCCCATTCCTCGTGATAAGGTTTTTGCAATTCTGCTTCGCTGCACTGACTCAAGAGACCCATCAATTGGTGATGAGTTTCCTGTAATTGGGCAAGAACTTCTTGCAAAGGCATTCCTTTTGTCTGTTGATAAATCACTGCATTGATAGCATCAATTGAGCCATTTCGATATAGGGATTCTTCGATACCCAGGTCTATATAACAAGGTTCACCACGCAAATACGAAATCGCCCAATGTTCCCAGCGGTTAATGTGAATTAGATGGTCTTTGACCGTCCACCCTTGCGGGTCGTGGATAGCAGTAAGTTGGTCTCCTGTCAAACTAGCTATCCATCCTGTGAGAGCAGCCCAATTTCTCTCAATCTCAAACATTAATTCGGACTTACTTAAAACATTTGGATTCATTTGTTAAACCCCTCCAGTTCATTTATAAATTGCAATTGTATCGAAACTAAGGTACCTCTTTTTGTCTTCAAGATCCATCCAGTGACATTTCTAGCGCATGACATAACGAGTGCCAATCAAAAGAATATCCTCTGTTATTATCCGGTTGAAAGATGTGTTTCTAACCACGCCCGCAATGGTTCCCGAATATCAAGATCTGTCACGAGTTTCGGATCTAATGGGCGTTCTTCATAAGTAAGGCTGACCAAATCGTTGAGCGTACCGACACGTCGAGCATCTCCTATTTGAGCTTGCAGGTTGTAAGGATAGTTATATTGCGGGGGTAGAATACGAATTCTTTGCTCATCCAAAGCCGAGGTTATCAAAGCGCTCAGCAGTGCTTGGAATAGAAATATCTGATTTCTTCTCTCTTTACATGCAATCTCTTGATATTGCCGATCATAAACAAGCTGTTCAAACAGCTCTTGCCAGCGGTTCATCAACCCTAATTGAGGACGGATGCTGAATCCATGGGAGTTGAAATAAGCACGCAAACACTGTTGGTCTACAAATGAGTTTACAGGACGCTGTATATCTTGAACACCAAGAACACGATAGATACCTTTCCAGAATGCATTCAATGGCTCGTCTGGAGATAATCCAACATTGCGAAGGTGGACGGGACGGAAAGCTGCGTCAAAATCCTCCTCTAAATCATACAATAGCGGTGGTTGAATTATCAAGCATTCTGGATCAAGCCAGATTAACGAATGAATTCCTAGGGGTGTTTGTGCTTCAGCCTTTGCACATGCGATAACTTTGTCTCCAAATGGATAATGCTGCAGCAACACTGGAACACTTAAGGAATAGATTTCTACTTGGTCTAAAGAAAGCCCCTGAAGATATTCCACCTGGGGGTCTGTTCCAAAAATCCAAAATGGGCACTCACCCATTTTCCCCCCAAAAGAACGAATGCTGTCAATTAGTAATAGGACAGCATCTTTTTCCTCCGAAGAACTGACTTTAGTGATAAAAATTGATTGTGAATGCATGATTAGCTATTCATCTTGGTAAAGAATCATCCTCGTGTGAAAAAGCTATAGTTTTTGCTCAATCGTTACGCCAAATGACCTTGCCCGGTATAGCCAGCGAGTCGGTCAATGATACTCTACATGTAAATTCTTTGGATTTATTAATTAATTGAATTGTAACACTCTGATTTGAATAGTTATAGCTCTATTCACAAGAATATTATAATGAAAAACCAAATTTCGTTCCAGGCATTAATGGTAGAAGTAAACCTACGATGATATGGTTAGCTTGTTCCAGGTGAGAGACCCGTATAGCTCTATGACATAATCAATATTATTATCCATTTATGCACGGTGTTTTTCCAAATCAAACCTTTTTTTGCAATCAACACTATCATAGCCACCATCCAGTTTGATATTTCATCTTTCTTTTGTGCTTGGGAATATAAATGTTGTACCGAACACTAAATATTTTCGATTATTCGTGATCCTAATTCGTGGACGGTTTTTGATGCAAAGCGGAACCATCCACGAATGCTACCACGAAC
>DHFN01000202.1 GCA_002402275.1 Anaerolineales bacterium UBA4823
TCACAACAAACGCCATCCGGCTGAAATGGGTGTCGCTGAGATCGAAGCCTTCCTCACGCATCTAGCGAAAGACGAGCATGTTACTGCCTCTACTCAGAACCAGGCGCTCAATGCATTGCTATTTCTATACCGAAATGTCCTGCAAATCGAACTTCCTGTTCCGCTCCAAGCACTGCGCGCCAAACGCTTGGAACATCTGCCGACGGTGTTATCGAAAGATGAGATAGCAAGGATATTGGCTGGAATGCTGGGACTGCATCAATTGATGGCGAAGTTGCTCTATGGATGCGGGTTGCGTTTGATGGAATGCCTCCGCTTGCGGGTGAAAGATATCGACTTTGAGCAGCGTCAGATCATTGTCCGGGAAGGAAAGGGGAAAAAAGACGGCGCGACCATGCTGCCAGTCTGGTTCAGCCCCTAAAAGCCCAGACCGCCTATGTGAAAAAACTTCATGAGCAGGATTTACGCCGGGGATTCGGATCAATTGAACTTCCTTTTGAGAATGTCACTGCGAGGAACGAAGCAGTCTTCTCATTGAAACCGGGAGATTGCTTCGGGAAAAACCACCCTCGCAATGATATATTGAGAATTGCTGCCTAATTGGCAACCTCTTCGTAAGAAAATCCATTGATGCGCGGGTTCCCCAACGTTTCATCATAAAGGAGTTTCGGACTGGGTTGAATAACGTGCCGAAAATTTTGCGGATCGCTGGGATCGACAAAAGTGACATCAATCCCTAATCGGGGTTACGAATAAGCAAACTATTTATACGTGCCAGCATACGATAAAGTAAAAACCCCGATATGAAAATTCCCCAGGGGTTATCTGCATGGCTTTTTCCTTAAATTCTCTTTATACCTTTTTATCGCTATATACCGCCCGGGCAATGCTCCAAAAGCGATCTCCAAACCGTTCCACTATTTGCACCTGTCCGCTTTCCAGCAGATTTTGGAGCACCTGCCCTGCCTGACCAGGTACATAGCGGTCAATGTTTTGCTGCAATACTTTTTCCTCCACCGGATGACGGGTTAGGATATCCAGAATAGCTTCTTCAATACTAGCATGCCCGCTTAAATCAAAACTTCCCTCAGCCGGTGAAACTGGATGGGCAATTTCACCCAAAATGGAAATCGCTCGCAACACTCCCTCCTGGCTAGGAGCTTTTACCCAGGCTTCGGCTGGAGGGCGGGTGGGCAGATTAATATGCACCTGATCCGGATGAATTTCTTTGAGGATTTCGGTGATCTCTATTAAGGCTTGGGGAGGATCATTAAGTCCCTCAATCAGCATAACTTCCACCCATAACTTTCCTTGATATTCCCGGCTAAAGCTTTTCAAACCATCCAACAGTCGCTCAAACGTTATTTCTGGCCAAGGCCGGTTTATTTTGCGGTAAAGCTGCCCATTTCCAGCATCGAGGGTTGGTAAGACGGCATCTGCAGCCAGCAAATCTCGCCGCACTTCTTCTAAATATAATAACGAACCATTGGTGATGACGGCAACTGGAATAGGGGTTATCTGCTTAATGGCGCGGATAAGCCAACCAATACCGCTATGCAAAGTTGGTTCTCCTGATCCGACAAAGGTTATCCAATCAATCTCACCGGCTCGATGGGCTTTTAACGCATCCTGAAGTTCTGCAAGTATTTCGGGGCGGGGTATATATTCTTTGCGTTCATTGATAAGGGGTACAGTACGACCGAGTTGGCAATAGACACAATTCCAATTGCAGGTTTTCGCTGGGATTGGATCAATCCCTAAAGATTGACCCAATCGCCGTGATGGTACCGGACCAAATACGGTGCTCATTATTCCTTCACCATCTTGGTCCCGCATTTCGGGCAAGATATTTCGTAACAGGGTCTTCCTGCGCGGTGAGGGATTCGTTCGCCGCATTTTGGGCAGACACAATATCCGCCTGGCCCAGAGTCGGGTTTATTCCCGCCCCCTCGGCCACGTCCCCGTCCGCCTGGCGTTCCTTGCCCTTTTCCCCTCATAACTTGATGTTTCTTAGAAAACATAATCAACCTCCTTTTTCAATAGCACCTATTGCGGATTCATTCGAAACAAAATGCCTTTCGGCTGCTTGATCGGCTTCATCACTAGGGCAAATGATTAGGATAGAGCGTGAAATAGAATCATTGCCGTTTCCCCACCGATGCGGAATATACGCTTCAAAGATCAAACTATCCCCTTCTTCAAGGATATAATGCTCGTCCCCAAGATAATATTCCAGGTTTCCCTCTAAGCAATAAACAAACTCCTGACCGGTATGCACAATCGGATTGTTTCCACTATTTGCACCAGGTTCAAGGGTTATTAAAAGAGGTTGCCCACCTCCTAAGGTTATGCCGTTACCCAAATCTTCTAAGAAACCATGATTGAAGTGAGCTTTGGGTCGGACATCAGATTTTTGATAAACTACATTTTTAGGAATGGGTATCTCATCGAAAAATGCGGTAATAGGCACCTGTAAAGCCATAGCCAGTTGCTGTAACGTACTCACACTAGGAGAGGTCTTATTATTCTCAATTAAGCACAAGGTATTGACGTTCAAACCACTTTTCTCCGCCAATTCACGCAGAGAAAAACCATGTTCTTGCCTCACTTCACGTAAGCGGATGCCGACATTTACATTTTCGTTCAGATTTTGCACTGCATCAGTCCAGGTAGTAAGGAATTTATTAGGGTTATGAAATTGCTTCCATCCCCCCCGCCTACGACGCCGATTTTCTCCGAACAGTTGAGCTGCCATCTTTCACCTTCACTTGTTTCTGGATTTACTATTATTATAGTATATCCATCGGATTTTGTATAGTTTATTTATATACACACCTTTCTTAAAAACCAATTGTGCTTCTGTTCATTGGTTAATAAACTCACAAAACAACTTAACTAAAATACTCATCCTAAATTCAAACCTTAATGGTATACCGTCTTTGGTGTCAGAAACTGTCCCAAAAGTAGATTGTCCCCCCGAGCGATGTGAGGGGTCATTCTATAATTAAATATAGATGTCTCGCTTCACTCGATATCGCATTTATGACTTTTTGGACAACCTATTAGAAATGTTTCTATTAATTGCTGCGTCAGGCTATCGCACGAGAGGATAATGCAATTCGGTGTTTTCAGACTATCTCGTTTTAGTAAAAGACCCCCAAGGTTTTGAATTAATCGGGAATAGAATCGTCAAAAATACCTTCCTTAAAACAGGTTTTATCCTAAGAGGAAACCTTTGGGGGGTTATAATTTTGGGGGTCTTAGACGATCCCTCAGTGAACAAGGGAGTAGTTGGAGAACATTGCATTCCACCGACAACTGGGAGAAGATAAAACCCAATTTAAGCCCGATCAATCAATCCCAACAGGACTACAGTCAAATATCTCACCAGAAGGGGTTTGGACAGTATGGTTAATGCCATTCGTATAGAGGGTATATTTATTGAGGAGAGGTGTGACCGAAGTGAGTGCCCTTTCTGCCTGGTAGCGCGCCCAGTTAAAAGACTGCCAGGGAATTACTTCGGTTGTTTCGAGTCGGACGCGCATACAAACCAGGCTGGCTGAGATCTTATCTTTGGTTTCCGGATCAAGAGAAGCAGTTTGCACTAAATGAACCATTTGTGGAACCGCATCTTCCGAAAGCTGTAGAAAATATCGTTCATCCAATTCAACCGGAACTTGCTCTGAATTTATCTGGCGGGCGACCTCACGCCCAATATTTTGTCGCACAATAAATGCATCCACATTGATCCAATTCAGCAGCAAGATAAAGAGAAACGCGGTGGATAATGTCATCAGTGCGAAAGCCCTTTGATGGCGAATGGTTTCTAGAATGAGAACGCCCAGAAGTAAAATAGCGATACAGACTATTGCCAGATGGGTGTAAGTCCGCAGGCGGGAAAACCCATAAGCGGATTCATACAAAACTAATCGTTGATACGCTGAACTTAAGATGACAAAAACTAATGCGACCAATATGGTATTCAAGATATGGTAAACCCATTGTTGTGTCCAAGTTTCCCGGCGAGTAAGGCTAGCCAGTCCTAACAGCAAGAGATAACTTCCAAAAGCAACTAATACCAATTCCCCAAAACCACGCCGGGCATACTCAGCATAGGTATATCCGGAAAGGTTGATATTTGCTCCACCGCCAAAAAAATAGCGGAATTGAATCATCACAAAAAAGCCAAAGAGTACGACCACACTTCCTAGAATAATGCCGCTTTCAGTGATTCCTAATAATTGTGGAATAACCGTCTGATCTTTGGCGGTTAGTTTTTCATTCTTCGAGAAGCGGGCTGCAAAAAGATAGACCCCCAAGAGTGCATACGCAGTAGCCAAAATAAGGATCAACTGAAAGAGATACTCTGACCAATTCTCAATCTTAAAAATCGCCAGAAAATTAACCAGCTCTTGATTGAAGACAGCATCCGCAGATGCTAACAACCCGGCAAAAATTGCTAAGATGGGAATTGCCAATAAAAGCCCCCGAACAATTTGCCAAAAAGTTCTCCCTCTTTCGGACGGGTTCTTTTCCTCTGGAGTGGAATGAAGTTCAACTACAGCCTGAATGGGCAATACCCACATATTGAGCCACAAACGAAACAAATTGCGAAAATAATCCAACACCCCATACTCTACCCATTTACCACCGCTGGCTGTTACTGCAACCAGGCTCATCGCAAAGAGAGTAAAAACAAAATCGAGCAAAACCGTTAGCGGTTCGCGCCGGACGAAAACTCCCCAGGCACAGATCAAAATGACCGGTAGAAGAATGTATGTTTTCCAATTTGGGTGCTGGTTTTCCCCTTTGAGAAGTGCAAACCCGGTCAGCAAGCAGAGCATCACAAAGAGAGGGAAATTTAACCCAATCCATTTTTTCCAAAAGAGCAAGTCCAGTATAAAACCTAAAAAAAGGCTAACCCACCAAAAGCGTCTGAGGTTGAGTTTCATCGAGTACCTCCGAAGGAATTTATGAAAATATACTTTCCTCTCACTGACAATATCTATCAAATTCTGCCAAATCCTTTCTGATATTTATGGGCGGACTGTTCCCCTCTTTCGAGGAGCCAAGGGCTTTCCCCCATAAAACTACCCCGTCAGGCAGAGCCTATCAGAGACTGTCCCAAAAGAAGGTTGTCACCCCGAGCGAAGCGAGGGGTCTTCTCATGTGCGTTAAGATATCTCGCTTTGCTACTACTCATAACATAATTATTGGGCCTCCGCTGAATGTTATTTCATCTTCGAATGTCGCCTCTCGGCGGTATAGCCGAATCTTGACGTGACAAAAGGGTTGTTGGGCAAACGAGTCTCTCTCAGCCATCAATACGAATACCACTCTTGTCATTTCGAGCGAAGCGAGA
>DHFN01000230.1:0-2672 GCA_002402275.1 Anaerolineales bacterium UBA4823
AGACGCTGTCATGAAAGGAGGTACACCCATCCATATACGATTCCCATAAAAAGTCCCTTAGAACAGATCATAAAAAATCAGATAGTCAATTTATAAGGAGATTGTAGATGATCAAAAAATTTTTCCCAACGTTTATCGCCCTCATTGTAATGAGCATGTTAGTAGTCGCCTGCGCGCCCCAACCCACTCCTACGCCTGAAGCAACCCAACCGCCGGCTGCGGAAACAACAGCGCCCGAAGTAACCGAAGCCCCCACTGTTCCTGCGACAGAAACAGTTACTGAAGCACCCCAAACTACCCAAGAACCCATTAAAATTGGCTTTTTCTCGCCAACAACGGGTTTTGCGGCTGCAGATGGAACCAGTGCTTTGCAATCAGCCCAGCTTGCGGTAAAGATCGTTAATGAAAAAGGTGGAGTTTTAGGTCGTCAACTTGAACTGGTGTTTTATGATGATGCTGCCAAACCAGATCAGACCTCGGCAATTGCCCGCAAATTAATCGAGCAAGATAAGGTTGTGGCGGGAATCTCTGGCTCCTATTCTGGATCAACCAGAGCCGCGGCCCCTATTTTTCAGGAAGCCGGCATTCCGATGCTCTCTGCCTATGGAATTCACCCCGAGGTGACTAAAACCGGTAATATGATCTTCAGGATTGGCACATTGGCTGATGTTCAAGGTCGAATTGGTGCCGAGTTAATTGGTAACGTAATGAATTTCAAAAAAGTTGCTATCTTAACCGTGGATAATGATTTTGGTATCTCATTAACTGATGGATTCAAGAAGCACGCAACTGATCTAGGATTGGAGATTGTACTGGAAGAGAAATATCCCCTAGGTGAGACAGAATTCCGCCCGATCATTGGCAAGATCAAATCTTCGGGTGCCGAGGTTGTCTATGCGACTGGCTATTTCAACGAGGCAGCTAATTTAGTCAGTCAGGCAAAAGACGAGGGTTTGAACATTCAAATTGTCGGTCAGGAAGGATACGATTCACCTCAGTTCGTCCAACTGGGTGGCCCAGCCACAGAAGGGGTTGTAATAACCACCGACTTGAACCGTGACTCTGACCGCCCGATGACAAAAACATTCCTAGAACAATATAAAGCCACCTACGGTGAGGATGCCGACATGGTCGGTGCTTCGGCATTTGACGCAGTGATGGTGCTTGCATATGCCATCCAAACCGCTGGCTCAACCGATCCTATGGCAATCGTAAATGCGATTTCCAATCTGAAAAACTTTGAAGATGTAGCCACTGGTCCATTCTGGGGCTACACAGCCGATCGGGAGGTCTTGCGACCGATTTCCTCCCAGATCGTTAAAGATGGCGCTTTTCATCTCTACCACGAATTCGATGATTTACAACTCGTAACGCCATAAAAATTAAGAACAATCAAACGGGGCAGTCTTATTCAACTGCCCCGTTTTATTGGAGGTATATATGGATATCGCCCAAAATCTTTCCAATTCGATCATCTTAGGTTGTACTTATATTCTTATGGCAGCCGGGCTTACTATGGTTTATGGCGTATTAAAGGTGCTCCACATCGCCCATGCCAGTGTGTATACCATTGGGGCGTTTGTGGGAGTGCTGACTTTTTCATTGATAAAGAATTTTTGGCTATCCTTGATTGTTGCCATGGTAGTCAGTGGAGGTATCGGTGTTTTGATTTATCGTTTTAGTTATTATTACCTTTTGGATGCACCCCGTACCGTACCCCTGATTGCTAGCATTGGTTTATTCGTCATGTTTACCGACTTACTCCAAAAACCATTTTTGTTAGGAGCTTATCAAAGACCTTATCCAGCTGGGGGAGCGGGTCTACCGAGAATTGAGACTCCCTGGTTCTCCATCTCCTCAAAACAAGTTCTTATCTTACTGGTCACCATCGTGCTTCTGGCGTTGGTTTATATTTTGCTTACCCGAACCCGCATCGGATTAGGCTGGCAAGCGGCTTCTCTCGATCGGGAAATGGCAGCCGCAATAGGCATCGATCTAAACCGTGTCATTGCCTTGAATTTCTTCCTCGGCTCTGCCCTAGCCGGTGCAGCTGGCGTTCTGGTGGGTATTTATAACAACAGCGTGTTTGCAACGATGGGAGATTTACCCTCTTATAAGGCTTTCATAATCATCGTTCTCGGTGGGATGGGTAGCTTACCCGGTGCAATCCTGGCAAGTTTATTATTAGCCATTGTTGAGAATTTTTTAGTTGCCTCGGTCGGCTATGTATTACCACGCGATTCCATCGCGTTTTTAGTTTTAATCCTTATGTTGATGTTTAGACCGCATGGACTTCTGGGTCGGGAGTAAACAATGAGCAGTGGTTACTTATTGACCATTTTTACTTTTATTGCTATTTATATTTCCCTGGCATTAAGTTTAAATATTTTGACTGGTTTCGCCGGACAGATTTCACTCGGGCATGCCGCCTTTTTCGGAATTGGTGCCTATACTTCAGCTGTACTTGCGATTCGCTATGGTTTGCCTTTTATTGTAGATTTTGTCGGTGCGATTGTCATCACAGGTATCGTAGGCATTTTTTTAGGTTTACCCAGCCTGCGGGTTCGGCATGATTTTCTCGTTCTGGCAACGATGGGAATTAATTTTGTGGTGATCTCAGTATTTAAGTATGTGGATTTCTTTGGAGGCGCCTTGGGGCTAGTTAATATCCC
>DHFN01000230.1:2703-6355 GCA_002402275.1 Anaerolineales bacterium UBA4823
TATGCACTCCTTACTCTGGGTATTTGTTGGTATATTTCTAAAACCTGGTGCGGGCTGGCTTTTCAAACCATCCGTAACGATGAAGATGCAGCAGCCTCCATCGGTGTGAGCGCAGCCAGGTATAAGATTTATGCCTTTGGGATTAGCGCAGCCATTGCTGGGGGTGCTGGCTCTTTATATGGTCATTTCCTTGGGAGTGTTTTCCCGGATACTTTTGCGTTTGTCGAATCCATCGCCATTCTCTCCATGGTGATTTTCGGCGGCGTGGGTACCTTACGAGGTCCCATCATCGGTGCTATCATCCTACGGTTGACCCCCGAGCTGTTTCGCTTTATCCAAGATTATCGTTTTACATTGTATGGTGCTTTATTAGTCCTGATGATGTTATTCCAACCGATGGGATTACTTGGAGACGATAGCTGGTTATGGACCAAATTGAATTTCTGGCGCAATCGTTCACAAAATAAAATCACGGAGGTGAGCTGATGTCCTTCCTTGAAATTCGCCAAGTTTCTCATTGGTTCGGAGGTTTACAAGCTCTCAAAGATGTCTCTTTCCAAACAGAGAAAGAAATATTGGGTTTAATTGGACCTAATGGCGCCGGAAAAACGACATTATTCAATATTATCTCCGGTTTTATTGTTCCTTCTCAAGGTGAGGTGATTTTTCTCCAAAAACCAATTCAACGCCAGCGTCCTTATAATATTGTCCGATTCGGGATCGCCCGTACGTTCCAAATTGTCAAACCTTTTACCACCCTCACAGTCGAGGAAAATATCCTCACCGGATTAGGGATGTCTTATTATCCGAAATTCAAAGGGTTGGTTTCCCGTTATCGAACACCTGCGAATTTAAAATCGGTATCCGAGTTGATAGAGCTTACCGGGTTACAGGCTTATCGCACCTCACCGGCCTCCAGACTTCCAATTGGGATTCAACGCCGATTAGAAATTGCCAGAGCATTAGCCACAAAACCGAAGTTACTCTTATTGGATGAACCAGCCGCCGGTCTTGTAGCCCAAGAAGCGCTTGAACTGGCACATTTAATTCAACGCTTGTACGAGCACGGGATTCAAATTATCTTGATTGAACATAACATGCGCTTTGCGATGAATTTATGTCAGCGGATCATTGTACTGGCTCAGGGTGAAATCATCGCCCAAGGCTCGCCCCAAGCGATACAAGCTAATGACAAAGTCGTCAACGCTTATCTAGGGCAGGAGTAAATTGAAATGTTAAAAGTAGAGAATTTACACGTCGGCTATGGTCAAATTGAGGTCTTGCATGGAATATCTTTTAATGTAGAAGAAAATGAAATTGTAGCGATATTAGGCGCCAATGGAGCTGGGAAGAGCACCCTGATTAAAACAATCATTGGCTGGCTTAAACCCCGAATGGGGGAGATTTATTTTGACGAAGAGCCTATTCAGCTGCTTCCTCCCTGGCAACGGGTCGCCAAAGGCATCGCGCTGGTGCCAGAGACGGGACGGATTTTTCGCGATCTCAGTGTAGAAGATAATTTACGGTTGGGAGCTTATCTCCATAACGATATGGTAATAAAAGAACAATTTCAGGCGGTTTATGAGCTATTCCCGGTCTTGGCAGATCGCCGGAAACAAGTTGCAAAAACCCTCAGCGGTGGCGAGCAACAAATGTTGGCTATTGGTAGAGCTATGATGAGTAAACCCCGGATACTCTTAGTAGATGAAGTGTCCATGGGGCTAATGCCTATTCTGGTCAAACGAGTTTTACAAGTGATTGGTGAATTAAAAAATCATCATGTGAGTGTCTTATTAGTTGAACAGAATGCTTTTGAAGCTCTGAAAATCGTGGATCGGGCTTATGTGTTGGAAAGTGGTCACCTTGTGCTCGAAGGGAATCCAGAAGAATTACGTGAAAATCCCAAAGTCAAGGCGGCTTATTTAGGTGGATAATTATATATAACAAATATTGAAAGGAGTTCTTTATGTCTCGAGTCGTACGTGCCCCACGTGGGACAAAATTGACCTGTAAATCCTGGCTAACTGAAGCGCCATACCGCATGATCCAAAACAACCTTGACCCGGAAGTGGCTGAACGCCCGGAAGATCTGGTGGTTTATGGGGGGCGTGGTCAGGCTGCCCGCAACTGGGAATGCTTCGATGCGATCCTTGAATCACTTAAGAACCTAGAAGAGGACGAAACACTACTGGTTCAAAGCGGAAAACCGGTGGCAATTTTCAAGACCCATCCTGATGCCCCACGTGTTTTAATCGCCAATTCTAATCTGGTGCCTCACTGGGCAACTCAGGAACATTTCGATGATTTGGCAGCTAAAGGTTTGATCATGTATGGTCAAATGACTGCCGGGTCGTGGATCTATATCGGTACTCAGGGCATCTTGCAAGGGACTTATGAAACCCTGGCTACCCTGGCGAACTTACGCGGTTGGAAATCTCTCAAAGGGAAATTTGTTCTGACGGCTGGTCTAGGCGGAATGGGCGGTGCTCAACCCCTAGCCATAACAATGAACGAAGGGGTTGGACTGATTGTAGAGGTGGATGAACAACGCGCAAAACGCCGTTTGGAGATCGGTTATGTGGATACGGTGGTGGATAATTTGGAAGAGGCGATGACTCTGGTTGAAGAATGTGTCAAAAGAGAAATTCCTAAATCCATCGGTCTAATTGGCAATGCTTCCGATGTCTATAACGAACTCGTCATTCGCAAAGTCATCCCCGATGTTGTCACCGACCAAACCCCCGCTCATGACGTGTTGATGTATGTTCCATCAGGTTTGAGTGTCACAGCTGCTGATGAGCTGAGGCGGACTGACCCCAAAGAATATGAGAAACGCTCGATGGAATCCATGGGGCATCACGTTCAGGCAATGTTGGAATTTAAACATCAGGGTGCTGAAGTCTTTGATTACGGGAATAATATTCGCCAACGTGCCTATGATTGGGGAGTGAGTGATGCCTTTGAGTTTCCCGGATTTGTACCCGCTTATATGCGCCCGCTATTTTGCCAGGGCAAAGGACCATTCCGTTGGGTGGCGCTTTCTGGTGAACCGGAGGATATCTATAAGACCGACGAAGCGATCATGGAACTCTTCCCACAAGATGACCATCTTCACCGTTGGTTGAAAATGGCGCGTGAAAAAGTCCCGTTTCAAGGTCTCCCAGCCCGGATTTGTTGGCTGGGATACGGGGAACGGGCTCAAGCGGGTTTGAAATTTAATGAGATGGTGGCAAAGGGCATATTAAAGGCTCCCATTGTCATCGGACGCGATCACCTGGATGCTGGTTCAGTCGCCAGCCCAAACCGCGAAACCGAAGGGATGAAAGACGGTACCGATGCCGTTTCGGATTGGCCTATCTTGAATGCACTCATTAATGCAGTCGGAGGTGCCACCTGGGTCTCTTTCCACCATGGCGGCGGAGTCGGAATTGGCTATAGTCAGCATGCCGGACAGGTCATTGTCGCCGATGGAACCCCGGCAGCTGCCAAACGACTGGAAAGGGTTTTGACCACCGACCCTGGGATGGGTATCGTGCGCCACGCGGACGCTGGCTATGATCTGGCTATCTCTGAGGCAAAGCGCCATGGAATTAAAATGCCAATGTTAAAAAGCTAAGGCTGAGATTCTTAAATACGTGTATTCGTGATCCTT
>DHFN01000230.1:6407-9402 GCA_002402275.1 Anaerolineales bacterium UBA4823
TTTCTTGCGAACCCCATCATCTCCTCAAATAATTATGGATCAAAGACCCTTACGTCTGATGTGAAATCGTCTACTGCACAAAGCTAACTATCATATTTTACACATTAATCCCAAAGTCCAAACGAAGTAATCTTCTTAATTCGGGACTGGTTAACTTAGCAGTTACCCGTGTATATAAACCTCGAATGGTTTTGCCAATAATCCAAACCAGCCTTGACGATAGATAACAAGATCTTCTCGCTGGCGAGTATGAGGCGCTCCTCCTAAAAAAAACCTATAGCTTGAAAATTTCTTGTTCTAAGAACGAAATTGTACAGTTCAAGCTAGAATTTACAAGTTTGAAATTTAAACCGGTTATTTATTGTCGAATTCATATTGAAAATACCTTAAGAAGATCGCTTAAATTTTAAGAAATAATAGGATAATATTAATGACGATAACCAAAAGGCTAGTATCATAGATAATATCTGTAGATGAAATGAACGTTTTTAACCTTTACGTAAAAAAACCTTCAGGGATAAAACTAAATGAAAAATAAAATCGTCATCCTGCTGGTGGTTATGAGCCTCTTTTTGAGCATTCTAGCTTGTCAATCCAGCACATTATTCGTTCCGCCAACTGCAACAGTTGAAGCGTCCTCTACCCCTCTTCCTCCAACTCCGTCACCCACCTCACAACCAACCCCTTCCGTTGAACTACCAACAGTCACCCCGTCTCCAGAGATGACTGTGACTCCCGAGAATGGTTGGAACATTTATCGCAATCCGACCTATGGTTTTGAGCTGCAATATCCTCCTGGCGGCGACATCACAATCAACCTGCCGGAGGAAGCTCGTATCGTTCTTCCCAAAGAGTTGGGAACAAATCTGGACGAGAAATACCTCGATATCCAGGCTCAACCTTTAGGAGGCGAATGCCTCAGCCCGCTCACCCAGGGATTATCTCCTGAGAGCATGAACCCCGAAACATTGCTGGTAACCAATCTCGAATTCACCGTTCTAAAAGGCAGTGAGGGTGCTGCGGGAAGCCGCTATGATTGGACATCCTATGCCATCCAAGACGAAGACACCTGCGTCACGCTGGATTTTGTTCTTCACTCCAGCAACCCTTTGAATTATCCTACCCCACCTCCTATTTACGATCCCGAAATTGAGAGCCGGGTGTTCTCTCAAATCATCGGTACGTTTGTCTGGTTTATACCCTAGAATGTGGCATTTTGTTTTATGTGATGCTAAAATAATACTGTATCAATAAAATGGGAATGATTGGTTAGAGAGAACCAAAGGAAAATGGTTATGAAAAAGATCCGTTTATGGAATTTGATTGGTATGTTTATATTCTCGCTGGCTGTTACAGCCTGTGCATCCCCAACCCTTACACCTTCACTGCCAATGCCAACCTCACTCAGTAATCCCCAGCCGCAACCTACCATTCCAGCCACACCGCCATCTGTTATGGATACCATACGCGCAGTTCTGGCGCTCCAGCTAGGCATTCCCGCTGACCAAATCACTGTGTTTTCCTCAGAAGTGCAGGAGTGGTCAAATAGTTGTCTGGATTTGGCTAAAGAGAATGAAAATTGCTTGGCTGCGGTCACTCAAGGGTATCGTGGTACTTTGCTAGTTGGAGAGACTCAATATGAATTTCGCAGCGATCTCAAAGGGGAGAATGTGCGGTTTATTCCTGGGGCAGCTTTGGCAGCCCAGCAGGTTTTAGCTGCACAACTAGGCATTCAACCCGAAGACGTGCGGATTGTAACAGCTGAAAAGATGGACTGGCAAGATGGTTGTTTGGGAATCTCTAGTCCAGGGCAAATGTGTACTGAGGTGATTACTCCTGGTTTCCGGGTTATTCTGGAGGCAAATACAGTCCGGTATGAGTACCACACGGATGTTACTGGTAGCTTGGTGCGTTTAGCTTTAGCACCGAAAACGACCCTCAACCAGACCGTTTTGACTTGGGAAGGGCAGTTTGATCAGGGTTGCCAAACTCTCAGTGTTTCCCAGACCATGATAGTGTTTGGGGAATGTGAAGGGGCAAAAGTTAGTATCCCATTAAAATCCGCAGAGCGCCGGATGGATTTGGAATATTTTCTCAAACAATATGCACCTTTTGAAACTCAAACTGCAGTTGGAAAGGTGAAGTTCGTTGGGCAAGGTCAAATCACTGCCACATTACCTGAGCAGCGCATGCTTGCCGAATGGGCACGGCGTTTGTTTTTCGAAGCACAGGCAATATCCCCTAGCGGATATTCTCCGCTGGCTTTTGCCTGGCATCGTGAAGGGGGAATCGCCGCTTTTTGCGATGACGTGCTGGTTTATTTGGATGGCAGTGCAGAAAGTAGCTCATGCAAATCTCCTCAACCGCAAAGTCTCAATCGGGCTCGTTTGACTGCCAGCCGGATGCAGCAATTATATGATTGGCTGGCTTCCTATCAGTCCTTTGATATCCAAAAGGGCGATCGGAGTATGGCGGATGGAATGGTCATTCACTTGGTATTTAATGGACAGGGCGAGCAAACTGCCGCAGAAGATGTTCAAACCGCTATTTCAACTCTTGCAAGTGAGATGGTGGTTCAAGCCAATCAGATTACCGATCTTGACGAACTTACCCAAGCTCGCCAAGCATTAGAGAATTATTTCAAAGCTCTCCAATCGAAGAATTATAGTGAGGCGGTTCATTTGTACGGCGGGGATTATGCGCCTTTGGTTCAAGATAATCCGGATATTAGCGCCAGCGATACGGTTGCGTTATTTGAAAGAGCCTGTACGCAAAATGGTTTTGTATGCGATATCACGATAAAAAATTTGGTTCAGGCTGCTCAACTGGGGGAGGGGGAATTCCGGTTCACGATTGAATTTCAAAACAGGGATGGGACCTTGTTTGTCCTCGAGCCATGCTGCGGAGGGGATGTTTCCAATTTCCCGCCCGTGACACAGTTTGATTTTGTCGTCAAAAAGATAGATAGCGAGTACAAAGTGATGGATTTGCCGGT
>DHFN01000162.1 GCA_002402275.1 Anaerolineales bacterium UBA4823
GTCCCAAAAGAAGGTTGTCACTCCGGACGAAGCAACGGGTCTTTTCGTAAATAGTTATAGATGTCTCGCTTCGCTATCTCATAGATATCTCACTTCGTTCGATATGACATTAATGACTTTTTGGATAAACTAATAAATTATAACATTGGGGATTATGCGAAATAAACGTGACAAGTAAGCCAAATTTAGCATCTTTATCCTTCACGGCTTCTACCTGGAGCGTGCGACCTAAACTCGCGGTGATTTAAATTTTTTACCCCATTTTTGAGAAAGCCATGAAATATTTGGGATGAATAGATGAACCTGGGTAAAATAACAGAATAGAAATACATTATAAGGATATAAACATCATGGTAGATAAGGTATTATTGATTACCGGCGCATCTTCAGGGATTGGAGAAGCTACAGCCCGTTATGCAGCCCAAAAGGGTTATTCCTTATTTGTTACGGCTCGACGGGTAGAACGACTAGAACGACTCTGTACTGAGGTCAATTCCCAAGGAGGAAAGGCGGTTTATGATGCTGCAGATCTAACTGATTTGTCACAGATAAATGCAGTGGTCGGCAATGCATTGGATCAATACGGGAAAATTGATGTGTTAGTTAATAATGCCGGGTTCGGAAGGTTAAAATGGCTCGAACAGCTTGATCCCCTGGAGGATATTGCTCGACAAATTCAACTAAACCTCATTTCTGTCATTCAACTTACTAGAGCAGTGTTACCGCGGATGATCCAAAATAAGGGTGGACATATTATTAATATTGACTCAGTAGCTGGTTTCATAGGGATACCTACTTATAGTGTCTATGCAGCATCCAAGTTCGGTCTGCGTGGGTTCAATGAGGCTTTGAGAAGAGAAGTGGGGGTGTATGGAATTAAAGTGAGCGGTGTTTATCCGGGAAGCGTGGATACCGAATTTGCAGAAAATGCTGGAATCGAACGAAAATCTAGTATTAAAACACCGGCCTGGCTGCAATTAAATGCTCATCAAGTTGGAAGATCGATCATTAATTTGATCCAACACCCCAAGAATCAAGTGATAATTCCCGGATATATGACTTACGCAGTCTGGATCAATCAAGTGTTTCCTGGATTTGTAGACCAGATTATGAGAATTGGATTTGTGCAAAAAGAAAAACAATAGTTAGATGAGAAACTCAATATTTCCGATCTATATCCATATCTTGATAAGAGATGGGATCATCAACTGGTTCTAAATGAGTAAATATGGTAGAATTTTTTAGTGAACTGCGTATATCCGACTCGAATTCTTCTGCGATATGGTGACTTTTATGGGTTGACCATTTCCCAGGGACTAGAATATGGACGGATATAAAGCGCCGACCGGCAGCTTGACTAGTCTTTAATGCATGAAAATCTACCCCTTCGGTTTTGTATTTTTCTAGGACTTGCTCAATGAGTTTTTGATCATTTGCACTGAGAGCTGTATCCATAAAACCCATGGCTGAACGGTGCAATAATTGATAGGCTGACCAAAGTATATTTGCTGCAACGATCAAGGCAATGATTGGATCGATTATTTTCCAACCAGTTATAGCGACTGCTGTTACTCCCAAGATGACCCCAATGGAAGTATAAACATCTGTCATCAAATGTCGAGCGTCGGCTTCTAAAGTGATTGATTGGTATTTATTTCCAGCAGTTGATAAAATCCGCGAGACAATGAAATTGATGACAGAAGCTATAGTGGAGACTAACAAACCAATTGGCGCTTGTTCAATCGGCTGAGGGTGGATTAATCGCTGTATAGCAGTATAACCAATGCTCAACGAGGCGATTAATATTAGGAGCCCTTCTGCAGCACTCGAAAAATATTCCGCTTTACTATGTCCAAAATTATGTTCACTATCGGCTGGTTTTGCCGCAAGAATCAATATATTGAGGGCAATAATGGCTCCCAGAAGATTCACTATTGATTCTAGGGCATCAGATAACAAACCCACCGAACCGGTTAGTAAATAAGCCAAAGTTTTTAAGGCAATTGTCGCAATTGCAGCACCTATAGATAACCATGCATAGCGACTAAGTTGAGAACGATCCATTCGAAAATCTCCAGACATTTATTATATAAAGTAGTTATTTTATCTTATTCATGGGAATCGAACAAGATTATTATTTTCGTTAAGCAGGGATTTCGCAAAATAGCATAAACCTTGTAAAAATCCATCATCTATAAAGGTGTCCCGCGCGTTTTAATCTTACAAATCATCCGGCATAGACTGTTTGCCTATGATGAGCTGGTTGACATGAGTGGCCCCCCCAAGGTGAGGACATTGGAATGGAATAGGTCTCATTGGGATAGCGCTCAACGCGCTTATGTAGGGGCGACCCATCTGGGTATATTTTCTATTCCTTCGGGGAAAACCTTTTGTCTATTTTAATGATGGTTAACAGAAACGGGTCGCCCAGATGAGATGGTGGTGTAGTGTACAGATCTAGCAGTTGGCGTAATAACGTTTCGATTACGGTGGCAACTCATCTATATTTATTTTCTAATCTTCATGGAATGATAAGTTTAGCCAGGGAGAAAGCATGTACGAAACAATTGTTCAATATCCTATGGTTGGAGTAGGAAATTATGAATAGTCTCCGTGGGTGCACAAGTTTATTCCCTTAAAAGAGGATGCCACTCGATTGACTAAGGACAGATCAGGCTCTAGCATGGCAATCTTGAATAAATTGACTCTGGTCTTATGGGCTCTAAAAAATTATCACCCTATGGCAAGTGCCAGAAGGTATTTAGCAACTTATCCTGAGGACCCTCTCGCACTTATTTACCGACTTTAAGAATACCCTGCATTTAATATGAATGAATATTTGCAAGGTCAAACGTTACTTTATATCCTAGAATTTAATGTAAATAAGCGAACCTGGCTTTTTCAAGTTTAATTATGATCCTATCCCTGAAAGGTATCCCTTTGAACCAAGGAGCGGGAACTATTAAAGGATAAATTTGACGAAAGTTCCATACAGGTGAATAAAGTAAAAAAACAGCAGGAATCAACCAACTGTCCTGCTGTCTCTATTATTCAATTGCGATTAGTATGAATATTCAAATTACTTTAGATGTTCATCTACCCATTTTTTCACATCTTCTTGGACTTCGTCTCGGTTGATTTCATTGAGTACTTCATGCCGGGCACCGGGATAAAGGATTACTTTTACATCCTTAATCCCCAGATCTCGGTATTTCTGAGCCAGTGCATTTACGCCATCATTTGCCCCAACCGGGTCCTTCTCACCTGCAATCATCAACACGGGGAGATTTTTTGGAATGCGAGCTTGTTCCTGAGTTTCAAGCATATCTAACATGCCTTTAACCATGTCCAACATCATTCCATTGGAGAAGGCAAAGCCACACCAGGGGTCATTGACATACTTTTGAACTTCAGCTTCATCGCGGCTCAGCCAATCAAAAGGAGTTTTGGTCGGCTCGAAAGCAGCATTGAGAGCTCCGAATATGCCAGGTCCTTCGGGGTATTTATCCCTTAATTCGCCAGCTGCAGCCTGCTCCATTAATGGTATGGATTCTTTCGGGAAGATGGCAAGACCGGTTGTACCGGAGAGAATAACTCCTTTCAATTCAGAGCCCCATAACTGGATGAATCGTTGAGCGATGAATGACCCCATGCTATGTCCAAAGAAGAATAATGGCAATCCCGGATTTTCCTTTTTGATGATATCCATTAACTGTTTTTCATCATTAACCATGCCATTCCAACTATCCTTGCCACCAACGCCAGCTTTAGAAAGATCTTTCGCTGTCTTCCAATGACCACGATGATCATCGGCGTAGACTGCATAGCCAGCTTGATTAAGAAAGGTAGCGAAGCGTTCATAGCGCAAAGCGTGTTCTGCCATCCCATGGGCAACTTGAACTATCGCTTTGGGTTTTTGGTGATCGGGGATCCACTTGTAAACAAAAACCTCAAAACCTTCTGGATCTGTAAATGTGAAAGTATTTGTGCTCATGTCTATCTCCTCTCTCATAATAGGATTGGGATTGAAGGGAATTCTAACTCCCTATTTTATTATAATCTGAGTTTATGCATATAAATGGGGTTAGGCTTGGTTGTTTTTAGAAAGAAGAATCGGAAACTATGTTCTCTGAGGATAAAAAGTTGAAGGAATTTCTTATGGGCTAGATTTGAAGAGAGATCTTATAAAATGTTCGTAGTTGGACTTATGGTTCTTCCCTCAAGGATTGGGTAGAATCCTTTTGCAAGTAGGTGATTCCATTGCGGACCTGAGATAGAGAGCGATCCAATTCCAGTTCAAGTTTTCGAAGAGCATCTAAAACATAAGCATCCGCTTCCCGGCGAGCGATTTCTTGCTCGTTCTGGGCTTCGGATAGGATTTGTTCCGCCCGTGCTTGAGCAGCCTGAACGATTGCTTCCCTTTCCACCATCTGATCCCGTTTTTCTTTCGCAATCGCCAGGGTTCGGTTCGCTTCTTCTTGCGCTTGGGCTAAAATACGATCTTTTTGGGCGAGGATTTGCTGAGCTTTTTTAACTTCTTCTGGAATCACGATGCGCATTTGGTCAATGAGTTCGAAAACTCGCTCTTCATCCACGATAATATTATGAGTAAAAGGTAATTGACGGCTATCGTTTAAGATCTCTTCTAATCGATCTACTAAATGCATAATGTCCATTTTTAACCCTCGCCAATGATTAGATTCCTATCAATAGATTACTTGCAATTGGTTATTTCGTCAATAGAAATTGCAAGGATTGTGCCACATTTTATAAGATTGGTTAATCCCGTAATGATGTCGTCGGTACAAGTTGTTGTCCTTCTCCAAGCTCTTGAAAACGTCTTTTCAAGGCTTTCGCCACCATGGTTGGAACCATATCGTTTACATCCCCGCCCAGAGATGCAACCTCACGAACGGTCGAAGAAGATAAAAAGGTATGTTCTTCAGCAGATATGAAAGCAACCACTTCAATCTCTGGCGCTAGGTGATGGTTCGCTAGCGCCATCCGAAACTCGTATTCAAAATCTGAAAAGACCCTCAAGCCGCGCACGATTACTTGTGCATCAATTTTTCTACAAAACTCGACAGTTAAACCCCCATAGCCAATCACTGAAATTTTTGGATTATCTATAAAAGATTGGCGGGCTAATTCGATTCTCTCGGAAGGAGAAAAGAGAAGGGATTTTAATGGTCGGTCGTAGACCGCGATCACTAATTCATCGAATAATTGCGCCGCCCTTCGGGCAATATCTATATGTCCATAGTGGATGGGATCGAAGGTTCCGGGAAACACTGCACGGATCATGATGTCTTTTTCTTTCCTTTATAGAATGGCATCCTTTTTAGGATTGCTTATCATATTATTTAATGTAATTGTACCCTAACTAACATCACTGGTTGTAATTTGCCAGAATCTTTCAGCCTGCCGAGCTAATGGTTGATGTTCTGGTAAAACCAGATCAGGATCTTTTTCGAAAAGTTCTTGGGCGAATTTCCGGGCGCTTTCGATAACATGGAGGTTGAGTAAATTACTAAATCTTAATTGTGCAAAACCGGATTGTCTGGTGCCAAGGAAATCACCTGGACCCCGTTGTTGCAGATCATGCTCAGCTAATTCAAATCCATTTTGGGTTTGAGCAATGACCATAAGGCGTTCATTTTCGATCTTATTTTCTTTTTCTGGGATCAAGATGCAGTAAGATGGATCTATCCCTCTTCCGACGCGGCCGCGAAATTGGTGCAATTGAGCTAAGCCAAACCGATTCGCACCTTCGATTACCATCATGGTGGCATTCGGATTATCCACACCCACCTCTACGACCGATGTAGAGACGAGGATTTGAATTTCCCCTTTTTGAAACTTCTCCATCATTTCTTCTTTTTCTTCAGCCCTCAAACGCCCGTGAAGCAATCCTACATTCAGGTGAGGGAAAATTTCCGAGTGCAGTTTTTTGGCTGCCTCTATTGCTGAGAGAAGGGGGTTATCTTCATTCTCTTCGATTAGAGGGTAGATCATAAAAGCTTGCTTTCCATTTTCGATTTGGTTTTGGATGAGCCGATAGACGCGTTCACGCTCCCGCGGCAGCACCAAATAGGTTTGAATGGGCTGTCTTCCAGGGGGTAATTCATCTAATAAGGTTAAATCCAGATCTCCATAAAGAGTAAGAGCGAGGGACCGTGGAATTGGAGTTGCCGTCATGACTAGCAAATGTGGATTCTCTCCCTTTGCTCTAAGCAAAGCTCTTTGCTCCACCCCAAAACGATGTTGTTCATCTACCACAATAAATTGTAAGTTTTGGAATTGTACAGTTTCCTCTATTAGGGCATGTGTTCCGATGATAATTTTGATAGTTCCGTTGCTGAGGTTTTCTCGAATTTGTTTTTTTTCGTTTTCAGGGGTTGCGCCAATAAGCAGTTGGATAGTTTCTTTGGGAAGAATACCTGAGGTTAGGGGGGAATCAGGGTGGTTTTGATCGGATTCAGCTAATAGTCTGATAAACGTGTTGTAATGCTGTTCAGCGAGGATACTAGTTGGTGCCATAATGGCACATTGTCCACCATTCTCCGCAATCAAAGTTGCCAGGATAGCCGCAACCACAGTTTTCCCTGAACCAACATCTCCTTGTAAGAGGCGGTTCATTGGTTTCCCTGATGCTAAATCAGCTAGCCCTTGGAGAATTGCATTTTTCTGTGAGTTGGTTAATTCAAAGGGTAGGCGAGAGATTCGATCATTCAGCCATTCGTCGGAATAATAAAAGCGATGGGCGCTTCGTTTTTGCCAGTTGTGTTTTTGGCGCAGAAGATTGATTTGCAGGAGGAAAATCTCATCAAAAGCAAGGCGAAAACGTGCTTGTTCAAGCTTGTCCTGAGAGTCAGGGAAATGAGCTTGCGAAATAGCCTGGGAAATTTCCATTAATCCAGCTCTATTACGAATGGAATCAGGCAGGTAATCTATTAATCTTGGAGAATAATAATCAACTACTTGTTTGATGGTCTTTCTCAACCAATGTTGGCTGATATTCTCGGTTAGATGATACACCGGGACAATTCTGCCGCTATTCAGCATCTCCTCATCAAGTTGTTCTATTTCTGGATTTACAAAAACAAAGCGACCTAAATATTGATCCACTTTCCCTGCCACAGAATATTGGCTGCCCGGGTGCAATTTACTGGCTTGCCAGGGTTGATTGAATATTGTAATTCGAACTACTCCAGAGCTATCACTTAGGATGGCTTCTACAAACGGACGATTATAACCAGATTTACGTGAGGTTACAGATTGTAATGTACCAATTACCGTCACATCTTCTCCGTAATGAAGACGGTTGATTGGCTGCATTTTGGAATAGTCATCATACCGACGAGGCAAATAGTACAACAGGTCACCTAAAGTAAATATCCCTAGTTTAGATAACACTTGCGAATATCTTGCACCAACTCCAGATAATACTTTTACGGGTGCTTGTAAGGCTGCTTGTTCAGTGACTATCCCGTTTGGCTCTAAATGATTAGATTTTTTATATGGATGACTATTGAGATTCGTTTTTTCAATTTTAGTTATAGGGATTGAATTTGCCTTAGGAGTAATTGTGGTTGAGTTTTCTTTTTTCTCTTGGACGCCTGTGAAAGGAGAAAAATTTCCCCCCTGATTGATTTGCTGAATATGTTTCCAAAGGGTTTGTAAATTTTCGGCTCGCATTTCTGTTGACAGTTCAGAATAATGAGTGATATTTTTGATGATTAATTGAATTGTTTCTTCATCAATTTGATCCTGCCGAGCTTCATTGATCCATTTATCCAGGATACGGTCTACTCCACCGATAACTGCTTGATTGAAATAGCCATTATCAGCTTCGATTTTAAAGATATTGTACAGTTTTTGAATTGATGCCTTCATAAAGGTTTTTGCCTAGTATATTCAGATTTCTACCGTTATATTATCTATCAATTTTAAAATGGAAAGGTTTTCCTAATAAAATATTATCCTTTATCAATTAATACAACTCCAATTGATTGGGGACCTAAGATGTTATCCATGGTTTTATTCATTAATTGGAATTCGGTTTTTACCTTTGGAAATGAGGATTGAACCCGGTAATTGAGGTTTTTTTTGTCAGCCACTCCAATATCGCTGCCATAAGTTATCCCAATAAATTGGATCTGTTCAAATTCATTGGCATAATTTTGGATTACATCACCAAAACTTTTTATGGTTCGTATTTTTTGATAGGGCAGGATATGTCCTTTTTCAAGCAATATTAGAGGGTGAATTCCTAACAAATTCCCTACTAAAGCTTGATCTGCGTCAAGTAAACCTAATTCCTTTAAGTTTAATAGATCATAAATATAAATTAATGTGTATATATTAGGGATTTTGTTTATCAGATAATATTTTATCTGGGATAGATTTTTACCTGCTGCTATTTCTCTTGCGCAGACTTGAACCAGCCAGCCAACTCCCAATGAGATTGTTTGGGTGTCAATTATTTCAACATCTGCGGGAATAGTTATTTGATTTAATAGGGTTTCGATTTTTATTATTGCAGGGGAAAGGGTTCTTGCGGGAAGGATAAATAATAATTGATGGTATTCCTGTGAGATGGTAAGGATAGTCTCGATATAATTTACATTTTGGGAATTGATCGAAATCAAATCCACTCCGGGAATTGGATTGCACTCTGAAGGAGTTCTTCTTAAGGTATTGTCTCGAAATAATTCACCTCGGTCATCAGTATTTGTAACTAATGGCAGGACTTTAACATAACTTTGACCTGAAAAGCCACTCTGGGTAAATTGAGTGGTGTTATCCGTGATGATACAGGTTTGAGGCATAATTAGTTTATTGTGGTGGTTTAAGGTCGAAAATGCCAGGTGTTCAAATTACTCAATAGCGATAATAAAATGATAATGCGGTTGACCACCATCTTGAACCTCTATCTCTTGATCAGGATAAGCAAATCGGATTTCATCTGCAATTTGGTTGGCTTCTTGCTTGGTTACATCCTCACCATAGAATAAGGTAATCAGTTCAAAGTGATCTGCGTGAGCAATATGCAGTAAACCCAAAATTGATTCTTTCAATGTGGTTGTGGAAAGTACTAATTTTCCATTGTGGAGGGAGATAAAATCACCTTCATTTGCTTTAACACCATCAATTTCAACACTGCGGGTTGCCCGGGTAATCTCTCCGGTTTCAACATTGAGCATGGCTTGTTCCATATCTTTTACAATCTCATCAAAATCCCCATGGGGTATCAATCTCATCATCGCTGCTAAACCTTGAGGTACAGATTGACTTGGGATGACGGCTACCTTTTTTACAGTTAATGTTTTGGCAACGTCGGCGGTTCGAATGATATTTTTATTATTTGGGAGGATCACAATTTGATCTGTGGGTAAATTTTCAAATGCTGAAAGGATTTCCTGAGTAGAGGGATTCATTGTCTGTCCGCCGTGGACAATGGCTGCTACACCTAAACTAGCAAAAACACGGGCGATTCCAGGACCTGGGGCAACTGCAACGGTGGCAATTTGTCCTGGTTCTACTCGTGACAGGGTGAGTTGACTGCCGGTGTTTTTTTGATCCAGCTGCTCCATCTGGGCAATTAAATTTTCCATTGCCACCTTCGTAAAAACACCCACTTTTTTTACATACTCGATTGGTTCATATTGTTTCCCGTCCGCTACATGAATATGTAAACGGTAGATTCCATCACCCTCACCAAGCTGAATAGAGGTACCCATCTTTTCCAGATGATTATAAAATTCTTCAATATCAAATGAATTAAACGGACGGAAATCAATCACTACTTCAATATCCTGTCCTGGCTCGATTGTCTCCATACCTCGTTGAAGATTCATGGAAGCAATGGATGGAATAGTAGTAATTGGTGATTCCAAGGGGAGACCTTTAACATAACGTAGCATCCCTTCTAGGATAAAGAATAAGCCTTTGCCGCCTGAGTCTACTACACCGGCTTCTTTCAATACGGGTAATAACTCAGGGGTTCTTTTAACCGATTCATCAGCTGCTTCGACAATTTTTTCTAAAATATATTTTAAATCTTCTTTTTCTAGGATAGCCGTTTGGGCAGCTGTTGTTACATCTTTAATCACCGTTAGGATTGTCCCTTCAACAGGGCGTACAACCCCTTTATAGGCAGTATCGCGGGCAATTAATAAACCCTTGACAAAGTACTCAGCAGTCAATTCGTTGATATTATCCACCCCTCGAGCAAATCCACGCCAAATTTGGGAAAGAATCACACCAGAATTACCCCTTGCACCCATTAATGCACCATGGGCTAGGGAGTGGATTATTTTTCCAAAATTTGTTTCATTGATAGTAAGAATTTCATCATAGGCAGCTTGCATGGTTAAGACCATGTTAGTCCCTGTATCACCATCCGGAACCGGGAAAACGTTTAATGAATTTACAATTTGTTGGTTGGTCCGCAGCCAACTCAACCCAGCTTCGATATATTTTTTTAAAGCTTGCCCATCCAATGGTGGTTTTATATTAAGCGGGTCAATTTCTACTTGCGTAGTTTGTTGATTCTCCAAATCCATTTAAAAATACTCCTCTAAAATGATGTTCTACCGTTAATCTTCTTCGCTAATCCGCAAACCACGCACATGCACATTGACGGTTGAAACGGGTAATCCGATAGCTTTTTCTACCTGGTATCTCACTCCATCTTTAACACTAGAAGCTACTTGGGCGATACGAGTTCCATATTCCACGATAATATAAATATCAATATCAATATTCACCCCGTCGTAAGAAACGTCTATTCCAAACTGGGGATCTTTCACTAAAGCATGACTAACCCCATTTAAAAAATTTTTATAAGCTAAACCAACCACTCCATAAGAGCGTAATGCTGCCTGATAGGCAATAGTGGCGATTGCACGCGGCGAAATTTGAATTGTGCCCAACGGAAGAAATTCTTGTGACATTCCAAACCTCTTTTATTTTTAGTGATTCCTTGCAAGGCTATTAAATGTATGGTATGATTTTACCGCTTAATTAGAGACTGAGCTCTAAATCAATTTAAGGATGTGATGATATGGCTAAATGTGCGCATTGTGGGAAAAAGACAACTTTCGGGAAAAACCGTCCTTGGTCGAAGAAAGCTACTATTCGAACCTACCGTCCAAATCTGCAGGTTGTGACGGTGAATGAGAATGGTAGAAAAGTACATTTGGTATTGTGTGCGAAGTGCATTCGCAATTTGTCCAAGGTAGATTAATTCTTCTTTTTCCATTTTTATCACTGAAATCACGGTTTGTTCCGTGATTTTTTTTAATCCTCTGAATGATAATCTGACTATAAATACTTGACAAGTACTTCTCTCTTGTCTCCATTCAATGATTTGATAGACTATTGGTAAAGATAATATACCCAAATCCAAAGTGGAACCAATCCAACTAAAGTAAGAACAGCTAGTAATCCCAAAAAAACTGTTACCCAATCAATTGCCAATGGGTTTTCTTCTTGGTATTTATCAGATAATCGAATTTGTTGTTCAAGTGGTTGTTCAATGGGAGGCTGAAATGCTGGTGTAGTTGTTTCTGAAGGAATATAAAGGTTACCCTCAAAAGTTTGGGTTGGAACAAGTGTACTTGGGCTTTCTTCCATCTGGGAATTAGAAGAATTATTATAGAGATCGGTCTGGAGCTTCACTAAAACTTGTCCTAATTGGTCAGCAGTTCTATACCGTGCTGAGGGCTCTTTAGATAAGACTTTTAATAGAATCAATTCCAATGTTGGTGGAATAGCCGGATTATATCGGCTAGGGGGTGGGGGCGGATCTTCACGATGACAGCGAGCTAATTCCTCAGCGGTTGTCCCAGTAAAGGGCAATTGACCGGTCAGCATTTCATAACAAACTATCCCTAATGAATAGACATCTGAAGCGGGTGATGGTGCCAATCCTGCAGCTTGTTCAGGTGAAAAATACTGGGGAGAACCCCAGACTACATCACTTTTCTCTTCTGGCTGGATAGTTGCAAGGGCTCGGGCAATCCCAAAATCGGTGACTTTTAACCTTTGATCGGGGGTGATAATGAAATTTTGAGATTTTATATCGCAATGGACAATCCCAGAACGATGAGCAAAGCCAACCCCTGCACAAGCTTGGATCATCAGTGCCAGAGTTTCCCGGACCGAAAAGTAGCCACGCTGTTGGAGCAGTGTTTTTAAATCTTTTCCAGGGATATATTCCATCACAATGAAAAGTCGGTCATGGTCATACCCAAAATCGTGGACAGTTACGATATTGGGATGAGAGAGATTGGCTGCCGAGCGGGCTTCCTGACGAAAACGTTCTCGAAAAGCTTCATTTGGAGAATATTTTTCTCGGAGAATTTTAATGGCAACATCACGATCCAGCATTTGATCATGGGCGCGGTAAACCACCGCCATTCCACCGGAACCGAGGCGTTCTAATAATTCGTAGCGATTATTTAGAGTAACTGATGATGTCATTTCCGATAAATTCTATTTTATGATATGATTTTACCATGAAGACATTCATCTCAAAACAACCCCTTTTGTTACTCTTATTGTTTCTTCCGGTTGCAATTTTAAGCGAAATAGTCCATTGGCCAGTTGCCTGGACTTTTAGTTTATCTGCGATAGCGATCATCCCCTTAGCGGGATTGATTGGTGATTCAACTGAGAACCTCACTTATTATACAGGTCCACGGATTGGTGGATTATTGAATGCAACTTTTGGAAACGCTGCAGAATTAATTATTACCATAGCAGCCATCCGTCAAGGACTCTTAGAATTAGTAAAAGCATCCCTCACTGGTTCTATCTTAGGAAATTTATTACTGGTGTTGGGGATGGCAATTTTGTTGGGAGGAATTCGAAACAAAGATCAACATTTCGACCGGCGGGCGGCTAGCCGGAATGCCATAATGTTGGTGCTTACAGTCCTGATATTGCTCATCCCATCATTGTTGAGCCATTATATAGGGGTAACCAATCCAAAACCAAGTCCTAAGGTGGAAGCCTTAAGTTTGGGAGTAGCTGCAATCATGATCGTCCTTTATATTCTCAATCTGATTTTTGGATTTTCTACTCCTAATCAAGAGATGGAACAGGAGAGCGAGAGAGAAAATAAGGAAACGAAATCCGTTTGGTCTCGTAAAACATCCATTGCTGTATTACTTTTAGCAACGGTGGGGGTGGCAATTATGTCTGAAATTTTAGTGCAAACGGTTGAGCCACTGGTTAAGGATTTTGGTTTATCAGAGTTTTTTATTGGTGTGATCTTTATTCCCTTGATAGGCAATGTGGCTGAACATCTTGTAGCAGTTCAGATGGCGTACAAAAATCAGATGACATTGAGTGTGGAAATTGCAATTTCTTCAAGCCTACAAATTGCATTTTTTGTAGCTCCCTTATTGGTTTTCCTTAGTTTGTGGATTGGTAATCCTTTGACATTGGTCTTTAATCAATTTGAGCTCCTGGCATTAATTGCCGGAGTGCTTATTACTGCCTTAGTATCCGAGGATGGAGAATCGAATTGGTTCGAGGGAACTGAATTATTAGCGATATACTTGGTGCTTGGTTTGGCATTTTACCTGTTGTAGGCACAAGCGTGGATGCAGATAATTATCGAAAACCAAAACAAAGAATTTCATTGAAATGGGGATTGATTAGTGCACTTGGAATTGCTGGTGTATTCTTTATTCTATTTTGGGGGATAATTCTACTCAAACCAGCAAATCCAACAATGGAATACCCTACCGCAGTGCTTCAAATCATTGTTGCCCCAACTTTTACTGTAACCCCTCAAGCGACATCCACCCCTCAATTTCCAAACAACAATGGGGAGTCGCAATCCTCGACCAGCGATACGCCCATTTACCTTGGTGATTTCGTGGCGATATCGGGGACACTGGGGGATGGTTTACGATTACGCTCGAAACCTAGCTTAGATGGAGAAGTTGAATTTATAGCGTATGAGGGTGAGGTCTTTAAAGTAGATGATGGCCCAAAAGAAAATTCTGGTTATAATTGGTGGCATTTAACAGCACCTTATGATGAGAGTGTCCAGGGTTGGGCAGTGGAAAATTATCTAAAACCGGTTCAACAACCTTAAAAATATAACTAAATCATAAATAATCCCGCAGGTTGTGTTCAACAGCATAAGCAGCTGCTTCAGCTCGGTTGCTTACCCCTAACTTAGACAAAATACTACTGACATAATTCCGCACGGTTCCTTCACCTAAAAAGAGCGACTTGGCTATTTCTCGATTGGTTTTCCCCTCTGAAACGAGGAGAAGGACATGCCGTTCTTGTTGAGTTAATGTAGAGAAAGCGGAAGCTTCTTCTTCTTTGGCTGCTTTTCGCACCTCTTGGAAAATACGTTGGGTAACTGCTGGATCTAGAAGGGCTTCTCCGCGTCCAACTGCTTCGATAGCGCGAACCAAATCCTCCCCTCCAATTTGTTTTAAAACATAACCCGATGCGCCGGCCCTAATTGCAGAGAATAGCATTTCATCCTCCGCATAGGAAGTCAACATGATAACCCGGGTTTTGGGGTATTTCTCGGCTATTTCTTCACACGCCTCGATACCAGAACCTCCCGGAAGGCGAATATCCATCACGACTACATCGGGAGCATGGGAAGCAACCTTTTCAAGAGCCTCTTTTGCTGTGCTGGCTTCTGCTACGACCTCGAAATTGGGATGGCGGTCTAGCAATGATTTCAAACCCAGTCTGACTACTTCATGGTCATCAACCAATAAAATGCGTTGTTTTGTCATTCATCCTCCGCATAGATGTTAATTATTCTCGTCTAGTTTAGTTGTGCTATCCTGCCGCCGGCGAAAATCCACAAACCGATAACCAATACCTCGTTCGGTTAAGATATATTGGGGGTTAGCAGGGTCTTTCTCAATTTTTTTTCGTAAATAATTGATATATAACCGAACATAATGGGGTTCGTCTCGGTATTCATAACCCCATACTTTTGATAGAAGTTGATCATGAGTAACCACCCAACCAGCATTTTGAACCAAATGGTAAAGCAGTCGGTATTCAGTAGGTCGAAGCTGGATGAGTTGACCATCTACCCATACTTCATGGCGGTCAAAATCTAATTTAAGACGATCGTCCACCTCAATTACTCCATGAGTTCCAGAAGTTGCAGTTTCTGTTCGCCTTAATACTGCTCGAACACGGCTCACTAATTCACGTGGACTGAAAGGTTTAGTTATATAATCATCAGCCCCTAATTCAAGTCCACGAACCCGGTCTTCTTCTTCTCCCTTAGCAGTCAACATGATCACCGGTACGGTGCTGGTCTCACGAATGATTTTCAGGACCTCAAAACCATCAAGATCAGGCAACATGACATCTAATAATACCAGATCGGGAAGTAGGCTCCTTACTTTATCTATTGCCTGCATGCCGCGATAAGCTTCACTGACGATGAATCCATCATGCTCGAGATTCAAACGAATGAAGCGAACCATTCGCTCTTCATCGTCAACAACTAATATATGCCGATTTTTTATTCGGGTTTCATCCATATTATTACTCCCTCACAAATCCGAAAATGTTTTCTTCTTGACCAGAAGAAATTATTTCGATAAAACTAATTCGGTGAATAGGCCAAATTCCTTGAATGGCATCATTAGACAGATAGGGCAAATCTTTTCCATCTTTTGTACGGGGATTATTTACGATAATAAGATTATCTGTGGGGGTTGGTATATCATCTATCTCACCAACTATTGGATCTGCATTGGTTATGTGAATGATAACTGTATAAGCCATGAACTTACTCCATAAAAAGGAGAAAATTTATCCATTAAATTTTACCAGAATTACCGAAATATTATCAGGTCCTCCAGCTTCATTTGCGGCCTGGATTAAATGATTACATAAAATTTGGATTGGAGAGTTTTTCAGCATAATTTCAGTGATGGATTGATCAGAGATAACACTCCAAAGTCCATCAGAGCAAATCAAAAGGTAACCCGCCTCTGGAATCGGGAAAGAATTAATGTCCACTTCTAATGGTTCATTTTGACCGAGAGCGCGATACAGGACATTCCGTTGGGGGTGATGGAGTGCCTGTTTTTCATTAATTTGACCTAATTCGATCAGGCGGTTCACTAAAGAGTGATCACGGGTGTACCGTTTAATTTCTCCATTTAATCCAATCGAATATGCGCGCGTATCACCAACATGAGCGATGGTTAAATAACTCCCAAAAAGGATACATGCTGTTAATGTCGTTCCTCCACCGGTAGCATGCCGTAAAACTTCTGTGTGGGCAGTGAGGAATGCTTCATTTAGAAGATTCTGCAATGAGTTTTGAGGGGTTGGACGAGAAGGATCCATATAAGGAATCAATATTTTCTCGGTAATGGTTGCGGTTATTGAACCGATAGCCAGTTTGCTGGCAATTTCCCCGTGGAGGTGACCTCCCATCCCGTCAGCGATTGCAAAAAAACCGAATGAGCGCATGCTATCTTGCAATGATAGTGAGCTGGATAATGTAATTAATGTATCTTCGTTTTGATCTCTTTGTAACCCGGGTGACTGGGCAGATGCATATATGAATTGAGGAATATTAATGATAGACTGCCAATCAGCCAGGTTCATATCTTGATTGGGGTTTTGGTTTGATGAAATGGTCTTCTCTTTCTGAGAAGTTCGTTGAAATGGTGATTTCACTTTAATTAATTCCTGTCATGAAGAATTGATTTGGAGAGCATAAACCTTTTTGTCAGTTGATCCAATAAAGAGGACGTTTCCAGATATCACGGGTGTACTCGTGATCGCGCCGCCGGTTTGGTATTTCCAAATGAGGTTTCCAGTAATTCCATCGAGGCAATAAACAAAATGGTCTACCGAACCAAAATAAACTCGATCATTCTCTACAATAGCTGAGCCAGTTATTTGATTTTGAGCTTCATATTGCCAAATGGTTTTCCCATTATGCATGTCGAGGCAGTAAAAGTTACTATCTGAAGAACCAATGTAAAGATAGTCTTTAAAAAGACAAGGAGTTGAAATAGTTGCTCTCCCTAAGTGGGTTCGCCAGAGCATCCAACCGGTTTTGATATCCAGAGCATAAACATTGCCATCCATAGATCCAAAATATACTGAATTCTTTTCGGCGACCGAAGATCCGGTAATACTTTTTTTTGCTTTAAAACGCCAGTGGATGGATCCCCTAAAATCGAGACAAAAAAAATCACCATATTCCGTGCCAAAATAAATGCCATCATCGTAGATGAGGGGGGTTGAACGGATTGGTGAACCAGCATCTAATTTCCAACTTGGATTGCCACTGTTCAGGTTTACTGCATGGAGGTTGCAATCATCCGATCCAATAAAAATATGCCCCCCCGAAAAAGCTGGGGAAGACCAAATTGGACCTTGAGTGTAATAGGTATAATTGATTTTGCCATTGCGATGGTACAAAACATAAAGACGGTGATCTGCCGATGTAAAAACAACATTGCTTTCGACAATAATTGGACGGCTGACAACCGCTCCGTCGGTTTGGTAGAGCCAGATCAATTCTCCACTATGGATATCCAGGCAATACAGGTTATGATCATAGGAACCGATAAAAACTGATTGTTCGAATATAGAAAGATTTCCACGAATCTCGTCTTGAGTTGAAAATTCCCAGAGCAGTTTTACATTGGTAGAAAAGAGGGACGCTAGATTTCCTTCGCTTACTTGAACTTGTGGTTGGGTTGAATTAAGTCCCTCTAAAGCATTCTTCATATCGAGAGCACTTGTAAAGCGATCTTCTGGATTATATTGTAAAGCTTTAAGAATAATGGATTCTAATTCAGGACTCACCTCGGGGTTATATTGTCTGATTGGACGTTCCCCAAATGAAAAAGGTGGTTCCAAGCGAGGATCTTTTTGGGACAGAACATGATGCAAGGTAGCACCCAATGCATAAATATCAGCTAAATGGGTAGCTTCACCACGATATTGTTCTGGAGGAGAGTAACCTTCGGTGCCAATCATGGTTCCCTTTTGTTCCCCACGAAATGGTTTGGCTATCCCAAAATCAATTAACATCACCCGATTGTATTGATTGATCATCACATTGGATGGTTTCATATCCCGGAAGATGATCGGCTCAGGTTCATGGGTGTGTAAATAATGCAAAACATCACAAATTTCAATTGCCCATTGGACAATTTTAGGGATAGGTATATTATCTTTACTTAATCCTTCTAATGTATTGCCATTAATGAGCTCCATCACCAGATAGGACCGATCCTGGGCGGTAAAATAATCAAAGATCCGTGGGATGGCTGGGTGATCCAATGTGGCGAGAAGGTCAGCTTCACGTTCGAAATTACGAATGATTGAGTTGCGCACCGCCGTATCGTGGGTTTGAATGATCATTTCCTTAACCGCTACATATTTAACCACGTTGGGGAAATGTAAATCTCTTGCTCGGTAAACTGCACCCATCCCCCCTATACCTAAGATATCTTCGATCAAGTAGCGACTGGCAATCGTAGCTCCGATATTTAATTGGGCAGTCCCAAAATTGGCGGAAGTTTTATCTTTCGGATTTGTATGCGGGTTGTTCCAATCGTCGGTCATATTCATCTTGAATGATACTCGAAAAAAAGGAATCTGTTGATATGAAATTTGTTTTAGTCTTATTGGCTATACAAACCAACCGGGGATAAGTATAATTCATTATAGATGATGGACAATATTGATTCAAGTTATCGTTCTCCTTTCTCTTGGCGTTATGGCTCCCAAGAAATGCGCCAAATTTGGGGTGAATTGAATAAACATCACCTGTGGCGCAAACTATGGGTAGTTTTAGCGGAGACCCAAGCAGAATTCAGGATTGTTTCTTCTGCTCAGGTGCAGGATTTACGCGACCATGTGGATCAGGTTGATTTACACCGCTCACTTGAAATTGAAGCGGAGATCCATCACGATCTGATGGCAGAGATCAGGGCGTATGCGGAACAATGTCCAATTGGGGGAGGAATCATACACCTGGGTGCAACCTCAATGGATATCAAAGACAATGCCGATGGATTGAGAGTTCGCCAATCCCTTCTACTCACCCAAAAAGCATTGGCAGAATTGTTAAAGGTGCTTGGGGATCGAATTGAGGCAAATGCTGATTTGCCCATTCTGGCATTCACTCATCTTCAACCGGCTGAGCCTACGACATTGGGTTATCGTCTGGCGCAATATGGACAGGACTTATTAGAGGATTATCACACAATCGTCCGAGTTAATGCTGAGCTTCGCCTGAAAGGCTTCCGTGGTGCTGTGGGGAATAGCGCCTCATTCACAGAATTATTAGGAAAAGATCGTCTCGATGAGTTTAATCAGCGGGCTGCGGAAAAATTAGGCTTCCTTATCTTTGATGTTGTTACTCAAGTTTATCCAAGGAAACAGGATTATCGAGTTGCCTGTGCTCTAGCAGGTTTGGGGGCTTCGTTACACCGTTTTGCTTTGGATTGGCGTTTGCTGCAATCTATGTCAATCGGTGAATGGTCAGAACCTTTTGATGAAAAACAGGTGGGATCATCAGCGATGCCTTTTAAGCGCAATCCGATCAATGCTGAAAAAATTGATTCGCTTGCCAGGCTGCTGGCACAATATCCCCGTTTGGCATGGGACAATGCTGCCAATTCTTTGCTGGAAAATACTTTAGACGATTCGGCAAACCGGCGAACCATGCTACCGGAAATGTTCTTGATCAGTGATGAACTCTTGAATACCCTAACCCAGTTGGTGAAAGGGATGGTCATTTATCCGGATATCATCCAAAAAAATCTAGAGCAATATGCCCCTTTTGCCGCAACCGAACGATTAATCATGACTGCAACAAAATCAGGGTTAAACCGTCAGCTAATCCACGAAGAATTGCGCCGGCTTTCGATGCAAGCCTGGGAAGAAGTAAAGCGCGGATACCCGAACCCATTACTCGATTTAATCTTAAACGATGAGATGATCCGAAAGGCTATAAATGAAAGCCAAATTCGCGAATTGATGCGGGTAGAGCAATACATTGGGGATGCTCCCCAGAGAGCCAGAAAATTAAGTGAGAAGATTCGCCAAGAAATAACTCAGGTCTGAATTTGGATTTTTCACATAGGTTTGCCTGGGCTATGAATAACTATTCTATTTAAATTGTTAGGTAAATTTACGTGATTCCTCACCGTAAATCTTCTTCTGGTTTGGGTTTATTGCCCAAGATTGCTTCGATTTTATCCAGAATTTCGGGGGTTAGTTGTTTAGCCACTTCGACTGCTTGCATGTTTTCGGTTACCTGCTCCACTCGGGATGCCCCGGTGATGACGGTGCTGACGTGGGGATTCTTGAGGCACCATGCCAGTGCCAATTGAGGTAAGCTGCAACCTAGATCACGCGCTAAGCCAGCCAACTGTTTCACAATTTCGATTTTCTTTTCGAAATCCTCGCCGGAAAATTGCTTGCGTAACCAGTCAAAACCAGCTAAATTTACCCGTGTGCCCTCGGGAATACCTTCATTGTATTTTCCGGTTAATAAACCGCTGGCTAACGGGCTCCAAATTGTCGTTCCTAAACCAAAAGAACGATAGAGTGGCGCATATTCAACTTCTACACGATAGCGATGGAACATATTATATTCGGGTTGTTCCATTAGGGGTGGGATCAAGTGCTCCCGATGAGCCACTCCATAGGCTTCCATAATTTGAGCTGCTGACCATTCACTGGTTCCCCAATAGAATGCTTTTCCTTGCTGGATAATCAGATTCATTGTCCAGACTGTTTCTTCAATGGGAGTGTATAGATCAGGACGATGACAAAAGATCAAGTCCACATAATCCATTTGCAATCGTTCCAAAGAGGAGTTGATCCCTTCCAATAGATGTTTGCGGGATAAGCCGGTGTCATTGACACCTTTTCCGCCCCAAAATAGTTTAGACGAGATCACCAGGTCGGAGCGTTTCCATCCAATTTTCTTAATTACATTTCCCATCATTGTCTCTGCTTGTCCATTGGCATAGGACTCGGCGTTATCAAAGAAATTTACTCCAGCATCATAAGCAGCTTTCATACATTCCAGTGCGGTATTTTCACCGAGCTGATTGGCGAATGTAACCCAAGCGCCGAAAGATAAAGCGGAGATTTTCAATCCTGATTTCCCTAAAAAACGATATTCCATGATATTTACCTCCAAAATCTTATTCTTTAATTTTAATTTTATTTAAGGCTTCATTAAACCACAACTCTGAAGCAGAAGCAATTACTGGATAATCTTTGGTTTGATAATCCAGGTCGTTTTGGATAGGGAACGGTTGTTCACCATGAATTACTCCAATAACTCCTCCCGCTTGGGGAATTAATACCCAGGCTGCTGCCAGATCCCATATTTTTGCGGTGGCTTCAAATGCATCCCGTGCAACCCCTCTGGCTACACTAGAAAGTGAATAACCTGCAGACCCAAAAATCCGGGTTTTATAACGGAGGTTCACCTGATAATCACGAAAAGTGCGGGAGCAACAAGAAAAGATTGTTAAGGTACTTAAGTCACCTTCTTTTTCAACCCGGATCGGTCTTTGGTTAAGGGTAGGTAACGATCCTATTGCAGTTTGATAAAGCTCGTCTAATAGCGGAAAATATTGGACAGATATAACGGGGTAGCCATCTATGATTCTGGTGATTAAAATTCCCCAATGTACCAGACCCAGAACAAAATTAGTTGTTCCATCCAGAGGATCTATAATCCAGCCAGACACGGAAGGATTATTTTTAAATTGTGGGTTAAGTTCTTCGCTTATTAAATAATCTTGCGGATATGATTGGCTAATGGAATTCCGAATGAATATATCCACCGCAAGATCAGCTTCGGTGACCAGAGAGCGATCGGTTTTGCGGGTTGGATGAAAATTATTTTGGTGAAAAAAATCGAGCAGGATTTTTCCGCTCTCCAAACAAAGCTGGGTTGCAAATTCTAGATCTTTGGATAATTCATTATTTGTCATGAGCTGCTTATAGCGGAAAAACCATTTCTATATAGTCTTTGGTAACATTGAGATCGGGTGAAGCTCCAAGTGATTTTATGAGACTGGCAGCCACCTCTGCTTTGTGTTCGGCATCCCGTTTACTCCAGGTACGGCTTTTCACCTCTAGAAAATAACCTAAATCGGGCGCTTCGATATGATCTAGATTGATATAAAATTCAGTCCCCTGGTAGAGGACCCTCCAGCGTAAACGATCTTTATTGATCGAGACTTCTTGAACTGGCTTGAAATATTCACGGTAAAAACGTAAGCTGTGAGTGGCTGGTGCGATAAATCGACTCCTCGATAACAAGACATCTTCATCGAATTTTGCCTCACGGGCTTTCCCTAGTAAGGTTAAACGATAACGTACATTGGAAATCTGCCCTTTTTCATCAACTATTTCGTCTTCGCGATATCGTAAATAACCCTGATCGGGATCGGGGAATATAAAATATGTATCGTATTCATGATAATGACGGGTATAAAGGATTTCTAACTGATTATGATGGATTGCTTCTAATATGGGTTGTGGATCGGTGAGATGGACTTTAACCTGTACTTCGAAACTTTCACCTTCTGCAGCTCCTCCTATTGCTATGAGTTTGGATAAAATTGATTTTTCTCTTTGGATGAGGAATGTATCGATCTTTTTGGCATATTCTTGGGCAGCCAGGTGTAAGTCGTCCTCACGGAGGGTGGTTAACTGATGGTTTTGCATTAGCCATTTTCCATCCACCATCACATCGGTAACGTCATTTTTGTTGCTGGCATAGACAATTTGAGCGTAGATATTTTGAGGATCACGCTGAAAGCGGGGGATGTTATGAATAGGGGTAATGTCAATCAGAATTAAATCTGCTCGTTTTCCAACTTCAAGTGAGCCGGTAAGATGACCAATGTGCATGGCGTTTGCACCTAGGCGGGTTGCCATACTCAATGCTTGGGTGGCTGGCAATGCAGTCGGGTCACCCGTGGAACCCTTAGCGAGGAAAGCAGCCAGGCGGATTTCTTCGAACATATCTAGGTCATTATTGGAAGCAGGTCCATCGGTTCCAATTCCGACATTTAATCCACTATCCAGCATTTTTTGAATTGGCGCAAAACCTGAGGCTAACTTCAGATTTGACGAGGGGTTATGGGCAACCCCAGCTTTATGATGGAAAAGAGTTTTAATTTCACCATCATCAACATGAACACAATGAGCAGCCAAAACTTTGGCGTCGAAGAGGTTTTGTTTTTTGACATAAGGTATAACCGGCATCCCATGTTCCGTACGGGATTGTTCAACCTCGCTGACGGTTTCAGCCAGATGGGTGTGCAGGGGAATATCAAATTCCACAGCTAAAACTGCTGTGGCTTGTAAGATTTCATCAGTACAGGTATAGGGTGCATGGGGGGCGACCGAGGGAATAATCAAGGGATGATCAGACCAGCGCTGGATGAAGTCGCGCGCTAATGCTAGAGATTCTTCGTAATACCGGGCATCGGGTGCGGGAAATTTCATCACTGTTTGGGAACAAACTGCGCGCAAACCCGCTTGAGCGGTTGCCCTGGCAACATGTTCTTCGAAATAATACATATCAGCAAAACTAGTAACGCCAGAACGGATAAGTTCAACACAAGCGATACGGGTTCCCAGTTCTACAAAATCAGGAGATACAAATTCTCGTTCGACTGGCATCATAAATCCTAATAGCCAGACATCCAGACGCAAATCGTCGGCTAAACCACGTAATAGGGTCATTGGAACATGAGTATGGGCATTGACTAAACCAGGCATCAGGATTTTTCCCTGGCAGTCCTGGGTTACTTTTGCTTCATATTCACGTTTTAGGGTTAATTCATCTCCAACTGCTGCTATGGTGTTCCCTAGGACTGCCACAGCACCGGGTTCGTACTGATGGAGATCGCCATCCATTGTCAATACAATCGCATTGGTCAATAAAATATCTACAGGTTTTGTCATGGCGTTTCCTTTCTATAACTTGCGTAGGATATCTAAGGCATGATTTACACCCCAAATGGCTGCCGATTGAGGGGCTCCGCCATAAGGGCGGGAAAATGTGGTTTTACTATCAGGCGTACTGAGATAGATTGTTATAGCGGGAGATTCTTGATCCTGATGCACAGAGATCCCTAATGCACATTCAACTTGATAGGAATCCTTAAAGCGCTCAGATTCTATGACTAATTCTTCATCGGTGACTTTAGATGTAAGGATCTCACCAGCGATAAATACATCGGAGAAGGGTTCTAAACGACGAGCTAGAATCGCATGCGATTGATGTTCACAAACGATGAGACGCCAATTGTGATTTCGGAGGGTATTCATCGCGACTTGTTCTAAGGACACCTCGTCGGTAGCATAGATATGATCTTTGAGACGATTGTGAATCTCTATTTCGATAGGTCGAATCATTTGTTCTGCTTCTTGAAGGCTGTTGGCTTTAACCGTGATCCGGATATCTACCTGACCAGCGTGAGCAGCCAAGCCTACAGTAGGATTAGAGAGGGTTTCGAAATCAGAGATAGAGGTGTCGATCAGCGATTCCCCAATTCCAACAGTATGGAGAACACGGGTTTTAATCAAACCTTGCAGATCAAATTGGTTCTTCAAGAATGGGATGATGGTATGATCCATAAGGTATTTCATTTCCTGAGGCACCCCTGGCAAACAAGCAATAGTTTTTCCGGCTTTGCTGAGGATGAATGCTGGAGCAGTTCCAACCGGGTTCTCGACTGGAATTGCTGTGATAGGTAAATAAGCTTGACGGCGGTTATTTTCGGTGGGCTCACGGTTATATAACTTTAAATGGCGTTTGATTTGTTCCCATAATTCAGGATGAAATTGCAATTCTGTTCCCCAAGCCAAGGCAAGGGCTTCTCGGGTTGGGTCATCTACGGTTGGACCTAAACCACCCGTGGTGATGATAATGTCACAACGGGTTAAGGTTTCCTGAATAAGAGAGGCAATCCGCTGAACATTATCCCCGATGGAGGTTTTTCGGTAAACTGAGATACCTAACTCGTTCAGTCTACGAGAAAGAAACGTGGCATTTGTGTCATCAATTTCACCAAGTAAAATTTCGGTGCCGATGGTTATGATTTCCGCGATTGGCATTTTGGATTTTCTCCATTGGTTGCAGCTTATCGATTCCGGTTCTTCTAGTAATCAATAAGAAAATTTGAAAGTTTGGATAATTAATAAGATTACAGTGCACGTAATATTGACATTATGAGAAATTTATTAAAGAATATATTTTCATAATGATACCAGAAAGATGGATTTTATCCAAAATAAAAACAGCATTGGGTACAAGTGGAGGGGTGACATATTCATTTTGTACAAAAGGTTGGCTGATTGGGTTATTCATTGTGGTTATGAATTTTGTGGCTTTGGATTGTGTTCCTGGCGCTGCTGTTGGTGTCGAGGGTGGATATCTCTCAAGTATGTTTTTGGTAGTGCAATGAACCAAACGCCAAATAGGATTCCTAGAAGGGTCCGGGTGAACAGCAAAGTATCCGATCCTGTTTTAAAAAAGCTGTAAAAATGGCGTTGATGGTCAACACCAGTGTTGAACCAGTGAAAATTCGCCACATGTTAAGTTCCCGATGTGGGAAAACTATTTGCTTCTCAAAGGTGATTGAGAAACTTTCCTCGAAATCCCCCCCACCTTTATCCTCCCCCGCGAGGGGGGAGGAAAAGAGGACCACTTAAGGTGATCCTTCCCACCAAGAAGGGAGGAATATAGACAATCCACTTCGAGTGGAACGGATGAAGAGGGGATATTTTCAGTTTTTTCTCTCCACTTGGATGAGATTGTCTAAAAAGCCATAATTGTCATCTCGAGATTCGGCTATACCGCCGGGAGGCAGCATTCGAAGATGAAATAACATTCA
>DHFN01000156.1 GCA_002402275.1 Anaerolineales bacterium UBA4823
GAGGCATCACGGGTCGCTCACGTCGAAGTGACATTGTTCTCGCTCCAGGTCTGCGCTCCACTAAAATACGGCTGTGTGCCCTACGACGATAAAACGTTCTCATGTGCATATGCTGATAGACGTGTTTGGCGGTACTCCCACCCTTGCGCCCCTCCGCTGGCCCCTTGGCTTCGCCAACCCGCATGCTCGGGGCGCTTCGCTTGTGGACTTATCGAATGACAAGCTCAATAGTTTTAGTACGAACAGTTTCGTCATCGTCTATAACAATCAACGTCACAATATATGTCCCCATTTCAGTGAACTCGTGCGTTATTAACTCACCAGTGCCAGTATTTCCATCACCGAAGTTCCACTCGTAGGATACAATGTCACCGTCAATATCGTATGAGCCAGAGGCGTCGAACCAGTAAGAGGGGTTATTCTCGACAGTATCATCTAGATAAGTTGTTGACATCGGAATAGTTTGGTCAAATCCATCGTTGGTGTTAAATTCCTTGAAGTAGGTCAGAGTGGTTTCACCAGATGTGAATGTGATCCAGGTGGGATTCGAGCCCTTGTGGTCTGCATCGTAGACAAGTTCTATCTCGTAAATTCTGTCGAGATATTTATTCAATCCGATTGTGATGGAGTTTGGTGGTCCAGCGGTACGCATGACATCGTGATTTTGTATAAGGATTCCGTCTTCGAAAATCCTGATGCCGACGGTATTGTCCTTCCGACCAGTAACACAGAGTGAAATATCAACTTCCTGATATATTTCAATAATTGGGGTTGGTTCAGCCAATAGTACAGTGATAGACATTCCTTCTAGTACATTGAATGTAATATTGTTATACTCAAATGATATATTTGCAATTACAACGTACTCACCAGATTCTAAATATGAATGAGTTGGTTGATCTTGCATTGAGCCAGAATTATCTCCGAAATCCCACTCTACTCCAATTAAATTATAAGAAGAATAACTTTTATAATTCCAGTAGACAATATTAAAATTTATCGGAACATTTTTAATTACGCTTATATCTTTTGAATAATCATGTGCCCAAGTGCCAGTAATCATATTTAATTCATCATTTATTGGAATTACAAGTTCCCATTTACCGTCCTGAATGGAAATAGTCTCCGTTCCAAGGAGAGATGATAATGTACATTCAAGAATTGTGTCTATTGTGCGATTCTCCACATAATAAACTAAGTATAATTCATCCTCTGGATGGTAATTGAAAGAAAAGCTTGAAGTGCTTATGCCATCTACTGTTAGCTGTGTACTTGATACAAGTTCGTAAGCATCAGTAGCGACTTTCTTTAGAATTAATGCGTCTGCTTCAGTGAACATGCCACCATTAAGGGAAATCGAACAGTCAACCTCCTGAAACACTCCAACACTCCTCAATGTCACATAATAGCCTTTTGTGGTCATCATATAATCCCTAACAAATCCATCTTGTTCTTCGATCGCGGGTTGGAATTCCAGTATTATTTCCTCACCCGGCCAGAGATCTGTATAAATGTGGTCTTCATAAAGAAGTCTTTGTGTGATATTGGTTCCTTCCCGATTGGTTGCGTTTACTAATGGACATTCATTGGTAAAGATAGGTATGTCTGGTCCTGTACTCAGAGCAAGAAATTCTAAGCCATGATTCTGTGTCCAGGAAATATTAATTTTGTAATCACCATTAACATCTGGAAGATACTCCATCATATCCACATATTGTATAGAGTATTCCATGTGAGGTGTAATCTCTGCTACCTTGGTCCAACAATCATTTATTCCAAGAACTTGAATATCCAAAGAGCATTTTAGCCACCAATCAAATTGTGGTGCAACAAGTGGGCGGTTCTGAGATGCTGAGGTATTGCTTCTCAAAATTAAATTGAGGTTGTCATAATTCTCGATTTGGTCAAATTCAATTATTGCCCATTCTCCTTTCGTACCATAATATGCATTTCCTTCATTTTCTGAAAGATATGGAGTGATATCTTCATCATTGTTATTTATTGCAGAGATTGGTGTTTCAAGTAATGTAGGCCAACCATAGGGAAATGCGGTTATTTCGCCATCTGATGATGATGCAAGAACGGTATTCACTGGATGGTCAATGGCGGTCAACGAAAAACTGTCAAACGTTGAATGTTCATTCTCAAACTCCATTACCTTTGCATTTAAAAGTCCATCTTTTAATGTAAATGGTTGATTTAGTATGTAATTGTCTTCAACATCTAAGGACTCTCGATCAAAGTTATCTGATTGAGGAAGTATGTTGTTATCTTTAACATACCCATTAATGCCCCAAGGCGCAATGTATGGGCATCCGCCACCTGAATATGGTGGATCATCTGGATCAGGATCGGGGTCTGGAGCAACGTATGCGGCTGTGGTAATTTGTTGAGGAACGGATCCAGTATCATGGATATATGAATGGAAGTCCCAGTCACCTATTGGTGGTGTTGGGTCACCAGGTTGCATGGTTGGATGAACAAAAGCTGCAATCCTCACATAATATGTGGTTGAAGAAGATAATCCTGAGATTGATGATGAGTGGGGATCCATTTGCCAAAACGTCCCACCACCATCTTGAAAATAATACGCCGGACTGTAAGAGTATAATGGGGTGTTGCCTGAAGAAGTGCCCTTATAAATTGCATATCCACATACCGTGCCAGCACCTGAATAATATGTAGGCATCCAATTTACAGTAAAGGATGATGATGTAATTCCACTAGCCCATAACCATGGGTAGACAGATGCCGCTTCTGTATCATTCGAAACAATTAGTGTCAACGAACTAATTAGAACCAATCCCACAACGATTAATGTTATTATATTTTTTTTCATTATTTTCACTTCCCTATTACGATTCTTTAGAACGTACATACATAAGGTGTAATATAAATTATTGTATTATACAAATTACCATACTACAAATTAACATGCTATTTTTTATGTGTGTTGCTTAAAATACCGGATAATTGATTCTTTATTGGTGTTGGAATGGCGTAAACCAAAGAGAATTTACCTTGTGACTAATGGCAGGTCGAGAGGGTTTGCATTAAACATTTATTCAAAATTAATTAAATGATGGAAAAGTATAAATTATCCGAATCACTTCCTCTAACATAATGTATAATCAAATTGTTTACACAAGTCAAAAGCCCCATTTACACTCAATATCCAATGCATGTTTAGTTCTTCAGCATAGAAAAATAAACCTTTTTATATCTGGTTTAATTGTTTTATGTTTAGTTTTTTCTTCTTATCACGCAATTATCATTTTTATTCCAATTGATGTTAAAGGTTTAGAGTTTGACCAACACCAAGAAGTAATCGGGTTAAGACAAAACTTTGAATTAAAGATTGAGGTGGATTATTTTCAAGATTTATTATGGCCTGAAGTAATTGACTCGTTTGATTTCTTGATTTCATATTTCGAAGCAAGAGGTATACCAACCGAAGTGAATTTTAATAGTTCAAATAACGTGATAATAGACAGTAATGGTTACATTAGCGATCAGGAAATGTGGCGATCTATTGAACGCCAATATCACGACAACCCACAATCCCATGTTTATTTTATAATTGCTCATAATATGGGCGATCCAGGACTAGCTAGCCCACTCTATGGCGCAGGCATTAGTTTAGATTTAATAGAGAAACGTTATGAAAATATACGCCATGTTATTATGCATGAAATGGGCCATTGTATTGGTATAGGTTTACATGATGATGGTGATGAGACAGAGACATATTCAGCCAATGGGTTCATGAGTGTCAGTCCTAGCCAAGCAAATTACACTGCTGAGTATAATGTAACTGATTGGAATGATGCCTTCGCACCTGATGGCACATTTGGTAATTCAACTAGGAAAACGGCCAGAATATGGAATAGATACTCAATTGTAGGTGAAATTTTCGATGATACCTCTGATGTCATAGGTACCGTTATTGGCGATATCGAAATGCCTGAATGGGGCCTCAGTATGATTCTCACCAATAAAGAAAACGGGGTATATTTTACTACAGCCATTTTACCATACCAAAGGAATTTCACCATTCGGGCGAAACCCGGACAATATGTTTTAGAATTGCAGGAACCTTATGTCTTTGATAAACCACAATTTGTTAATGTTTCTGGACATGATACTTTAATGCTTGGGAATCTGACGGTTGGAAATCAAGAAAATGAGCCATTATATAATGAGATTGTCATTTTTTCTTCGACATCAATTATTGTTATCTCCATCTCGGTAAGCATTCATTTAATTAAGAAGAAGAAGAAAAAAACAATTGAATGATGGACCCATTTCAAGGAGGGTAAACAATCTCGTCGGGATGGAGAAAGGGTCGTTTGAACTAATATGGTGGTATATGAGTGAGTCTGAGTAATCGAGTCTGAAACCGGATGACATAAAATGTCTATCCACATTTTATGGATAGGTCGATGACATCGTTATTATCTTAACTTATTGATAAAATTATAGTCACTATATTATGTTGTCATTGGAGAAAAATGATTTCTCGGACAGGCTCATATATTGAAATTAAATGGGAGAATTAATTATTAATAGTTGCTAACCACTATAGGAAAGAGGATATAATGAAAAACGAGCACAATCAAATAATAAATAATAGTGGAAAGACAACGAAAACGCAGGGTGAACCATTGGAAAATCAATCCACTAATCAGTACCATACAAATACTTCAGATCTTGCACAGCAACCTTATTTTACTAAACCATCAAAAAAACCACATGGCAAACTTGTAGCCATAATTGTCGCAGCAATTATTATTGCCAGTATTGTAGGATATGCATTGATTAACAAATCAGGAGAGGTCGATAACAGCACTCCTGAAGGGACATTAGATTGTTTTGAAAATTATATTAATGATGGCGATTTTCAGGAAGCTTTCAAAAATGATGTTGTTGTGTTTTCAGACGAATTATATTGGAGTGCAGTTAATTACAGCGAAACTCAGTGGAATCTACAATATATTAATGAAATTCATTGGAATATTTTAGGTGAGGAATATATCGAGATTACTGAAGTGTTCAAAGAAAACGACTCTTGGGATAATTTTGACGATATTGAAACAATGGCTGGCGAGAATATTCAGCAAATCTGCATCATAAATACGGAAATGACAACAATTTACAAAGACGACAGTGTTTTTGCAATCTCCACAGACATTTTTATGCTTAAAATAAGCGGCAATTGGTATTCGTGGAAGGCATTGCCTTACGGCCCCTAATTGCAACACGGCAAGCCAGACCCCTTAGGCTCTCGCCTCCCTCTCACGTACCCCAGCCTCGCACCTGGGGTAATATGCCATATCCTCCTGATAGTGCCGCCCACCATTGGGACAAAACGAGTCGTGCGAGTATTCCTTGGACCCCTCTATCAGCTTAGAGCCTTTTTTATTTGGTAATTCTCTGAACTGGCAATCCTGGCTCTGTCCTGAGAACTGCTTCGTGGTTCTCATGCAAATATACTTCACCATGTACGATTATCATCCCGTGTCACCTCTTTTGTTTATCAGTTCTTCAAACCGATATGGCAAAGGGGTGACACATGTCTATGGTTTGCACATGCTCATATTTTCTGTACTAACGACCGCCAAACACTCTACGTATTATATGCACACTAGAAACGGGCACACAGCCTTAGCCAGTAGACGCTTGCCCCAAGTGAATGCACAGGTGTCTATATAAATCCTGCGCCGCGGTCGC
>DHFN01000128.1 GCA_002402275.1 Anaerolineales bacterium UBA4823
ATAAAGCGATAGCACTGCAGCATCAGCCCGCATCCGGTTGGTAATCTGTTCGAGAATGATTGAATAGATCTCTTGAGCTTCAAACCGCGTTAGAACCGCCGTATCAATAACAGCCAAAGTGGATAGTTCAGCGTTTCTTTGTTGTAATTCTGTAAACAACTGAATTTTTTGCAAACTCAAACCCACTTGGTTCGAGATGACTTTGATCCACTTTATATCTTCCTCTTGATACGCTTGCTTCTCTGGACTTTGTAACTCAATTAAGCCAACAACCCGCTCCTCTGCTAAAACGGGCAAGCAACAAGCGCTATGCATCTCTTGATTTATTGAACCTTCAAAAAGTGTTTTTCGGAAATAAATTTGTTCCGGATCGGAAAGAATCACTGGCTTTCGGGTTTGAATCACCTTTTGAAAGATGGAATCGGGTTGATTGTACCCAAGTTCTAAAAAAGAGAGTAGATGGTGATTAAATTCTATACCCTCTAAATTTGCATATTTGGGTTGAAGGTGTTTTGTCTCAATATCCAATAAAGAAAAAGAAAAGTAACTCGTCCGAGTCAATTCTTTGATCGTCTGATAGGTTAAATGATAAATAGATTGTTCATCCCGCACATCAGTTAGTTCCCGAGCCAAGTTGGCAATAGCAGTCTGCTGTTGCAATAGTTCGGTCAATTGCTGGATCATTACCTTTCGTTCACTAACGTCCCGTGCGATCCAGATTGTTTCCTGACTTGATAATGGGGAGATGGAGATCTCAAACCAATTGGTTTTTTGATTCTTAGTAACTTGAATTTCGATTGATTTAAGTTGTCCCTTTTGTAAGACCTCTTGCATCGTTTGGGTTAAATCATGCGTTTGTTCTGGATTAAACACTTCGCTGATATGATTTCCCACTATCAATTGATGATTGATTGGAAAAGGAAATTTGCTAGGGGCAACTTTACAGATCACCCCTTCTTTATCCACCACCATCACTAAATCTGGCATGGCGGTAAACAAACCCCGTAATTCCGCTTCGGATGCAGCCAAAGCCAGGGCGGATTTTCGATTTTCGTCTCTTAGTCTCTTTTGTTCCAATGCATTTTTGACGGCTTGCCCTAACCGCTCTAGACGATCCTTCAATAGATAATCGTCCGCTCCTTGACGCATTGCTGCGACTGCAGCTTCTTCTCCAATTCCGCCCGAAACGATAATAAAGGGGAGGTCCAATCCGAGCCCTTGATAAATTTGTAGAGCCCGCATACCACTAAACTGAGGTAAAGACCAATCCGATAAAATTAAATCCATCTGCGATTGCAATGCTTCTAGGAAAGCCTTTTCACTCTCAACCCGTGTCCAATCCACCTGGTAGCCTTCTTTAACCAAGTACATTACCATAAGCTCGGCATCTTCAGGTCTATCTTCAACAATTAATACTTTAAGGTTTGGTTGCATATTGTCGTCTTATAAATCACTAATCAACCATGATGAGGGGGAGGCTCGTTGATGAGCAACCAATATAGTCCCAAATTCTGGACTGCTTGCGAAAACCGTTGGAAGTCCACTGGTTTGCGGACAAAACTATTTGCGCCAGAAAGATAGCTGGAAATGATATCCTCATCTTCATTGGAGGAGGTCAAAATGACCACTGGTAAAAGCTGAGTACGTTTCTCTGAACGAATCTTTTTAAGCACCTCCAATCCATTTATTTTAGGTAATTTTAAATCTAATAATACTAATTGCGGCAACGTAGACAAATCTTCTGGTTGATCTTGCTTTGTTTCTCCAAAAAGATATTGGATTGCTTCCTCACCATCCCGGGCGATTATGACTTCATTAAGGACATTACTTTTCTTTAGTGCCCGCATGGTTAATTCTGCATCATCGGGATTATCCTCCACCAGGAGGATCCGGTAAGTCTGACTCATTTAATCACCTCCTAAAGTAAAAAAAAATGTTGCTCCTTGATCTTCCTCGGCATTTACCCAAATTGTCCCTTCATGCCGATTGATGATTCGTTGAACTGTAACCAATCCGATTCCCGTTCCTGGAAATTCTTCACTGCTATGTAAACGCTGAAATGGTGTGAATAACTTATCCGCATAAGCCATATTAAATCCAACCCCATTGTCATGAACAAAATACACCTTGGGTTGGGATTCTGCTTGGGTTCCAAAAATAATTTGGGGGTGTTCTCGTTTACTGGAGAATTTTAATGCATTATTGAGCAAATTTTCCAGGGCAATCCTCAATAAATTAGGGTCCGCGTTGACCATTAGGTTTGGTGTAATCTCATAATTCTCCTCGTCAATCGGATATTGTCCGGATAGATCATTGACGATTTGCTTGACCATCAGACTCATATTGATCTCTTTTTTATTCATCTCGCGGCGGGTCACACGGGATAGGTCGAGCAAATCCTCGATCAACTGTCCCATTCGAAGGGATGCTTCCCGAATCCGTTGTAAATAATGTTTCCCTTGGGTGTCTAACCGGTCGGAATAATCCGATAAAAGTGCTGAGCTAAAGCCATCCAATGCGCGCAAGGGCGCCCGCAAATCATGAGAGACCGAATAGGCAAAGGCTTCTAATTCTTTGTTGGCTGCCTCTAACTGGATCGTTCGTTCACGCACCCTTTTCTCTAGGTCTACATTCAATTGGTTTAGTTTTTTCTCAGCTTCTTTTTGATCTTCCAACACACTTAACAAAGCCAGACGAGCCTGTTCAGATTCAGCGTACATTTTCTTGATTTCGTCTTGCGCTTGCTGCAGTTCTTGTTCCGCCTTTTTGCGCTCTGTGATATTGACCGACAATACCAGAATTTGTAGCTCACCTCCCGCTGGATCAGGCAAAAGGGTAGCTTGAGACATAAATATTTGATCAGCATAGGCGACTTCAAATCGTAAGGTTTCTCCCTGGAGGACTCTTCGATAAACCTCACTAACCTGTTGACCGGTTTCCTCTCCATAGATTTCACAAGCTGTTTTTCCAACTAACATATCATTCGTTAAGCCCAATTGTAAAAGACCCTCACCGGCATTGTACAGATAGTGTAGGTTTTGATCTACAACCTGAAGTAACCCATAAGGTAAACAATTTACCATGGTGGAATAGCGCTGTTCAGAGGTCTTGAGGGCTAAATTAATCTGCAATGCTTCAAGTGATTTCCAAACACTCTCCATAAATAACTTTAATTGCAGGCTATCCATTTCATCATAATCACCACTCTTATTAGCGACTGCCACTACTGCCACCATTTCGTTCTCATTAAATACTGGCACTCCAAGATAATTGTGGATAGAAATATGTCCTTTTGGAAACTGTTCTTTTTGGCGTCTTTTTGAAAAATCATTGACCAGAATTGGCTGGCGTCGCTGAACGATTTCTCCCAATATCCCATTCTCCATGGAGGAATTATTATCCTGAAAATCCGACAAGTTATTGGTGAGCGTCTTCTCAACCGAAAAAGATTTCAACAGAAAACGCTGCTCTTTTTCTGAATAGGCAAAGAGATAGCCGGATTTACTTCTGGTCATCTGGATGGCTTGTTCTAATGCGAGGTCTGGGAATTGTTGGAGGGATTCGGGAGGGTTTTCCAAAATGTCAACAATCGCCTGTAACTGTCGGTTTAATTGAACACTCTCTTCAGCCCGTTGTTCCTGGCGCAATCGATTCACCATCAACAAGCTCAAAAGCATGGTCGCGATGGGATATATTAATAGCACAGGTAAAGCAATATTTTCCAAGACAAAAAGAGCCATTTGAATCGGCATTACAAAAGCGCAGAGCAGCATGACAACATTAACTACTAGACCGAATAAATATAGCTCTCCTGCTGAGAGGCGCTCTTTTGGCTTATTTGTCCAACGCCCCCAAAAAATTCCAATTAACCCACTGGTGATAATTGTGCTGATCCCCATCCAGACCGCTGGTCCCCCCAAGGCATAGCGATAGGCAGCCGTGATCACCATCGCGATGATGGTTGGGATTCCACCAAAAAATAAACCACTCACCCCTAATAAGACTGTCCGGGTATCAAATATAACTCCTGGGATCAAGACCCAAGGGGTTAAAATGATTAGAATTCCTATTCCCCCGATGATGATCCCCAAGAAAAATTGCCAGGTCCGTTTTTCTCTCGGAACACGCTTTACATAAATTAAATCGAACAATAGAACGATGGCAAGCAAAAGCGCAGCATTATCCAGTAATCCTAAGTATATGGATCTATCCATCCCTATTCATCTCTTCTTCAATCCCATATTTCGGTGGGTAATTTAATTGGATGAGGTATTGGTTAACCTCTTTTTTTAATTCCAGGATGCGGGTTTCCCGATCTAATGTCAATTGATACCAACGGCGGAGTTCGTCCATCTGTTGTTCTATTCTTTTTTCGGCTTTTATTCGGTCGGTGATATCATGTACTATCGAGTAAAGAAGAGTAATGCTGTTAGTCTGAATAGAGCTAGTAAACACTTCCACATCCCGAATTCGACCATCTGCCTTGCGATGCTTAAAATAAAAATGGTTGTGTTTGTTTTCCCTGGTTGCTTGCATTTCTTGTTGGATTTCTTCAGGAGAGAGAGTATTAATTTGGAAAATTTTCATTTGGAGGAGTTGTTCATGGGTCCAGCCATAAAATGTACATGCTGCTGGATTAGCATCTACTATTAAGCCATCTTCAGGATTGATCAACAACATGACTGTATGATTATTTTCAAACAAAGCCCGGTAGCGTTGCTCACTCTCGCTGAGTTTTTCTTCCATCTGGTGCGTTTCGGTAATATCATGGATGATTCCCATCACCTTGGTTGGTTTACCCTCCCTATCGTATAGTAATTTCGCAACCGAATGAATAACCCGAATAGCTCCATCGTTTTCTCGGCGAATTTTAAAGACTAAATCATAATCCTCGTCTTTCTCAATCAGATTTTTTAATGCCAAATTTAGGGCAGGACGCTCCTCTTTTAGCGGGAAACTTTGGATATCTTCCACAGTCAAGTAGTCGGTTATTAGATCCCGCCCATAAATCCGAAATGCCTCTTCTGAAGCCCACACCCTTCTTTCTTTTAGATCAATTTCCCAATTCCCGACATGCGCGACCGCTTGAGCTCGCATCATCCTCAATTGATTTTCTTTTAATTTTTCTTCCATCTGTTTTCGTTGGCTGATGTCATCAATTACTGCTAAAAAGACACGTTGATCCTCATATTCAAAAAGCTGTAAGGAAACCTCTACCGGGTAATAACTTCCATCGCACCGCCTATGTCGGGTCTCAAAACCCAGCAATTTCTGTTCATGATCTTTCAAGGGTTGGAGCAACCTCTGAAAAGATTCCATACTGTAATCAGGTTTGATATCCAGGGGTGTTTTAAGCATCATTTCTTCCAAAGAATAACCTAGGTTTTGCAAAGCCCCTTGGTTGACAAACCGAAAACGCAGGGTGTCGGCATCGAATATGTAAATCTCATTCAAACTATTTGAGATCGTGAAGTTGAGCAAAGCTCGTTCTTTTTGAGCAGCTCGTTCGGCGGTTTGATCACGAAATACCAGGATAACACCAATTACCTCTCCCTTCGGATTGACGATTGGAGCAGAACTATCCGCTATTGGATGCTGGATGCCATTTTTATCAATTAATATAGTGTGATTGGCTAATCCTACAACCCGTCCTTCTTGCAGGACTCTTTCCACCGGTGTTTCCATTCTTTGATGAGTATCCTCATTCACGATATTGAAAACTTGATTGAGTGGTTTTCCAATTACTTCAGACTCTTTCCAGCCGGTGAGTCCCTCTGCTACTGGATTTATTCTGGTAATGCAAGATTGAGCATCAGTTGTTATAACCCCGTCACCAATGCTGTACAATGTAGCCCGGGTTTCATCTTCGGCTGTCTCTTTCTCTTGACTATATTGCAGGAGTTTTTGATAAAGATTATGTTCTTGAATGAAAAATAAGTTTCTAAAAAAGAACAATGTCAATAAAATCAATAGGAAAATAATTCCGGTAATGATAAGCATTAATATATTTAATCCAGCATACCACTCATTCCGATCGACTTTTGTCTCCAGGTACCAATCAGTACCGGGAACGGGTTGAATCACCGCCAGGACGTCCTCACCGCGATAATCTTGCCCTTCGATCACCCCAGGTTTCCCCAAGCTGGCTTGTACTGACGGGATATCTGTCCGTGAGATGGGGATCTCCAGGGTCAAGGGTGGATCAGGTCGAAAACGGAGTGGGCTAAGATAGAGAACTTGATTTCCTATCCGGCGAACTAACAAGGTTTCAGCGCTCGCACTAGGGAGTGGCCAGGACTGGATCAAAGGGTAAATCGTTTTTGGGACATTAATCTGCAACACCAGAATGGCGATAGGTTTCTGGTTTTCATTGATGAACGGTGCAGCCAGGTTTAATTCAATCAATTCATTGCCTGGATTACGCTGCAAGTTTCCAAAGTGAATTTGTTGATCTGCCATCACCTGATGGATTAACTGCAGGTTTTCTTCATCTAAAATTGTTAATTTAGAATCGAGGGAAATGAGCACTTTACCATTCGGATCACCAATGAAGGCATTGGTATATTCTTCTGAACGTATAATCTCCTGTAATCGAGTGTTAATATCTTGCTCAAGCTGAATATCTTTTGGATGAGTAATCCATTGGGTAATTGACTGCGAAAAAAATGACGATCTAGTGGATAACCGAACATCATCAACTCGTTCATCCCGCCATTTAATCAATTGGTCAATCTTTAATAAAGCGATGGATTGAAGCTCGCTTGATTTATCGGCGCGCAAAATGTTTGCTTGACGTTCATAAAACCAAACGCCACTACCAATAAACGCAAAAACGATCACCCCGAAAAGAGAAACTAATAAACCTTTCGTCCTTCTCAGGGATAAATCACTAGGTTTGCCTGCATTATTCTCCCGCGCAAAATGCATAAGGCGAATCTGCTAATTCCTTTCCAGGAAATATTCCTTTTTAACAACATTGATACAACGAAGAAATACATTATATAACAATATTAATCGAAATAAGTTAAATTTGTTCAATATTTGCATTTTTATTAGGGAAGATCCAAATATAATTCCGGAAAATAAAGACGAATTGGAGATCTTCAATCTGGATAACTCGTTAATCTTGAAATAATTTTATAGCACTTTTGTAAATTA
>DHFN01000243.1 GCA_002402275.1 Anaerolineales bacterium UBA4823
ACATCAAAAGGCTTCCATTTGGTTTCTAAGATTTCACCTTTTTTGACGATCGGCTGCATGAAATCACTTTCTAGGACATCTATAGAAATAATGCCGCCTGGCTCAATAAATGTATTCGAAGGAATATGACTATTTTTCCCAACCATCGAAAAAGCTTGTTCATCTAATGATTGAATTTTCCCTATGGTTACATTTGAACCAACTAAGACATGTTTATCCAAAATGGATCTTTCAATATGGCTATCATTTTGGATAACCGTATCGGTTAAGATGACTGATTCAAGAATGGTAGCTCCTGGTAAGACTTTGACCCCAGGTGAAAGAATACTCCGTTCAATCACAGCGCTATCAGAGATCAAGCAGCCATCGGAAATCATGGAATCCCGAATATCTGCTCCGCGAGCGATTCGAGCCGGGGGGCGTTCTTCTGTGCGGGTGTGAATAACCCAGGAGCGGTCGTTGAGGTCTATGGATGGTTTTTCAGGTAATAAGTCCATGTGAGCTTGCCAGTAAGTCTTGACCGTACCAACATCCACCCAATAACCACTATATGGGAAACCCAATACTCGATATGCACCAGCAACCATTTTAGGGATGATATCCTTTCCGAAATCATGAGATGAGGACGGATCATGATGATCTTCCCAGAGGACTTTGTCGAGGGTATCCATCCGAAAGGCATAAACGCCCATATTGGCTAAATTGGAATTCGTCTGAGGGGGTTTTTCGACAAAAGAGGTCACCCGATATTCTTTATCCGTTTCTAGGATGCCAAAGCGGGAAGTCTCTTCCCATGGTACCCGGATTGTAGCCATGGTTAAGTCTGCTCCATAATCGTGATGGAAGGCGATCATGGCATCATAATCCATGCGGTAGATATGGTCACCGGAGAGGATTAAAATTGTATCGGGGGTATTGGATTTGATGAAGCTGATATTTTGCTGAACTGCATCTGCAGTACCAACATACCAATCTGCGGCATGCCGCCCCTTGAAGGGAGTATATAAGCGCAAACCTCCCGTAAAATCACGATCGAGATCCCAAGGACCGCCGGCGCCTAAATGTTCCATTAATGAGTGCGGACGGTATTGGGCGAGGATATATACATCAAAAATTCCAGAATTTACACAATTGGATAGGGTGAAATCAATGATTCGATATTTCCCAGCAAATGGAACAGCTGGTTTTGCTCTTTTCGCAGTTAATATTCCTAACCTTGAACCATCGCCTCCCGCTAAAATGACTGCTCGAGTTTTCATAAAACACTCCTATTTTCATTCTGCTTGATCATGATACCGATCGTAAATTTCTTGATATAAGTGAAAATATTTAGCTGCGGAACGTTTCCAAGAAAAATCTTGGTTCATTGCATTGAGCTGCATTTTTTGCCAAAGGTTTGAATTGCGATAGGCTTCGATGGCTCGAAGAAGAGTCTGGGCAAGATCTTCTGGAGTTGGCTTATCGAATAAAAAACCACACCATGTAGAAGGGTCTTGGTTATCTATAATAGTGTCTTTCAACCCACCAGTGGCACGTCCAAGTGGGATTGTCCCATATTTCATGGCTATCATTTGAGTGAGTCCACAAGGTTCATATCGGGAAGGGATCAATAGTAAATCTGCGGCGGCGTATATTTGACGGGACAACCCTGGATCGAAACGAAGCACTGATCGTACTCGCTGAGGGAATTGCAGATGGAGCTGGAAAGCGGTTTGCTCTAAGACCGGATTTCCTGTTCCCAGGATAATTGCTTGCCAGGGTTGGTCATGAATGCTTTGGAGGGCTTGGATAGCAAGGTCTACCCCTTTTTGGTAATCCATACGAGTGATCATCCCAATTAAAATTGTGTCAGGTTCGATAGAGAGGTTAAAGTCCTGTAATATTTTGGTTTTATTGTTTATTTTATTGGTCAGATGATCCTGATCATAAGGATATTTGATGATCTGATCTGTTTTTGGATTCCAAAGGGAATAATCTATTCCATTTAAAATTCCGCAGAGATCCTCCTGACGGGTGGCAAGATAGCCATCTAAACCAGCCCCAAAATCAGCGGTTAGGATTTCTTTGGCGTAAGTGGGGGAAACCGCGACAATTTTATCTGCTGCATATAAGCCCACCGGCAATGGAAGTTGTTGCGCCCAGACTGGGAGTTGAGAATTTACCGCTGGGGGTAAACCAAATTCACCCAGAGCATCAGCCGCTCCATGACCTAGATAAGGGAGATTATGAATGGTAATTAATTTACCTGTTTGCGAGAAAAAGGGCTCCTTAAAAACTTTAAGGGCGTAAAGGGCAGGGGCGGTGTGCCAGTCGTTGGCATGCACTAAATCGGGTTTCCAATTTAATTCCTTACATAATTCAAGGGCTGCCATAGAGAAATAGGTGTATTTGATCCCATCTAGGCTTGAATCAGAAGTATATACTGGGGCATTAGGAGAAAGCAATGTTCCACCGATCAAATACGTGGGGACACCGGTATGTTCAAGTTGATAGATTTCTGCTTCAACATATTGAGGATAATGTTTTACTTGAACTTGAGTCACAAAGTGCATTGGCAGGGATTGACGCTGGAGAGCCCCGTGGAATGGAATCACAACCCGAATATCTATATGATCATTCGAGGCGACTTGTTGGATGGCTGGTGGAAGGGATCCGGCTACATCTGCTAAGCCACCAACTTTGATAAAGGGTTCAGCTTCGGCTGCTAAAAATAGAATGTTCATTTTAGCTTTTGAAAGATAATTGATAAATTAATTTTACTCTATTCTGTTGTAAAGATTTTAGAATTATTTTTTCAATCTCATGTTTCACGCATGAGCTTTTTGGGAGTCGGCCAGCTTGCTTGCGGTTTTGGAGCAAGTAGGAGACTGTCCCAAAAGAAGAGTTGTCACCCCGAGCGAAGCGAGGGGTCTTCTCATTGGGGTTAAGATATCTCGCTTCGCGACTACTTATAACATAATTATGAGACCTCCGCTAGATGTTATTTCATCTTCGAATGCCGCCGTCCGGCGGTATAGCCGAATCTCGAAATGACAAGGGGGGTGGTGCGCGAAATGGTTTACTCATTGTCATTTCGAGGGAGCGCA
>DHFN01000003.1 GCA_002402275.1 Anaerolineales bacterium UBA4823
TTTAATGCTAAAGACCTCAGTGAGGTTATTAAAACAGGTTTTTTGTTCAGTGTTTGGGGCACCCTCTATACATCCGCCTGGGTTGCGACCGAAAGCGCGTTGATCCTCTCCCTCAGCGGTGCGACTGCCCTGGGGCTTTTTTCGGTCGCATATGCAGTGCGGGGCGCGATGAGCATCCTGCCTACAGCGATGTGGCAAGTGCTGACTCCACGTGTTGTAACCGCCCTTGTGCGGGATGGAAGTGTGCACAGTGCCAACACACGGATCATTTGGGTGACTGCAGGGCTCACGGGTTTAATGATACTGCTCGCGTGGGCAGGTTCATTCTTTTTGGACATATTCGTTCCATATGTCATCCCAAAATATGTTGCCGGTATCCCGGTAATGAAGGTTTGCCTCTGGTTTTCGGTTGTCGAGGCAGCATTTTTACCAATGAATGTCCTTTTTGCCACAGGCAGATCGTGGCTCTATGGCAGAAGTGTTATTGCCGGCATTGTTGTTTTTCCTTTAGCGACCTATCTATTGTTACCAACGCTTGGCGGGCTTCTCGCGGTTGCAGTTGGGTCTCTACTTGGTCGTACGGCAAGAACATTAGCCGCCTATATGGATTTAGTCCTTTTGACGAGGCGTGAAGCGTGAAAAATAATCCCCTCATTTCAGTGGTGATACCGGCTTTTAATCGCCAGAATACGATATCTTATTGCCTTGACTCTGTTTTGACCCAGACGTATAAGAATCTGGAAGTAATTGTAGTTGATGATTGCTCCACGGACAGTACAGTCTCTATTGTTCGCAGCTATCCTGATTCACGTGTTCGCTGTGTCGTCCTTAAAAAAAATGTCGGGGCGCAAGGGGCACGCAACAGAGGAATTCGTGAAGCAAAAGCCGACTGGATAGCCTTTCACGATTCAGATGATGAATGGCTTCCGGAAAAGCTGGCAAAACAGGTTGCTGTTTTAGCAAGTGCGGATTATAATCCATGGAGTTTTGTATTCTCCAACGCATATCGCTTTGATAAGGCAAGCGGGATAAAGAGCATTCGTCTATTGCCTGTTTTGGAAGGTGAAAATCAATATTCCACACTACTACAGTCACCTGCCCCGCCCTATCCGACAATAATAACGTCAAAAAAGGCCTTGGAGAAAATTGGATATCTGGATGAACAGGTGCCGTCGTTTCAGGAATGGGATACATCGATACGCCTCGCCAAATATTGCAGAATTATTCATCTGAAAGAACCATTAATGGTGTATCACGCCGGCAGTGGAGATGCGATCTCAGGAAGCGCGACGAAGCATGTGGAAGGATGGCATTATATTATCAGCAAATACGAAAGCGACATAAAGGAGTTATGTGGTGAAGAGGCATGGCGAAAACTTAATTTTCAACTGCTTGCTAAGTGTTTGGATTTAGACCTGGTAGATTACTATGACCGCTACCGAAGCAAAGTCGGCATGACAATGCAACACCCTCTTTTAACGTTTTATCTTACAATTTGTAGAAAATACCGGATCAGGCCAAATAAAATTGTCAATCGATTTTCTCGTAATGTATTTAAGAGTTTAGACTACCTTGTGCCAGGGCAAAGTAGAATAATAAAGCTTTAGGGTTTATGCAAGGTCCTGCAGCCAGAACCTTAGTTGACTATGTGGCTTTGGTCACCTTGACGAAAGGTGAGACGTGATATTCGGGAATAACAAGTTTGTGCAAGCCGTGAATGATCATTCAAGCACTTCGTACAATGCGACTCCTTCCAATTTTACGGAAGTGCCGGAAAAGAAATCTGTTGTTGCTTTTTTTCTGGGGATGGCAATCATTGCTGCCTCCATCTTTTTAGGTCATTCATATGCGTTCTTTGGTTCTTTTCTGGCCTTATCAATTTTTATAACCCTACTATGGAAGAATGATCCCCGTCCCTGGATATTCCTGGTCTCGATTTCGGCGGCAACTCCAATCTCTATATCCAGATTTCAGTTCTCCTGCAATCTCATATTTGCCCTTTGGTTTGCAGTCTTTAACACGCGGTATTTGTTCCGGCTTCCGGCATGGATGTATGTGCCGGCAATTTTGGCAGTGCTTGGCATCTTTACCAGCTCAATCAACTGGATGTCGGGCGATGTAGTACGCGACATGATGCGGCAAGTAACATTTGCGTTCAATTTCTTTCTGGCGCCGTTCCTGTTGTTGCCTGTGGTCTACCTGAGAATGAGCGAGAGTCCAGATCACGCCGCAAACCTCAAGGGCCTCTTGTTTTGTCTGATCGTCCCATCGACATTGATACTGATTTCAGCAAAATTGTTCGGAACCGTGGCAAACCCATGGGAAGCTTCCTTGCACGAGGCAAGCTTGGCTGAAGGTTACCTCCACTACCAACTTGGTAAGGTCTTTGTAAACTTTCAGAGAACGGATGTTGGCTATATACTGGCAGCCCTCTTCTGCGCGTCAACAGCGGTAACCGTCTCGCAGGTCAGGGGCAGGTACAGGCTGCTCGCAAGTGCGTGTTTGGTCTCGAGCGTTTTTCTTTTGCTTGCCACCGGTAGTTTTGGAAGCATTTTTGCAAGTATTTGCGGTTTGGCAGCTATATTCTACATGAAGTACCGTACGGGCAGCGTAACAAAGGTGCTTTTACCATTGGCTGTCGTATGCTGCATGCTGTTCCTGACATACAGTCTTTCTCCACCGAGTATACAGGAGTACCTGGGAAAACGTTACGAACATCGTGTTGAGAATGCGGATACTGACAGGCTCGTGCTATGGGCGCGTGCCATTGATTATTTCCTTAAACATCCAGAAGGTGTTGGATTGACCTTAACGGTAGGCGACGAGGTAAAATCTAATCCTCATAACGATTACTTAACCTATTTTGTAAGTTATGGTTTTATAGGAGGTCTGGCCTATCCAATTCTCGTTGTGGCTTTGCTGATTTTCTTCTTTAAAGTGCCAAAGAACATAATCGGTGACCCCAATATGTTTGCCATACATCTTGCTGGACTCGGTGTTGCTGTAGCGATTGCGGTAAACTCCATGACCGATCATAGTAATGTCAACAGATGGTATTTTAATGTAATATGGTCCCTGATCTGGTATAGCTACTTCTGCAGTTTGGGGGCGCAAACTGGGTATGTTCGTTACAGGCTGAGACACGAAACCGACATTTTGAGAACAACGGCGTCTCAGGAATAGTTGCTGGAAGCACTATAATAGAGTTAAATGGACCGGATGACAGCGGTGACGATTCGCTGCAGATCTGTTTGGCTAAGGTCTTGGTGGCATGGTAAGGCAAGGGTGTGGTCCATGAGCCACTGGGTTTCTGGAATGTCGTGCATATTGAGGCTCTTATGGGGTTCTCGGCCAAAGGCAAATGTGATTATGCCTTCATCGGCCAGGCGGCTTTCGAGCCGATCACGGTTAGACGTGATAATAGGGAAGGCCAAAGGAGAAACACCCATTTCAAACTCTTTGCGGTACGAGGCAAACAAAGGTTTAATATTAGGGAGATTGGAAACGTGTTGGGCAAGATAGGTAAAATTCCGCTGGCGATATTCCCGCACATGGGCTGTGGCCTGAGATAGCTGACTGATAACTACGTGAGTCAGGGGCGCAGCGGGGACGTTGGCATGGGCAGCCGTAAACATTTTTTCTACATGCTTATTTGGTTGAGTTACGGTGGTGTTACGTGCAGCTAATCTCCTGGTTAATGTGGTTTTTATCAAAGACCGTATTGTATATAGTGGCGTTGCTTTCAAAATAGCCTTGATAACGGGGTTCAACTGGGCCACAAACGACCATGGAGAGGGTGTTGGATGGAGGCCAATAGGAGGATGGTCTTGGCACAGGCGTAAAACACCACCATCTCGCACGGGTAAGGATTTGCTGAGGGAATACACAGAGGCATCTCCCACATGCCCAATGGGACTGAATAACCCATGGGCGCCGTCTTCCAGGATGAATAGTGGGTGATGGGTGTAATTAAGCAGATGTCGTATATTAAGCCCTGCAGGGGGGAAACCATAATAATGAACAAGGCATAACACTACAAGCCCAGAATGCCCTTGCACATATCGCACTACGTCTGCCTCATTCACGGTTAGATCCCGATTCACCCGGTAAAAGGATGTTGTGTAACTTGCAGCCAGAGCCGCTTCCACTTGACTTCGGCAGTGAAGCGATGGGATCAGCACCAGTGGCTTCGTAGTTAGGTGAGGGTGAGCTTTGTTTATATGGGAAAGATACTGATAGATGGCACATCGGCATGAATTATAAATTAAATCAGTGGGTTGTAACCATGTTTCTTCGAGCGGCCATCTAAGGACGCGACCTATAATATGTTCCAGTATATATCGCTGTAAATAACGCTGAATATATTTTAAGGGTACCTTCTCAGGAAAACAGGTGATTGTCTGTTTCATGGGTGAAACCTTAATATTGGCACAAATTTTCAAAAGTGGGTTCCGTACCAACGAGACCATTATTTTGAGAAATATTGCGCATTTCTTCCTTCCCATTGTAATGGAATTTGAGTCTGTCAAACGCGTGATATATATATCATGGTCAGTTAATCTTGCAAGTGAACAATTCATTTTTTAACCTTAATCTGAATCCGTGCGCTCAAAATGAGTAAACCACCCCAATCCGGTCTTGGGAGTGCAACGGTAAAATCTAATTCTCATAACGATTACTTAACCTATGCTGTCAGTATGGTGTTATAGGGGAACTGGCCTACCCATTACTCATTACAGGATTCTATGTTTATTTCTTTAAAATCCGAAAGATGAGCACCGAAGACTACTCTGGGCTTGCTGTAAACGTTGCCGTTCTTAGTTCTATTGTCGCACTTGAGGCAAACTCCATGACCGATAGTATTGGAGTCAACATATGGTATTTCAACGTGCTATGGTCAATCACATGGCACAGTTATTTCTGCAGCCGCGCGGCGCACATGGTGCCTGTCCCGAAGATAATAAAACGCGAAACCGATATTTCGAGACCCACGGCATCTCTATATTACCCCTCATGCGTTGCGCACTCATTTTCTCTCTTTTCCTCATTCTCCTCTCTGCCAGTCCCGCATGGGCAGCAACGTACTATGTCAAAAATGGGGGCAATGACAATCTTGATGGCCTTTCTGATGCGACTGCATGGGCTACAGTTGCTAAGGTTCAAGCGACAGTTACGAGTGGCGATACCGTCTATTTCCGTTCTCAGGA
>DHFN01000199.1 GCA_002402275.1 Anaerolineales bacterium UBA4823
TCCTGCCCTGTTAAGGGTTGAACCCACCATAATATGGATATCCTATGCTTTGGCGCTTGCATGGCAAAAGATTGACTAAATGCTAAGCAACCCTGGCTGTCTCTCTGTTTGCAGTAGGGTGGGTTCTAATGTACGGGCTGGTTCAGAACCAGCCCCTACCCTGCCCTTTCGAAATCGACGCGGATGGTTTCCTTGCTACCCCTATTTATTCGACCTGCCCAGTGTAAGGGTTCCCTGCTAAGGTCCGTGCCCACCTTCGTAGTGAATTGATTTCGGAAATTTAGCTTGGATTGTGGGTTAGTTAATCATCCTCCCAACAATCGGAAGGCTTCACGAGCCATGAGCGTCTCAAACGGCTCGGGAGAGTTTTAGCAATCTCGTTCATGCCTTCTTCTGCATTCCCTTCTTCGATTGCTTGAAGTAAGAAATAGAACTGGAACAGACCAACCCGCAGAGCCGCAGAAACCGCAAAGCCGTACCGCAACAAATCCGCATCCAGGTTGCAGCCTTCGTCCCGCAAGCCCTGAACATAAGCTTCAAACAATGTGTCAATGATTTCTTTTTGATCCATACCGTTCAGATTGTTCATTGCCCCATAAACAAACTGACCAAGATCATACCCAAGTGGCTGCAGACCCAGCAGCGCCCAATCCAGGGCAACCGTCTGCACCCTGCCTTCAGAATCGATCCTGGACATGAAATTAGTCGGGTAGGTGTCGCCATGCGAAAGGGTTATGGGTAACAAGTCAAGTTTTTCAAGAAAGCGCTCATGCTGGAACACCAATTGGATAAATGGATTCTCATCAGGTTCGGGATAGTGACTTAATAAAAGCGGGTGGTCCCATGGCACTTCGGTCGGGGATAGCATATGCAACCATTGCCGGAGGATATCTCTTCCCAACCAGGGATATTCAGGGTAACTGCTTTTGTTGCTATACATGCCATTCAGCCGTCCAAGCTGACAGGCTGTCAGAGCGTAACGTTGCAGCGACCAGGCACCCTTGTGCATATCCTGAATGTCTTCCAGCCATAAATGTGCCAATTCCCCCGGCAGCTCTTCCACCGCGTAACAGCGCGGCGCCGCCAACCCTTCCGGCAACTGGTCCAGGATGCCGGACTGATAGACCAGCGGTTCACGCTTCCAATAATTCCAATGGGTCATGTCTTCGCTCCCGCCCATATCCTTCAAACCAATGTTTTCTGGAGATTGCAGGACCTTCAGGATAACCGTCCAGGTTCTTTCAAAATCGCCGTCACTGGCAATACCTTGAACACGGAATAATCCAACGCTAACGGGGTTCCCGAATCCACCTCCGATCTGCTGGAGATGCCAGGTTTTGACTTCTACGGACTCGTTTAGAAGGACAGAACGAACGACATCGGTTAACACGTCGCGGTTAACCGTTGGTGAAAAGGCTGTTGATTTGTTTTCCACGAACCCCTCGATCCTGCCCGAAGCTTGGTTGAGTATTATGAATATTATGCCATAAAACCTTTTCCACGGTTGGTCGTGATGAATCCTTGTAGGGAATTGGCCTGCCTATTCCAAATGAGCCTTGTCAGGTTGCCAGCTTTCACGTATGCCTACGTTTTGGGTGTGTTTCAAATCCACCAAAAATTGCGCTCGTATCGGCGGATTGGAGACGGAACCGCGCCATCGTTGGTTGGATTGATACACGGATAGCTGGCTTGCAATTTGGTGGGTTACATGTTTCATGTTTGAGAATGGTTTGTGGGTATCTTTGACGGCATAAAAAGTCCACCCAACCCAATCTAATAGCTACTAGCTTTTTGTGTGATCCGTTGATCTATTGCCCCTTCATCTTCTGACTTGCAGGCTAATTCTGTATTACTCATTTCGATTGTCCATGTCATAGCTCCTAATATTAATTAAGACATTTCAATTTTGCTACTATAGGACATTATCATGTTCCTCTTACATAACATCCAATGGTTGCTTGACAAATCCAAGAAAAAAAGTACAATTGGAATAATTAACTCACCAGTATTGAGACTGTTTCGAATACCGGTTAATATAACTCCCCAAGATTGACTCTCTCCAATCTTGGGTCAATTTTTTAGAAGGGGTTATGATGGTAGAAAATGTTTCTGTCTTTATTGATGGCTCTAACCTTTTTCATGGATTGAGAAGAGATCTTTCTGGTTGTGCTATAGATTTGCAAAAGTTGGTATCGAAGCTGGTGGCTGGGAGAAATCTACGACGAGTCTATTATTATTTTGCAATGCCCAACCAATCTGACAATGATGATGCTTACAAGAAACAACAAAAATTCATTAACGCCATCTCTAGATTACCTTACTTCAAGGTAGTACAAGGAAGACTTGAAAGAAGGGAATCCTTCGATAAAAAGGGTTTTGTCTATGTTGAAAAAGGCGTTGACATTGCCTTGGCGATTGATATGATCTCTTATCTTGATACATATGAAACCGCAGTTCTAGTTTCGGGAGATAGTGATTTTGCTAAAGTAGTTGAATACCTTCAGCAGAAGGGAAAACATGTAGAAGGCTATGCGACCAAATCACTTATGTCTTCTTATTTAAGTAAATCTCTTGACGTTTCGGTAATCATTAATGACGAATTCATTGTGGATTGTTGCCTTGATGGACACAGGCAAGATTTCACAAAGACAAGCAATCCTGATTAGAGAATTGTTGGACTAGGACCCGAGGGCTTTATTCAAAGCTTTCAGTTGGTTTCCGAATGAAAGACCTTCAAAGGGAATTATGTAGTGGCGGATTTGTGGCAGCAGAAATTCCCGATATTTGTCGCCTGCGAAGAAGACAAACTCATCCTGATCAAGGTTGGCATATTGGCGAAGCGTTGAGATCACTCCATCTGACCAAGCTTTCCTTTCAAAAACTGGCATTGTGTTGAGCGTTTTTTCATAAGGCGCGATGCGATCATTCAAATTTAGTAACCCATACTTGGCGGAGAGGATGAAGATATGATCGGGTTTCAATTTATGGGCATAAGCAAGATTTTTTCTGAACAGATCGCTAATGTAAAGGTCCTTCGCTTTTGCAGGGTGATCCAATTTCGTTTTGACACATGATATTAATACGATTCGTTTCACAATCCAATCCTTTCACAACAGGAATTAAGAGGACATGAGGCGCACTGGGGGTTAGCCGGGTGACACCAATTTCTACCGATAGACCATAACGGACCGTCAATTGCCCCGGAATAAGAAGGGCTGATCCTCCGAGCTGCCAGTATTGCTTCCATTTCATTGACAGAAGGGGAAACGCCTAAACGATATAGGACGCGCATCGTGTGGACATCAGGCTTGATATCCATGTTTTTATAATCCAAGTCTGAGAAAGTGATTTGATACAAACCTTCTATCAGAACGAGACTCATGTTAGCGATACCGCTGCCAACACCATAGACAGACAGAAGGGTGCGTTTTACGTCCATTGCTGATCGATTTTTCCAGATTTTTTCCGCATGACCTGAAAAGTCTTCAACCACTATCCTGCAGATATCCTGAAAGGTACGCGGCGCAGCATTGGTATAACGGGGTTTCTGAGAAAGACGATCAAAGAGAGAACTAATCTGACTGAGGCTAAGGCTGTAAAAACGCAGAGGATCATAATGACCAACCTGCTGGAAGATCCAATACGGAATGGTCCAGATAATCTCAGCTTTAGTACCTCTATCAAGACAGCAAGCGGATATGAAGGCAAAACTGTTTTCATGAATGAGATTGACGGCTTCAGGACATTTTGCTGGGGTGAGTTCTTCTTGATCGAAGATAGTTTTGTAGTGCAAAAGGGCGTTCAGAATAGGTTGGTATAAGGACATGAGACTCTTTTCAGTTTATGGGGATCAGGTTATATTAATTTTTCTTCGATAAGATCCCACCTGTTGAGGTAAGGGGAAATATCCCAATAATCATGAGAGGTTCGAGGAGGTAAGAGCACGCCCCTTACGTTGCTATCGTTATGGCGCTGACCTTTTTTCCCTTTGACAGAAAGCCATGCCCGGTGTTGGTTACATACATTTTCCGACATTACCAGACTGGGAATGATGTAATACTCAAAACTTTTGTCAGTGTCCGGATGGGGGATGCCACCCAGCACCCAAAAGAAATTATCACCATAATAAATTTCCGCCTTCTTTCCAACGCTGCAAGTTCTAATACCAGGTACGTATGTTTTAACTTGGATATGAACAAACTTAGTGCCTGTAATATTGGAGCAAAGGATGTCTGTGTTGGGGGTATTACCAAGGGTCACCACTGCGGAATAACCCCTGCGACATAGTTCGCCTGCCACAAAGAACTGACTGGCGTTCCCACGGGTAATGCTATTTCCTGCCATATCCAACCTTTCTAAAATTAATCAACATACTCTTCATAATCCTCGAGCACAGTATGAGAGAGATTGCCTAAATGTTTTTCTTGGGACAATTCCCGAATACTATCATATGAAAGATAAGTGCAATATTGTGATAAAGCTCCTTTTTCCAGGAGAGAGAAGACGGGTCTTTGGATTTCAGAAAAGACTTTATCTTTTCTTTCCTCTGGTGCAACAATGTGGAGCTTAATATCCATATTAGGTTGGAGCGCCAAAAGATCTGCCATACGGAGAATACCCGAATAGATTGAGGTAGTATGCTCAATCTCAAAAGCCCTGACAATAGATCTTCTTTTTAGCCATAATACATCAATCTGCTCGATAGTTTTGATAGTTACAATATCGTAGTTCAATGGTAGGGAATTCAAGAGGATATCGCCTTCTGGTTGCCACTCTTGTAATACAAGATTGCGGTCATTTCTAGGTAACCAAATCTTGAACCCCATTTTTTCACCAATCTTCGAAAGGAGTGCTTGTATCTTAATAGATTCCCTGACTTCCTTCTCCTCAACAACCTCGTCGGCTTGATGATTGGAATCGTCTGGAACTGAAACAGGTACCACAGTCTGATGGATAGTAATTGTTCGCTGGAAGTATTTTTGATAAAGGTCTTCATCTAAAGGATATTCGATGGGGTCCTTCAGTTGCGTTGTTAATAAACGTAGTAAGAAATCACCATCTTTTTGGTCAAGCTTTTTGAGGCTGGATCGTAAAGGGCCTGTCCATTGGGAACCTTCTTTAGATAAATGTGAAGTAAACGATAAATTATTCCACACTTCATTTTCTCTTATTGGGATCCCCAAATTTGCTTTAAGCAGAATTAATGGCTTTACTTTGAATCGAATGACGAATGGGTCATCAGCAGATGTAAAACGAGGAGTAGAGTCCTCAAACATCTCGCTGGTAACTTCCAAAGCTGCCACCCACCTGGACACTTTAGTCAAATAGCAAATCAGAATGTCCCCAATCTTAATTCTCATGGCAGCGTTTTTTTGCTTCAATCGAAAACCCGTAATATCCTTGGAAGAGTTTAAGAAAGCCTCATAAGTATTGGGTGAGAATAAATCCAGATAGTAAGCCATAGAACCCCTTTCAAGGTGGGAAACCTACCAGGCGATTGCCCACCAGTTTAATTGTTATGCATATTAACTCTTAAATTATAGCATCAGAAAAGGCTCTGTTTTGTTTAGTTCTAGTCGGTGGCTTCATCATGCGAGGAATCTGATCGCAAATCTACGTTAATATACGGATTACTTAAAACCTGAGACCTATCGGTCGCTTCCCACGAACGGTAAGCCCACTAAAGGGGTTCTAAGCAAGGGGCCAGTGCGATCGTGTGCTGTGGGAGACCTGACGGTCAGGTTCCGCACTCGGTCGTGAGACCGGTGCGATCGTGGGACCGGTGTGATCGGAAACACCGGTAGGATCGGGAGATAACACGTACACCGGGAGACCGTGGCAGGTCTCCCCTACAACTAAAACCCTCACCCCCCGGTTACGCCGAACCAGCCTTTGGCTGGACTTCGCCCACTCCCGTAAACGGGCCTCACCCCACAACTTCGTTTCGGGGCAGGGCTGTCACCCCCCCCCCGTTTCGCGGTCCCCCTCTTAAGAGGGGGTGTTAACACCTCAGCACCACTTCTTGGTCACTCCTCTGCTGCGCTACTCCGCCAAAGTTCTTTCCTGGTCACCTGAGCGGGACAGGCATTTGACTTCAGGTCTCCACCTTTCCACTCCGAAATCATCAAGAACGCTCAACTCAATTAACGCTTGAAATGGACGAATTCAAGCATTGGTTGATAGGAATTTTGCCCTGGCGGT
>DHFN01000161.1 GCA_002402275.1 Anaerolineales bacterium UBA4823
AAATACAGACAGGATTGGCGGGTGTGATAAGATTAAAAAGACAAGATTGATAAGTTGAAGAAAACTGACTGGTAATTACAAGATGAAGGGAATGAATTGTTGGATATACTACATAAGGATAATAGTTTGATTTAGTTGATAGCTAATAACAAAATCTTGATAATCTTGTCAATTCTGTCAAATAGAATTCGGAGGAAATATGTCCATAGATGAATTAACCGAAAAAGTCATTGGTTGCGCTTATCGAGTCCACAACGAACTGGGGAGTGGATTTTTAGAAAAGGTGTACGAAAATGCCCTCCGAATTGAATTGGCAAATATGGGCTTGGATGTTAAGCAACAATACCCCCTCCCAGTTTTTTATCACAATGAGTTGGTCGGAGATTATTACGCGGATTTATTGGTAGAAGACCATTTAATTCTGGAATTAAAAGCCGTCCTAAACTTGACCAAAGAACCGGAGATCCAATTGGTCAATTATTTGACGGCTGCTGGTATTGATGATGGATTATTAATTAACTTTGGCACTTCGGTTGAGGTGAAAAGAAAGTTTCGCCAATATCGAAGACGACCAGGATCAGAAAATTGATCAGGCTCTTTATTTCTTGATGATTGTACAAGACAGGGAAGGAATTACTCTTCTAGACTCCCGACAGCTTTTTCCACTTCTTCCAGAATCTCACCCGATTTAACCACTTCTTTCATCTTATTATGATCGGGATAAAGCGGACGATCTTCGTCCAAGTGAGCAACATGGCGGCGAATGACCTCTTTGGCTTTGGTTACACCATTGCCGGGTTGAAAATCACGGAAGTCGAGCGCTTGGGCAGCTGCAATAAATTCAATACCCAATATTCCATAGGCATTATCCAGAATTTGACCGTTTTTAATGGCGGTATTCATCCCCATTGAGACAAAATCTTCTTGGTCGGCTGCGGCAGGAATGGATTGGATGGTCGCTGGCGCGGATAGGATGCGTTGCTCGACGATGAGCATATCGGCGGTGTATTGGCTCAGCATTAAACCCGAGAACATACCGGCACCCTTCGTGAGAAAAGCCGGTAAACCTACGCTTAAAGCAGGGTTGGTCAGACGGTTGAGTCGACGTTCAGAAAGCACACTGACCATTGTGACCGCAGTGCCCGCCATTTCCATCGGCAAAGCAACTGGCGAACCCTGGAAGTTTGCCCCAGTCAGGGTGAGCTTGTATTCGGGGAGAAATATCGGATTGTCTCCGACCCCGTTTAGTTCAATTTCGACCTGCTTTTTGGCGTATGCGATGGCATCATGGGCAGCCCCAATCACCTGAGGGGTAGACCGCATAGAATAGGCATCCTGCACTTTGGTTTTCATTTTTCCAGTGGCAAGGTCAGAACCATTGATGCATTTCATGATTGCTTTGGCACTCCGAATTGCACCAGGAAAGCCACGCAATTCATGAAGGCGGACATCATACGGTTTTAAATTGGCAAGTAATGCCTCTAAACTCATCGAGGCAGCAATTTCAGCTTGTTTTAGCCAGCGGTTCATGTCATAAAGGTGCAACGCCGACATGGCAGTGAGCAAATTCGAGCCATTAATGGTGGCTAAACCATCACGGGCTTGCAGATCTGGAATAGGAATTCCAGCTCGTTCCATGGCAATCCGGCCTGGTAAACGCTCGCCTTGATACCAGGCTTCCCCTTCTCCCATAAGAAGTAAAGCCATCTGAGCCATAGGTGCTAGATCACCACAAGCCCCCACGGATCCTTTCTGGCAGACTACTGGGGTGACTCCTTTATTCAGCATATCCACCAAAGTAAGGGTGATCTCAGGACGGCATCCAGAGTTGCCATGAGCCTGGACATTAATCCGACCTGCTATGGCTGCCCGTACATATTCGATCGGAGCAGGATCGCCGATCCCAGCCGCGTGATTGTAGATGAGGTAACGTTGAAATTGCATCACTTGCTCATCATTAAGGACCACTTCCGAAAACTCTCCAATACCGGTATTGACGCCGTACATGATTTCGTGGGCTTTAATTTTATCTTCGAGCATGGCTCGACAGGTTTTAATACGCTCCAAAGCTTGAGGATGAAGTTCGACTTTCTCATTAAAACGAGCGATCCGAACGAGCTGTTCAACAGTTAATTTGGAACCATCCAAGACGATTGACATGGATTTCTCCTTGAGGATATAATTATTTTATAATATTATTCTACACCTAATCCTATTCGATTAACCTATTTCAAATTGGTTAAATCTAATTATTTGGAGGAGTTAAATTAAGCATTCTTCTCTTTTATTGCCGATTTTGGAGATTGGCCTAAAGAAAGGTAGCTACGCGCTATTATTTAGGCTAACTGAAGAACATAAAATTTCAGTGGGTCGTTTAGGGGTTTGTTATTTTCCAAAAGGAATGTACTTTTACTGTGGTAACGCATTTGGAGGCGGGGGATTGAATGGCAGGATTAACCATCATTTAGAAAACCAGCATCAGCAGCCGACATGGCATATTGATTATTTGTTGCCTCAAGGACACAAATTGACCATCTATTATTCATTAAACCCCCAGCCTTTAGAGTGTGTCTGGAGTCAAGCTTTGGCGAAATTACCCCAAGCTTTTATTCCAGTCCCGCGATTCGGTGCAACCGATTGTCATTCAGGCTGTCCGGCGCACTTAATTGGTTTTCCACTCAATTATGATTTAACTCAATGTGTTTCTTCGCTAGTGTATGTGGCAGACAAAGCTTTTCAAGTTAGTTCTTAAGAAGAAATCAGTTAATCAATTCATTGTTTAGGTTATTAATCTGTTTTTCTAAAAACCTCCTTGAATTAAATTGATTATAATTCGAATATTGTGAGAAAAGCACGCTTGCCCTTTGGGGTGTTCCTAATCATTATTTTTTTAGGGGGGCTATTTTATCTATCTTCACCCCGCTTGGCAGAAATTGAACCCGTTGGTCAAGCTACTCAAGTGCCGGGCAGTACGTCCATACGCCTTCGTTTTACTCGAATGATGGATCCGGCATCGGTTACGGCTCGTCTGAAAATTTCTCCTTCCCAAATGGGACAAGTTACCTGGGAAAATAATACACTTATCTTTACTCCTCAAAAGCCCTGGCAAAGTGGAGCAACTGTGAAGGTCAGTTTGGGAAAAGGCAGCTGGGCGCTGCACTTCCCGCGCTTGACTATGCTAAATGGGAAGGAATGGTCTTTCACGATAGGCAGCCCAAAGATCTTATACCTATATCCGCTAGATAGCCCGGCTGCACCTTATCTCCTTGATCCGCTATTTGGAAAACAACAAAACCTAACCCTAACCGTGGGGGAAATTTTAGATTTTTCGGTCAGCCCGAATGGAGCACAAATCTGGATGAGTGTCCGTACTGATCAGGGGAGTGCGATTTATTCTATGGACGGCATTGCTGGAACACCTTCATTGGTACGTACTTTCCCTGCTGGTCAGGTACTTTCTCCGGTTTTATCACCTTCGCTGAGATATCTGGCTTTTGGATTGACGAATTTACATGAATCCCAATCGGAAACCCATATCTGGCTGCTGGATTTTCAGGATAATCCGGAGTGGAGTTTGATCCAATTACCAGACGGAGGAAGCCAGGTGCAGTATCCTCTGTGGTCAACCAAGAATATTCTCGCTTATTACGATCAGACCAGTATGATGTATCGGTTTTATGACCCACAGATCAAAAGTGAAATCGGGTCAGTTGCTTGTCAAACCGGTGGTAAAGCAAGCTGGTCGCCCGATGGACAAAGTTTTGTCTTTGCCGAAATCGTGGTTCCGCCGGATGAGGGAATTCCTTCCAGCCATTTACTGCTTTATGATCTTTTTGAAAAGAAGATGATTGATTTAACCCAATCCAATAATGTCGAAGATGCGGCTGCTCAATTTGCTCCGGATGGGGGAAGTCTGATCTTTGCTAGAAAATACCTCGATCCATTACAATGGACACCAGGAAGGCAGATTTGGATGATGGATGTCAAAACCTTCCAAACTCGGGCATTATTATTGGAAGCTCAATATAACCATTATGATTTTTCCTGGAGTCCCGATGGAACCCAGGTGGCATATATGCGCTTTAATCAAATGGATCCCACCGCTCCGTCTGAAATATGGTTGATCCAGAGAGATGGCAGTCAAAACCAGCGATTAGTCAGTGGGGGATACAGCCCGCAATGGGTACCATAGGGTGTGATTATAGAAGATTTGGGGTATCATAGTTTCGGAATCATGCCATTAATAGTGTAGAATTGGTTTTTGAGGTTCGGCATGCAAGTTTCAAGGCGAAAATTAGCCTACAAAGTCTCAATAATATTCTTATTTTGCACAGGATTGGCTTGTGCCAGAAGTGCCCTTTCTGATGAACCGAATTGGCAGGTACCGGGTAGACGAACTGAAGCTCCCCAGCCAACGGTTTTTTCGTTTCTCCCCCCCACTCGTCTTCCAGGAGCACTGATCCTTACCCCCACTCCAGATGCACCTCATCAGGTACCCAGAATCCGTGGTAAAGAAGAAAAATACGTCGTCCAAGCTGGGGATAGCTTAGGCTCCATCGCTCAAGCCTATGGGGTCAGTATAGAACAGATCATGGAGGCAAATGAACTCAGCGATCCAAATCTACTGAATGTCGGGCAAGAATTGCGCATCCCAGTCCCTACTCCAGAAGGATTTAGCTCTACCTTTAAATTGATCCCTGATTCGGAATTGGTCTATAGTCCTAGCAGCGTTGGATTCGATCTTGCAGCCTTTATTAAAGGACAAAAAGGAAAGATTGCGCATTATAGTGAGAAAATAAACGATCAATCCCAAGATGCAGCTCAGATTTTTCAACAGATTGCACAAGATTATTCTGTGAATCCACGTCTATTATTAGCTCTCTTAGAGCATCAAAGTCATTGGCTATCTTCGAGTTCTTTAAAAACCGCTGAACAAAATTACCCCTTTGGTTTAATCAATAAAGACCGCAAAGGTTTGTATCATCAGTTAGCCTGGGCTGCTAATCAGCTAAATTATGGGTATTATATCTGGCGGGTAAATGGTGCGGCAAGTTGGACAATGTCAGATGGGCGGGTGGTGCCCATTGACCCAACGATCAATGCCGGAACTGCCGCGTTGCAATATTATTTTGCGCAGCTTTTACCTTTTGGAGAGTGGAAACAGGCAGTTTCTCAGGATGGCTTTTTCAAGACTTACTCCAATTTATTTGGCTACCCTTTTGATTATGCTATCGAGCCACTTATTCCGCTCAATTTAGAACAGCCCATTTTTCAGCTTCCTTTTGAGAGGGATGTGAAGTGGGCTCTCACGGGTGGTCCTCATCCTGGCTGGGATAGTGGTTCTGCCTGGGCAGCTTTAGATTTTGCACCGGATACGGATACGTTCGGATGTGTGGAATCAGATGCTTGGGTAGTCGCTCTCGCAAATGGCCCAGTCCTTCGAGTAGGGGATGGGTTAGTTATTCAAGATGTAGACGCGGCTAGTTCTCCAGCCGATGGATTTGAACAAACCGGATGGGTCATCTTGTATATGCACATCGCATCTCGCGATAAAGTTAAAAATGGAACTTATTTAAAAGCTGGCGACCGGATTGGGCATCCTTCTTGTGAAGGGGGAATTTCAAATGGAACCCATTTTCATATCGCCAGACGTTATAACGGCGAATGGATACCAGCTGATCAAGGTATCCCTTTTGTTGTGGATGGCTGGGTTTCCGCTGGCACGGGTCTGGAATATGAAGGAACCCTGGAGCGGGATGGGGTGATTGTTCAAGCGGAATCGGGTCCTTCTGAGAAAAATAAAATCAGCCGATAATGAAGAAAAACCACTTTTTATTATTAATGATGGGAACAGGTTGGTGTTTATTTAGCTTAGCTTGTGGGCAGAGCGCTTATTTTATTCCACCGTATGCCTCGCCAACTTTACCAAGTGAATTAGCTTTGTTAGCTGGCACCCTTCCACCCACTTATGCGGTCACCACCACCCCTCTCAATACTGCGCGTCCCACTGAACTAAATCTTCCTCCAACTCCGACAATCACGGAGGCGTTGCCTTTTCAGAATAATCCCACAGAAACACCAGCTTCGATCCCGTTTTTATATTACACCCAAGCTGGCGATACCTTAAATGCTGTAGCAGTGCGTTTTGGAGTTACCCAAGCTGAAATTCTCTCTCCTGATCCGATTCCGGAAAAAACACTCTTTCAGCCCGGTCAGCTCTTGATGATTCCACGTCGGATTGCCAACACTACCACATCAACCCATATTTTGCCTGATTCAGAATTGGTTTATTCACCTTCTGCTGCCGACTTCGATATCGCCGCTTACGTCTCCCAAACATCTGGTAAATTACGCGATTACAAAGAGTGGATGAAAAGTACAGGCACCTTAAATGGTGCTCAAATCGTCGAGCGGGTTGCATTGGAAAATTCGATCAACCCACGCCTGCTACTCGCATTATTAGATTACCAAAGCCATTGGGTGAGTGGCCAACCTACCACAGAAGAAGAAGAGCTATATCCGTTGGGATATCATGATCAAGGAACTCAAGGGTTATTTCATCAGCTTGTTTGGGCAGTGAATCAATTGTCCATTGGTTATTACAGCTGGCGGGAAGGTCGTCTGACTGATTTAAGTTTTCTCGATGACCGCTATAAAGTTCGCCTTGCACCAGATTTAAATGCTGGCAGTGTGGCATTACAGTATTATTTTGCTCAAATATCTGACAGCAAGACTTGGGTTATGGCAGTAGATGCCGATCGAGGTTTCCCGGCTTTCTACCAGCAGATGTTTGGGGATGATTGGGCAAGGGCACAAAGTGTGGAACCACTTTACCCGCCTGGGTTGACTCAACCTACCCTGAGCTTACCTTTTGAGCGCAACAAACTTTGGAGTTTCACGGGTGGTCCGCATGGTGCCTGGGAGCATGATGGTTCTTATGCTGCCCTAGATTTTGCTCCTGCGGCGGCTGAATCTGGTTGTGTCGAATCAAAGGCATGGGTAACTGCTTCGGCATCGGGGTTGGTCGTCCGTTCTGATCGAGGTCTGGTTGTCTTAGATTTAGATGGAGATGGCAAGGAAGAAACCGGCTGGGTGATTATTTATTTACATGTTTCGTCGGAAAATCGCATCCCGGTGGGGTCTTGGGTGGACAAAGGAGACCGGCTTGGGCATCCATCTTGCGAAGGTGGGATTGCCACAGGCACTCATGTCCATATTGCTCGTAAGTTTAATGGCGAATGGATTGCCGCGGATGGACCGATCCCATTTGATCTGAGCGGCTGGATAGCCCATGCTGGTGAAGAGGCATATCAAGGTTATTTAACTAGGGGAGAAGAAAAAGTGATTGCCAATAGCAATGCTTCCAATATATCCTTTATCACCTACCCCGACAGCGATCCATAATGAAGAGCAGGATTTTTAATGAAACGGGTTAGGTTAATCCTTTTATGGATGGGGATTATCTGTTCTGCTTGCAGTCAGGGTTTAGCGGCTTTAAATCCATCACCTTCCGAATCGGTTCTTCCCTCTCAATCAACTTCCTTATTACAAATGGATCCAACCGGGAATTTCTCGTCGCCTAGCCCGGTGGGTACTAATCGCCCCTTAATTACAATCACTCCTTCTCCCTTCCCAAAAACCATGACTCCCACTATCCAACCAGGCTGGCTTTTTCCGGATAGTGAGGTTGTATATTCCCCCACCGCGTTGGATTTTGATATCCAGGCTTATTTAGACCAAACTCACGGTTGGCTGAAAAATTATCGTGAATATCTCAAGAGCACCGCTTGGACCAGCGCCGCCCAAATCATCCAGCGAGTTGCGTTGGAAAATTCTATTAACCCCCGTTTATTATTAGCGCTGTTAGAATATCATTGTGATTGTGTTTTGGGGGACCTACCATCGAACGTGGATCAGGATTATTTACTTGGAAATGGAGATTACCATCGGAAGGGATTGTTTCGGCAGTTAAGTTGGGCTTCCTCTCGATTATCTGCGGGGTATTATGGCTGGCGTGGAGGTTCTTTACTGGAGATTGATTTGGGTCATCGTGTTAATATTCCAATCGATCCTAAAATTAATGCCGGGAGTGTGGCATTAGAATATTACTTTGCTTTTTATCAAGATGCTTCTATTTGGAAAAACGCCCTCGATCCAAGTTATGGAATTGCGGCAGTCTATCAAAAGATGTTTGGGGATGTTTGGAAACGAACAGCAAAATATGAACCACTTATCCTAGCCAATCTTAGACAGCCTCCATTAATTCTTCCCTTTGAACCGGGCCGGCGATGGGCGTTTACAAGTGGTCCTCATGTTGCCTGGGAAACCGAAGGAGCCTTGGCAGCTCTAGATTTCGCACCCGCCACTTATGAAAGTGGTTGTGTTCATTCAGATGCCTGGATCACCGCCGTAGCCAATGGAGTTATCACCCGCTCGGAATTCGGTGAAGTCCTTTTAGATTTGGATGGCGAGGATGGCAGCATTGCCGATGGATTCGAGCAGACTGGCTGGTCTATCCTATATATGCATGTTGCCACAGAAGACCGAATTCCTGTGGGTTCGAGAGTTCAGGCGGGTGATCGGATTGGGCATCCTTCCTGCGAGGGGGGTCGGGCAACAGGTACCCATGTTCATATAGCCCGGAAATATAATGGAGAATGGGTGCTGGCAGATGGTACAATTCCCTTTAATCTCGAAGGATGGATCGCTCATGCTGGTAAAAAACTTTATGAAGGAACGCTAACCCGGGATGGGGATACGGTTATCGCTCACCCTTATGGATCGTATGAAACGATTATTACGCGCCCTACAGCTACAGCACGTCCAACTCCTTATTAAACTACACAGAGAGCATTCCATCCGAATGAAAATAGCCCGCTGGACGGGGTTATGCTTAGTTGGGATGGTGATATTAACCAGTTGCAATTTCCCCACTGCTGATTCTAATCCACCCTTTAATTGGGACATTGCTCAAGAGGCTATAAACACTCAAGCAGCTCCTCCGGAAAAAACACCTTACGCTACCCGTCCAGTATATGCACCGGGAGAATTGGTAGATTACATAGCTCAGAGCGGAGATACTTTGCCTCTATTAGCAGCTCGTTTCAATACCACGGTAGATGAAATATTAACTGCCAACTCTTTCATTCCGCTCTCAGCCACAACCATGCCGCCTGGCATGCCAATGAAAATCCCTATTTATTATGTGCCCTTATGGGGAAATTCTTACCGCATTATCCCTGATGAACTTTTTGTCAATGGACCAGCGATGCGCGATTTCGATAGTTCGGCTTTTATTGCCCAGCATGACGGTTGGCTGAAGGATTATACAGAATACGCTTCCAATGGAAACCATAATGCCGGTGAAATTGTGGATATTGTAGCTCAGCATTTCAGTGTTTCCCCTACCTTGCTAATCGCCTTGTTAGAATTTCATTCCGGTGGATTATCAAATCCGAAGCCAAGTGATGAACAAAGAACTTATCCTCTGGGTTACCATAATATCGCCCGCAAAGGGCTGTACAGCCAATTAATTTGGACCGCCAACACCTTAAATAACGGTTATTATGGATTTCGGGCAATGAAGCTACTTTCAATCGAATTTGAGGATGGACGGGAAGAGCGTTTTGATCCTTGGTTAAATGCTGCGTCGGCTGCCTTGCATTATTATTTCAATTTACTTTTGCCTTATGACGCTTACCAAGAAGCGATAAGCCCTCAAGGGCTAGGGAAAACCTACCAGGATTTATTTGGTGATCCCTGGGCAAATGTTCAGCCTCATATCCCTGGCAGTCTGGAGCAGCCTTCATTGTCATTTCCCTTTAAACCTGGGGAGTTATGGGCATTTACGGGGGGACCCCATACGGGTTGGGGAACCGGAGAGCCTATGTCTGCATTGGATTTTGCCCCCCCATCCGTTGCAACCGGTTGTGTTCCCACAGAACTTTTTGCTTTAGCACTTGCCGATGGTGTGGTTGCCCGGGTCGGTCCCGGTGAATTGGATCTCGATCTAGATGGTGATGGAGATGAAAGAACCGGTTGGAATATTTTCTATCTTCATGTTTCGACGAAGGATCGGGCTGCTTTGGGTTCTAAGCTGAATAGGGGAGATCCGATTGGTCATCCCTCTTGTGAAGGAGGGACAGCAACCGGTACCCATATTCATATATCCCGAAAATATAACGGGGAGTGGATGTTAGATGAAGGGGTGTTAGCGTTTAACCTGGAAGGCTGGATTGCGTATAATGGCAGTCAACCGTATTTAGGGTATCTGAAGAACAATGGAGTGACGGTCGTAGCGAACTCGAATGCACCCTCCAGCAGCTTGATTCAATCTGGTGGGATTCAATAAATAAGGGCCAATTCCTGGGGAGCGCCTATGTAAGGGCGGGTTTTCCAGGGGGATGAGCATTTCAAGACCTCAAGGTTAATTGCCATCAATCTCATCTGTTATGCCAGACAAACCCGCCCTTACAAGATCACATGCGCTTTAAGATACCCAAGTTGA
>DHFN01000222.1 GCA_002402275.1 Anaerolineales bacterium UBA4823
GTTGGGGCACGGCATGCCGTGCCCGTACAGCCCGTACAGCATTTGTGGAAATAAGATGAATTTGAATTTCGTGCGTATGCTAGTGATCGCAATCGTTGGGGCACGGTTGGGGCACGGCATGCCGTGCCCGTACAGCACGGTTGGGGCATGGTTGGGGCACGGCATGCCGTGCCCGTACAGCCCGCTCAATATCAGGGGAGCCCCATTGTGATAATCGCTTATGCAGCAATTGTTTTAATACTGGTAGGCTAACCTTAGGGGGCTGAAGGAGACTGTGAATCCGCATAATTAATATCAATTCCTCAAGACACCAGGGTTGATCGCTATCAGGCATGCCGGTTACACCAGCCAAATCCGCCCTTACAGACCACACACCCTCACCATTATGGACGACTGACCTGCCAGAGTCGAGTAAGTAACCGGAGTCCTGCTACGCGCTGTTGTCCGCGGCATCGTGGAATTACACGCAATGGCAACCATCACGCTAAAAGGCGCATAGAGAATTGCTATATCAAAAATTTCCATGAACAGGTACAATTATTGTCAGTTATTAAAACCGACAAATCACATAGGAAGAAAACCATGATCGAAGCCAGTTATCATTTTCCGCGCGGTTTTTTATGGGGTTGTGCCACCGCATCTCATCAAGTGGAAGGGAACAACACCAATAACACCTGGTATTGGTGGGAGGAACAGCCCGGCAAGATCATCAATGGGGATCGCAGTGGATTAGCCTGTGACTGGTGGGGTGGACGCTGGCGGGAAGATTTCGACCGGGCAGCGAACAGCTCGCAAAATGCTCTGCGTTTGTCCATCGAATGGAGCCGCATCCAACCTTCTCTAGACCATTGGGATGAGGATGCCTTAGATTATTACCGTCAGATGCTTCAAGGATTATACGACCGTCGGTTGACCCCATTAATCACTTTGCACCACTTTTCAGAACCTCTTTGGTTTCTTGATATGGGCGGGTGGGAAAATGAAAACTCAGTAGAAATATTTGATCGTTATGTCCGCAAAGTAGTGGGAGCGTTAAAAGAGTATGCGAATCTTTGGGTTACATTCAATGAACCGAATTTATATGTGGCTCTCGGTTATGTTCAGGGTATCTGGCCCCCTGGTAAAAAAGATCTAAAAACCGCTTTTCAGGTTGCCAAAAAGGTCATCCAAGCCCATGCCCAAGCCTATCAAACTATTCACTCCATACAATCTTCCGCTCGAGTGGGTCTAGCTCATCATTACCTGGCATTGAAGCCGGCTCATAATTGGTCCCCTTTTGATAGTCTGGCAACTAGCTTACTGAATACGACCTTGAACGAAATGATCACCAACCCGCTCAAGAATGGCAAATTAAACTTGATTCTCTATCAAAGTCATATTCCTCAAGCCAAAGGGACGCAAGACTTCTTGGGCTTGAACTATTACACCCGTTCTAATGTGGCTTTTGACTTACGATATGCCGGCGAGATGTTTGCCCGGCGATTCTTCCCCCAAAATGCTGACTTGAGCGATGGAGGGCACATTGCCAACGACCCTCTTGGCTTTGCTCAAGCCATTCGCTGGGCAAAGAGCTTTGATTTACCGATTATTATCACGGAAAATGGAGTGAATGACATCGAAGACCACCTGCGGCCGCGTTATATCTTGCAGCACCTTCATCAACTCTGGCGGGCGGTGAATTTCAATTATCCTATCAAGGCTTATTTCCATTGGTCGTTAGTAGATAATTTCGAATGGGAACGCGGTTGGTCCCAACGTTTTGGATTATGGGCGCTGGATGTACAAACTCAACAACGCACTCGCCGACCCAGTGCCAATCTCTACGCCGAAATCTGCCAGGAAAATGGAATCACTACTACGATGGTAGAAAAATATGCATCCACAATTTTTGATCAGCTATTTCCAACCTAGAAAGAAGGGAGGTTTAAGGAATGATGGATTTAGATAAACTCGTCTGCCGCCCAGCTTTACCTCAAGACACCCGGGATATTCTCGATCTCACCAGTCATATCTGGGAGGGTCACGATTATATTCCCCTGGTTTGGAACGATTGGCTAAAAGACGAGCAAGGCTTATTAGCGGTAGCTTTATTTGGAAAACGCGTGGTTGGGATGGGAAAACTGACGAAGCTAGATGAAGAAGATTGGTGGTTAGAGGGTTTACGGGTCCATCCCGATTATGAAGGCAGAGGGTTTGCATCTCATATTCACGACTATCTATTGCAAATCTGGCATGAAATTGGTAATGGGGTGATACGATTAACAACCTCATCTCAACGCTTAGCAGTCCATCATATCTGTCAGGAGAGAGGTTTTCAAAAGGTAGCTGAAATCAGCTCTTTTAGTGCTAAAACGAATTCTTCGCAGAACATACCTGATCAATTTCACAGGGTAACTGAAGCCGAGTTCAATCATGCTTGGGCGTATGCCAGCAACAATCCGTTACAAACATATTGGCCTGGTTTTATGGATTTAGGTTGGCAATGGCTGCCTTTGCGAGCTCCTATGCTCTTGCGCTTCATTCAAAACGGGAAAGTTTTTTGGTGGAAAGACCAACAAGGATTAATTTTATTGGGTGAAGATACCGAGGAAAATGAACAGGCAGAAAGGTTCGCTGTGATCCGTTGGTTGGCTTGTGATAAAGATGGCTTAATCAACTGTTTGCAAGATATTCAATCATTGGCTATCGATCATGGTTATCCTAAGATCAGTTGGTTTGCCCCCCTTCAACCGAATATTGAACAAGCGCTTATGGACGCTGGCTTCGAGAACGATTGGGATTTTTCTTTATATCTTTTTGAAAAATGGTATAATCCCGCAGGTAAATAAAACTGTGCTGTGATATCCGACAAATCGTAGGAGGACGGGGAGGATAAGGCACATACTAGGAGAGGTAGCGTAGTCTGGCCTAACGCGCGCGCCTGGAGAGCGCGTGAGCCGAAAGGCTCCGTGGGTTCGAATCCCACCCTCTCCGCCTGACTATAGAACACCCTGTTTTTTCTAATGCCATCGAGTCCTGTCAATAAAT
>DHFN01000198.1 GCA_002402275.1 Anaerolineales bacterium UBA4823
TTCGTATATCGTTGTTTCAATTGTAGGGGCGACTCGTTTGTATCTATCTTTCGCTTCATCAGGCATAAGCGGTTGCCTAATGATGTACTAGTGCCCACTGGTGGGTCACCCCTCCGGGTTCATGCAAGTTTGAAAAATGTATATTATGGCAGCGCTCAATGCACTCAGGTAGGGGCGACCCATCTGGTTATATTTTCTACATTTTTGGAAATAACCCTTTTGTCTAATTATTGGATGGTCGGCAAAGACGGGTCGCCCTTATAAAATGGTGGCGGGTTAGATAGATCATACAATTCGTATATCGTTGTTTCAATTGTAAGGGTGACTCGTTTGTATCTATCTTTCGCTTCATCAGGTAAAAGCGTTTGCCTAATGATGTACTAATGCCCATTGGTGGGTCGCCCCTCCGGGAAGAATCGGGGGGGAAGAGATATATTATGGAAGCTATCAATTGGGTTATTGTTAGGGGTTGCCCATACGAATTTATATTCCTAACTTATGGAAAGACCTCTCGCTTCGCTCGGGGTGATACCCTTATTATAGGATAATCTCCGTTATCAATCTGGTTATTTGTTCCTTAAGAAGAACTTTTCCTAATTTAGTTTGAAACTGAGATAGTTATCGAAAGGGGGGAATTGAGGGGTGGATTGATTTGAAGGATACCCATTGGAAAAGGGATAAAATGGCCAGGTGGCCGATCTTGATTGGGATCTTCTGTATGCGAAAAACGGGATTGGGTATCCCTAAAGGTATAGAATTCAGATTGGATGTTTATGGTTGAATTTTCTTGAGTCTCTCCAAGCGAATTAATGATCGTGTTTACGAATAAATCCGATTGATGAGACTTTGCTTGATAAGACCAGCAGATTGATTGGTCGTCCTTTGGAAAATAATCATTTGGACAAAGATGATAATAGTTCGACCAATCGGTTTCAAAACGATTCCATGGATCCAAGATAAGCGGTAGGAAAATTGGTGAGTTGAACGAATTTGGATAGATCACTGAAATGTGATGGTCTTCAAGATGAATTAATTTTTCAGGGTCATGGCTCGATGGATCGGATGGATTAAAATCCCTACTGAATAAATATAATTTACCCGCTTCGATCTGATAAGTTGAATAATTAATATAGTCCGTCAAAGCGGCCGTATCTGGTCGGTTTTCGGCATAAATCCCCTTGGAATAATCCCATTGCATGGGGTCGGTTTGCCCGCCTATTAATATAAAACTAGGTGCAACAATTTGGTGAATTTGTTCATTTGCTTTTTCGAAAATGAACAATAAGCTGCCATTGGATGGGTCAATCCATAAAAAAAGAGATTCATTTGCCAAAATACAATCTTTCTTTTGATCCCCAGTTATATCCTGCGGGCATTCAGCAATAGTTTTCGTTTGGTAATACCAGGAATCTACGAATTGATAAGCTGGCAAGATAGGGGCATAATTGTTTCGTAATTGGGTAAAATTTCCAGCATTATCTATCGGAGAAAGCAAGTTTAGAAATAAATCTCTTTCAAGTGTAAGATGAAGGTTATTTAAAGGGGGTAGGTTGGTTGAATCAAATTGATTCTTTCGAGAGGAGGTTGATAAATGGTTAGAAATTGAGTCGCTATTATTTCCTAAGGTGATTAAATCCTCATAATTCATAATATGAATCCATGGAACCCGTTTAAGCATTTCAAACCCAGCCTGAGCGATCTGGTAATCACCCCAAGGTGAATGGGGTAAATTTCCCCCGATTGCAATGACTTTTGATTGACCATCCTTTTGGTTTAGGATTGCCTTTATGAGTTCTTTTTTAAGGGCTATGCTGAGCCCATGCTCATCGGGCTGAAAAACGGAATCGGTGATCAACTTGGGGATAACGATCCATAAAACATTTCCAAAATGTCCGGTGCTTACAGTTATCTCGGAATAATTGGACAAGGTAAAAAGCACAGAATGATCTAAGGGTAATTCGTTTGGATTGATCGCCTGGAGCTCAGGCATAAATAGAAAAGGACTTTTTCCGATCCCAAAACTATGTGAGACCTCAGCAAAATAGTGACTAGGTAAGTCAAGTCCATTTTGATCAGGGATTGAATAATTAAAAGGAAAATTATCAGGGGCAATGAACTGTTGCCTGGCGAATAATGGATTTAGGTAATTCAACTTCCCAGCATAATCCAACGCGGAGAGGCTCTCTGGTGTTTTGAGATCTAATAATACTATGGGAATATTTTGAGATTGGGCTGCTCTGCTTAAATTATATAACCCATGCCGGGCGCCTAATGGTCCGCTATGGGCACCATCCCAATTGCGCAAAGCTTGAGCTGGTGTTCTAGCGGGAAAGCTATTCCAAAATACGAAAAACAGGTTTAATGGCTGGGGAGCGAGAGCTGAGAATTTGACGGGTTCGCTGCTGTCTAAAACATGTTTATCCGAGTTAGATAGGATAAAAACCTGAAATATAACATTCGTTGATAGAAAGTATTTTCGAGATGGAGATCGAATGGCTATTTCAAGATAATCTTGATCTGTTTGTTGGAAAACCGAGACATTGATTGAGGATAATGGCTGATTTTGTTGATCATAGATATTAACCTGATTGGGTCGGATCAGGAGATAAAATTCCCAGGCGAGCTTTGTTTTTCCTAGAAATGGGTGCTGATTATTTCCACCTGAGGCAGTATCAAATAAGATTAAAATCACCTGGGGAGAAGCTAGTGAATGGTCTAAAAAATCCAACCGAATGAATAAGGATTGATCAGGTGTGAAGAGAAAAGGCTTGGCTGATTGGGTTTCAATAGCGATTAAATCGTTGGTTGGGTCGGCCGCATCTACAGGGTCTATGGAACGTACATCTTGACTTTGCCAGTGGGGGAGATCAGATTTGGATTCGATGCATCCGCTGCAAAAAAAAATCATGAGGGTTAGAGATATGAGAGCAGAGGATTTTGAAGACATAGACAAAATATTATAAATGCTTAATTACCCCTTTTAGAACCTGACTAACTAATTCAGATACCCCCACCGCGACTCGAACGCGGGTTTTTGCCTCCGGAGGGCAACGCTCTATCCACTGAGCTATGGGGGCGTTCAACGAATTATTTTACCATATTCTAAATTGATTATTGCGATGTCTTAGTTCCATTTTCAAACACTAACTGCAAACGGTGAAAAAGTGCGTCTAGAGGATCATAGTCTATTGCTTGAATGACTTCATCCGGGCGGGCATTTTGGTCTTGGGAAGAACTAAGATAAAGAAATAATTGTTGATTGTTGTTCTCGTCAAAGGGTAAAAGAGAAATTGAAAATAAATAGGGTTTGATATCTATCCGTTTTCCCCGTCGCTCAATCTCAATTGTAGCTCGATTTTGTAACTCTTCAACTATTGTTTCTAGATTAGGTATTTTTTCTAAAAAAGTGACTTGATATTCTGAGCCAATTAAAATTGATTGAAGGGAAGGTGCGGATAATTCGATGGGTGAAATCTGATTGACTATTAATCCGGATGGTAAAGCGGTTTGGAGTGCCTCTAAAACATTCTTGATTGGGAGGATCTGATCCAGCCAGAAATCCATTATTTCGTGTGAGCTGGTAAAACCGAGAGGCAGAGCTGAAGCAATATTGATCCGAGGATGATGTTTAAAACCTTGCGTATAGGCTAAGGGGATTCCAGCTCTTCGAAAAGTTCGTTCCCAGATTCGAAAAAGATCCAGATGACCAATGAAGCGGATTGGACTGGTTTTTTGAAAGTCAATTCGCAATCGCATCATGCTGGTTGCTCTTTTCTCGGCTTATTACATCTGGGCATTTCCAAGCATTCCCAGGGTTTTGTTTTCTTAGAGAGTTATATTTTGGCAAAATACCACAAGCAAAACAATGATCACGGCAGTCTTGGCGGGTTTTTCCAGATAGACTCCATTGATAATCCTGCAGCAAATATTTTTTGCGTACACCGATAGAAATATGATCCCATGGAAAAGCTTCGTCCATAGCCCGTTGCCGATGAGTGTAAAAGTCCGGCTCGATTTGATTGATTTCGAAAGCTTGCTGCCAGGCGGATAAATTCCGTTGATCATTCCACGCATCAAATTTTGCCCCCAGTTGCCAGGCTTGATAAATGACATTTGCCATTCGCCGATCCCCACGTGAAAGCCAGGCTTCCAAGAAAGTTGCGTCCGGTGGATTCCAGGTCAGTTTGATTCCTTTTCCTCGTAATTGATCTTTTAACATGGATAATTTTATTTGGATTTGCTCTTCAGTATCGCAAACTGTCCATTGAAAGGGGGTATGAGGTTTCGGAATAAAAGTGGAAACGCCCACATTGACTTGAGCACGATTGCCGATGTGCTTTCTTCCGATACGGATCACCATTTTGGATAAATCTACAATAGCTTGCACATCTTCTAAAGTCTCTAATGGGTGTCCAATCATGAAATAAAGTTTGATGGTAGACCAGCCATTTGAATAAATTGCATCCGCTGTTTCTAGAACTTGGTCTGTTGTGACAGGTTTATTGATAATTCGGCGCATTCTTTCAGTTGCAGCTTCAGGCGCAAGTGTAAACCCATTCCGGCGCGCTAAACCGAGGGATTGCATCAATTCAACGGATAAACTATCAATCCGTAAAGAGGGGAGGGAAACCGATAAAGTATCCAGTGAAAAATGTTGGTTAAACGAATGGATTAAATCTAAGATATTCGTGTAGTCGGAGGAGGATAAAGATAATAAGCCAACTTCTTCGTAACCGGTATTTTTGATGGATTGTTGGATAGATTGGATAATTTCATCAACCCCTCGCTCACGCACCGGACGGGTTATCATCCCAGCCTGGCAGAACCGGCATCCCCGGGTACAACCACGCATGATTTCAAGGGGGATTCGGTCGTGAACAGTTTCGATGTAGGGAACGATCAGGCGCGTCGGCGGGGGTGGAAGTTTCCCAACAATTCTTTTCCGAATCGTTTCTGGAGCTCCAGGCTCAATTGGCTCTAAGCGGGAGAAAGTATTATCCAGGTTATAATGCTCTTGATAGAATTTGGGTACGTATACCCCATCCAGCTTTGCCAAATGTTTTAATAATTCGTTCCGTTTCGATTTTGAAATAGATGGGGGTATATTTTCGAATGGTAAAGTTTCAATTTTCCAATCGGAATAAACATCTAAAATTTCTTGGATTACTTCTTCCCCTTCACCAATAACAAATGCATCAATAAAGGAATGCATCGGTTCCGGATTAAATGTGGAGTGCCCGCCTGCTATGATCAAGGGATGTTGGAGAGCACGTTGATCGGAAAATAGCGGGATTTGGGCAAGATCGAGAATATTCAGGGCGTTTGTATATAGAGATTCATAGGGTAAAGTAAATCCAAGAATGTCAAATGCTTTTAACGGATGTTTGGACTCTAAGGCATAAAGGGGTAAGTTAAATTTGCGCAGTTGATCTTCCAAGTCCAGCCAGGGGGAAAAAGCTCGTTCCGCCAAGGCATCGCTTCTTTGATTGATCAAATCATACAAGATCATCAAGCCCAGGTTAGACATTCCAAGATCATAGATGTCTGGAAAAATCAGACAGACATGTAATTTTGTATTATTCCAATCTTTTAATATTTGATTGTATTCTCCTCCAGTATAGCGGGCGGGCTTTTGAACACGGGGGAGTATTCGTTGCAATATATTATTAATTTCAACCGGGGAATCATTCATTTAAGCTATCTAAATCATCCAATCTACCAATAAGTAGTTAATATTCATTCTTAGACGGAGATAATATTGGCGGTGAAATTATACCAGACGAGAGGAGTAAAAAAATCCCCCTAAATTTTCCAGAATAGAAGTTAATCTTCAAAGACCCATTTGTCAATCTCTCGCTGCCATTGAACCAGTTCATCGGGTTTGAACCAAAGGGCAATCTCAGCTTCGCCGTTTTCAGGAGAATCTGAAGCATGAGTTAAATTTCTTCCGACATCTAGAGCAAAATCGTGTCGAATGGTTCCTGGAGCTGCTTCGCGCGGTCGGGTGGATCCCATAGTTTGACGAACCGCTGCGATGGCATCAGGACCTTCCCACACCATTGCCATTACTGGTGCGGAAGTAATATAGTCAATTAAACCATTATAGAAGGGCTTTCCTTGATGGATTGCATAATGGGTTTCGGCAAGTTTACGGGATACTTGCATAAATTTGGCAGCTACTAAACGTAAACCGCGATTCTCAAGGCGAGTGATCACCTGCCCAATTAGTCCACGTTGCACTCCATCGGGTTTCACTAAAACTAAAGTCCTTTGCACAATAACCTCCGAGTATTCAGCTTGATTAACGGATTAATTCTTCCGCTTTATTGTAGGCATTCAATGCTTCTGCCAACATATCTTTTCTCAAGTAAGCATCCCCTAGCAACATCCACATTTTGATTTCCATAGGAAATTGGTAAACCGCACTGGATAAATCGTTGAGGATTGCGTCCAATTCTCGTCGTTGTTGAATTAATTTTGCGTATCCAAAGAGGGCGGTTTCTAGTTCTCCACCCTGCAGAGCTGAGCGGGCATCGTTCAGAGTGACCATTGGTTCTTGCGGGGTTTCAAATTCTTTTCGCCATTCCGAGATAGCTTCTGTAGGAGGTTGAGCGGCTACCAACTCAGCTTCAGGAATTTCAACTTGTTCGATTTCTTGGGCTGGGATGGGTTGTTCAGGAACGTTTTCAAGTATTTCTTCACCAGTAGGTTCTTCGCTCCTGATTTCGATTTGTTCCCCTAAAGAATATTCAACTAATTCTGGCTTGAGCCAGTCTGGAAGCTCTTCTTCGGCTGGGGTTGGTGTTTCAACAACTGGAGTGGTTAATTCTTCCGAAATCCAGTCTGGCAATTGATTAAGTTCTTGTTCTTCCAAGTTTTCTGTTACAGCAATTTCCTGCTCCCCAAATTCAGCTTTGATCCAATCGGGGAGTTCTTCTTCGGCTATTTCTTCAGATTGGACGAGGGTTTTTTCGAAAGGTTCTTCGGAGAGCTGTTCTTTGATCCAATCTGGTAATTCTTCTTGAGCTAATTCCTCTTTTTCTTGAGTTACCTCTTCTTTAACTTCCATTTCCGGAGTCTCTATTCCCCATTCGGGGATTTCCTGTTCAGGTAAGACTTCAGAGGGGGTAACAGTTTCTTCGAATAAATTTTCGATCGAATTAATTTCGGGTGATTCCTCAATAACCTGCGAGGTAGGATTTTCATCAGGAACCAATTGGGATTCTAGGGTTGCTTTTAACCAATCTGGAATGGTAGCTTCTTCTGGTTGAACCATTTCTTTTTCGGTTAATAAGTCACCAGCTTCTGAAGCCCCTATTTCCTCATTTTCTAGTTGGTTTTCGAGGTATTCTTTAACCCAATCGGGCGATTCTGTATCCGAGAGTTCCAAGGGAAGTGGAGTGGATTCAAATCGAATCACCACCGGTTTTGTTTCCAATTCCGAAATACTGGGTTCCTCTTCCAAGTTAAGTTTCTCAACAAGGTTGCTTTCTTCACTAAACCACTCTGGAATGGTTGTCTCTGCTTTTTCGGTTTCCTCCTCGCTTAACCATTCGGGAACCTCTATTACTGGTGTAGTTTTTTCTTCACTTTGAATGATAGGGGTTGGTTCTTCAGGTGAGATTCCTTGCATTGTCTCCAGCGATTTCATCCAATCAGGCAACTCGACTTCTGAGGAGGGTTCTGCACTTTCAGCTAAGATGGATTCGATGTCCTGTTCTGGTAAAAGCGTTTCGCCGAGTTCTGGAGCAGGGGATTCAACTGGAGATAACTCTTTTAACCAATCTGGAATTTCCCCCGCCTCAATTTCTAGTCCTTCTTCATCTGAGAAAGGAGGGGTGGTCTTGGGTTCTTCAGCAGATGCTTCAGGATTTGGTTCTTCCCAGCCGGCTTCCCGTAACCAATCAGGTATTTCGGAAGTTGGAGGTTCAGATTCCAATTCGTCTGGTTTTATTTCTTCGCTTCCGGGCGCGAATCCACTTAACCAATCCTCTTGGGTTTCTTCCGATTTCATTTTTTCATTCTGCTGTTCTCCAGTAGTCCAATCTGGTGAAAAAGAGAGATTAACTTTTTCTTGTGATTCTATTCCTTCTAAATGTTCGATCATGACAGCTGAATCAGGTGCCATGTCAGGAGCGAAGGTATCGTCGGAGAGGAATTTTGCATAGGGGTCAAGTTCAATCAATTTGTCAAGATAAGATTGAGCCTCTCGAGGTTTATTATTGGTTAAAACTATATGATATAAAATGAGGTTAGCGTCAAAGCAGTAAGGAAGAGTCGTGATTAATTCAGAAGAGACTTCTGCAGCGTCTTTTTCCTGATGGAGATCGTAATAGGCTTTGGCAAGCAACACCTGTAAATCAGGTCGTTTTGGATCTTCAGCGAGCGCCATCCGAATTTCTGCAATAGCTTGTGACTGAAGGTTGCCTTTTATATACATACGCGCTAACGCACCACGGTTTAAATTAATTTTTGCTGGTTCAGCTCCAGTACTTTTTCCGATTAATCGGCGTAATTCACCCTGAATGGCTTTGTTGGATGGCTGAATTTCGTAGGCGCGTTCCATGTGCCAAATTGCCTCATTGAGATTTCCTTCATCCTCACGGATGATGCTTATCCCAATGTGAGATACAAAATCATCCGGTCTACTGGAAAGGACTCGTTGAAATAGATCAATTGCATCGCTATATTGTTTATTCTCTAAATAAGCTTTTCCGAGCAATTGATAGGTATCAATTGATTTGGGGTAGATATTGAGAATATAGCGGCAATGGGATATCACTTGATCATAAAGGCTTTGGTCAAGCCATTGTTCAATTTCTCGATAATAATCCCGTAAGGCAATTGTAGCCATAGCCAACTCCCTTCATCCACTTAATACTAATTTATTTTATAAACAATTTCTGTTCAAAACCTATCAAGATCTACTAAGGTTTAGCATAATGGAAACCTACTAACCTGTCAAGCGTTTAAATCATTATCAGAAATGATAAGTCTTAAAGGTAGTTTTAGCAAGAAAAAATCCCCCAAACTTTTTTGGTTGGGAGATTTTTCCTGTTCCTTTGATTATAAAAACCTAATCTGTGGCTAATTCTTCTTTCAGTTCCGGTGCTTTTGCTTTTGAACGCAGGATTGCCCAACCGACACAGGCAAATAAAATCACTGCAATGATCCACACAATCACATGGCTGGTGCCCGTACCACTTGCGTATTTTACAATGATTGGAGCAGAGAGCAGGGATACCATGTTGACGACCTTAATCATGGGGTTAAGAGCTGGACCTGCGGTGTCCTTTAATGGATCGCCTACAGTATCACCCACAACACTGGCTTTATGCCGATCAGAACCTTTCCCGGTATTTAATGCCAGATTACGTGGTTCATCTTCAATGGATTTCTTAGCATTGTCCCAAGCACC
>DHFN01000098.1:0-5506 GCA_002402275.1 Anaerolineales bacterium UBA4823
GGCTTCAGCGATTCTCTGTGGATTTATTGTCCTTTATCTGGTTAATGGATGGCAATCGATTCAGAGTAATTGGTTATTAAGCTTAATCCTAGGAATTTCGATGGGTGGGATCTTAGTGTATCTGGTAGGGCAAGGGTTGTGGAATTTAGCTTCTTTTCTAGCTGCAACTGGCGGATTAATCTTGGCGATGCTCTTGATTTATTTCCGGAATCAACCCCAAAAAATTCACCTGGAAATTTTTAAAAGAATGGCTTTTGCTTTTTCGGGGTATTTTATTTTAGTGGTTGTGGTTATCTTCGTCCAAATCATCTCACACCGGCAAGGTGTTTTGCAGTCTTTTTCTGTTTATAGCAATTTACCTGCTTTTCAAACCTCTCTGGGCTTATTGGGTTTGCCGGTTCGAAAGGTTGAAATGGAAAAGGTAGGAAATATCAATCTGCTTCATCCTGGAATGGTATTGTTTTATGCTTGCATATTAACCTTTGGATTTTATTGGGTCTTAAGGAAGATTCAAGTTGGTTCAATAACCAGAATCCTAAGAGACGCAATAAAACCTTTAGTTCCTACAACGATTTGTGTTTGGTCAATGGCGACCATGGCAGCCCTGATGGAATCTTACGGGATGACTGAACTGATGGCGGATTCAATTGCTAAACTCGTTCCTCAAGGCTATGCATTGATTGCACCATGGTTAGGAGCAATTGGAGCCTTTATTACCGGAAGTAACACAAATTCCAATCTCTTATTTGGATTACTACAAACCCATATCAGCAGTTATATTGGACTGCCGGTTTTTTGGATATTAGCTGGACAAACAGCCGGGGCTTCTTTAGGATCAGTGTTGGCGCCCGCAAAAATTATAGTGGGAACAAGTACATCGGGATTGATGGGGAAGGAAGGTGAAGTATTGAAAAAACTTCTCCCTTTTGTGACTCTTGAAGTATTATTGATAAGTATGTTCGTGTATTTGGCAACCCAATATCTGAATTGATTAGGATAATCTGTAATGATTGACAAGGTGGATTGGAACTTAACGGAAATATTTTATGAAATATTTCAAGCTAAGCCTGAACTCTATGCACGAGCACCGGGACGGGTGAACATTCTCGGTGAACATGTTGATTACAACCAAGGGGTAGTTTTACCCATGGCAATCGATCGAGAAGTTACTATCCTGGCTAGAAAGAATACTCAACCAATCTGCCGTCTATTTGCAGTGGATTTAAACGAGGAAATTGAATTTTCCTTGCGAGATTTGGATCAAAAAAAAGATTTAAATGGGAAACCATTTCCGCGCTGGGCACTTTATCCAGCGGGAGTTGCCAAAGTTTTACAACAAAAGGGATATGATTTAGATGGAATTGAAGCCGCCTTTCAATCTACAATCCCGATTGGCTCTGGATTAAGCTCATCTGCAGCATTGGAAGTCGGTTTTGCGATGGTGTGGAGCGCTTTAGGGGGTTGGAAGGAGGATTCCATCCGATTAGCCCAAGATTGCCAACAAGCGGAAAATGAGTATGTTGGGGTATCCTGTGGTTTGTTAGATCAGTTCTCAAGTGTATGTGGAGTGAGAGACCATGTCTTGTTTTTTGATATCCGGAACTTGGAATGGCAAGCATTGAAATTTTTTGAGAATATGCAAATTGTGATCGTTGATTCAAAAGTGGAAAGATCTTTAACTTCTTCCCAATATAACCAGCGCCGGGAAACCTGTGAGCAAGCCGTTAAATTATTGCAGAAATTTAAACCTGAAATCGAATCCTTACGGGATTTATCGCCGATTGAATTTGCTGCATATAGTGAATATCTCCCTGAGGAAATTCGAAAACGGGCTACCCATATCGTAAAAGAAATTGCCCGGGTTTTTTCAGCAGTTAGTGCGCTACAACATAGCGATTTCCGTTCTTTTGGTGCTTTAATGTATGCCAGCCATTATAGTCTTCGAGATGATTACGAAGTAAGCCACCCTAATCTTGACTACTTAGTTGACCAAGCCCACGCTATTCCTGGCTGCTTTGGGGCGAAATTAACCGGTGCCGGTTTTGGAGGATGTACGGTTAATATAGTGACACAAGAACAAAGCGAACAATTTATGAAGAAACTGCACCAAGCCTATTGGAGAAAATACAAAGTTGAACCTTCTATTTTTAGCGTGCAGGCTAGCCAAGGAGCTAGTTGGAGAAGAATTTAATCCTAGATCGCGGGTTATTGTAAATCAAGGTCTGATTCCCCACAATCGGATGGTCCCGTCATAAGAGGCGGAAGCTAATAAAGTATTATTGTAAGAAAATGTAAGAAATTGGACTGCGCGAGAGTGCCCTTCTAAAACCCGTAATAATTCCCCACTATTAACTGACCAGAGTTGAATATTGGAAGATTGATATCCTAGCCCAACAGCTAGGATTTGTCCATTCGGGCTAAAAGCTAAGCTTTCCACAAGAGCGTTTGCGTTGAGCGAACGAATTTTTTCACCGGTTGACGCGTTCCAGATATTGACCATTCCGTCATAATGTCCAGTTGCCAATAAGTTCCCGTCAGCAGAGATGGCGACACAATTGATGGCACCACTAAATGAAGTGGAAATTTTATAAAGCAGACCTTTTTTTTCGAGGTCCCAAACTTTCGCGGAGTATTGGTCAGGAATGGAGACCAACTTAGAACCATTAGGCGAGAAAGCGATCCACAGAACTGTTCCGGTATGCAAAGTAGTGGTGATCTCCCAGGTCTGGGTATTCCGAAATTCAATGGAGTTTTCATTGTATTGTCGGCTAGTTAATGCTGATGCTAATACTTGTCCATCAGGTTTAAACTTTACAGCACTCACTGGGAGATTGTTTCCGAAATAAGCCAGACGGGTGTATTGAGGTGCAGTCCAGACTTGGACATTGCCATAATAGTTCTCTGGAGATGTGCCATAGCGGTGTCCGGTAACCAATAAATGTCCATCCGGGCTGAAATCAAAACTGGATAAACCATCCCCGACATTGATGATTTGAGGCTGGTTAGGCTCATAGGGGTCAATAAGAACGACGGCGTTATTCGTTCCACCAGCTAAGAACTTTCCATCTGGGTGCCATTTGAAGTCTACTAAGGGTGATTGATGAAACTCGATAATACCCGAGGTGTAAGGTGCACTGGTTGCATCTAGCACTGCAAAACCAGCGGGGAGGGGGGTACCCGTTAGAGCATACAAGGGCGGTGTAGGGGTTGGTGTGACAGTCGGAGAAGGGGTGATGGTGGCAGTAAAAGTTGGGGTAATGGTGGGGGTAAGTGTCGAAGTAACCGTTGCAGTAGTAGTTGCGGTGTTTGTAGGTGTGGCGGTGGGGAAAAAGATCCCCGGTGAGAATTGGCATGTGATTGTGAGAAGGCTCAAAATGACGATCAGGAAGAGTGACCTTCCTCGAACCTTTCCGAATGACTGAGGGCTTTGAATTCTTGCATCGCAAGAGTTTGTTACTGTCCGTCGGATGAATCGCATATTAGTATTGTCGGATTATCGGGTAGCCATGAAGGGAAAGTAATACAACCAGGGCAGATTAATCCGCGCATAAGCCAGCCAATTGTTGGAAGAGGACCGCCAATCACTACGGGAATAAAGAATTCCACCTGGTTGAGGTTGGGTTACTTTGGCTTGATAAGTGAGGGTGCTCGCTTCGTTCGGAGAGAGGAGAATATCCCAATTGAAACCTTGAGAAAACAAGGTGGTTGAACCCTTTTGATACCCAAGGGTGTCTGAGATTAATTCAAATCCATCTTTAAGGGTTTCTGTGAGAAATGTATTTTCGGTGATCACTCCACTATTGGTTAACGTTAGCGTAAATGCCACAGTATCCCCGGGTTGGGCGTTCTTGGGTTGCCAATCTTGATTGAATTGAATCACAGATTGATTGATAGGGATGGAACGCTGTTCACTGACCAAAATTCCTTTTTCATCATAGAATTGAAAATTCAATAGCAATGGTTGACTCACGGGAATATCTGGGGAGATTGACAATACAACTTTTAAGGGAATGATTTGATTGGCTGCCAGTTCATTTTGCCAAACCAGGCAATTTTGGTCAGATTGATAACTCCAACCACCTTGGATACTGTCAGGGGCGATGGATGTATAAAGTGGAAGAGGGAAGATAAGTTGGTCGGGAGCTTGAGCAGGAATCCGCCGCTGGAGTTGAATTTCAATGGGTAACTCTCCACCGCTCGAAATTGCAGCGGGAAGGATTATTTGGGTATCTCCAAATGGGCTAAGCCAGAAGACGGTGCGGTTGATCAATTCGGAGCGGCTAGTTTCGGGCATGGTCTCTAGGGGGAAAGAGAAGAAAGCATTGCGAGAATCATTTTTAGGATTAAGGATGCCAATTGGGTTGAGGTTTTGATCAATAAGGAAGGCTTCGATGCCTTCAGCGGGTATGATGGCATCGCCCCAATTAATAAATGGGAATTTCAAAGAAGATGGTTTTGGCGATAGCTTCAGTGAATTATTTGGGGATGGGAGCGCTAAAGTTGGAGTAACAGAAAGTGTTGCGCCTAAAACGCCTAGCTTGCTGCGGAAAAAGTCATCCGCACCGCGTAGGTCGAGAACATCCTGGCTGGTGAGGAGCAAGCCATTCCCTTCATTAAGGTAATGGCTTAGTCGAGCTTCATCCTCGTTGGAGAGCGTATAATACCAATCATAGCCGGTGGTCCAAATAATGATGGGATAACGATTCAATGTATCTGTTGGCGGGCTATCGTAGCCGTTGGTTTTATAGATATCAAAAAAGTTGTTCCCGTTCTGTATGGAGGTTGTGTATTCCATGAGATGATCATAAAATAATTGATCATCTACTAATAATATTGGAGAAGGTGTTTTTGCTGTCGTCGTTAATGTAGTTGTCAAAGAGGAATCATTTTGACTTGAAACATCCAAGGAATAATCCGAACTTTGAGCTCGTAATGCATCGCTGGGAATTTGCAGTGTGGCAGTTAAGGTTTGGGATTGGCAAGCTGATATAGATAGGTCGGTATGATCGGTAAAAGAATTCCCATCGGGCAAAAGAATAGAAGCAAACCAGTTTGAAGTTTGGAAATCTAAGTTATAGCGATCCGGTTGTGTGCCATTATTATATATGGTAAAAGTTGCTGTAATGATCGAATCCGGAGGTGAAACCTTTATATTCTGATTAACATTGGAAATAAAAGAGTAAGCTGGTTTTGGAGCGGTAAACCAGTTGAGAGCACGGTTGAGAATATCCAAACGAGTAGAGAGCGGTCCGCTACCTTCTAAGCCAAAGCCCAGCCACAAGACTTTGTAGGGTACACAAGCTTCTGCAATGATCCCACCGATTTTATTATCCTGCCAACGAAGAATGGGTTGGGCGAGTGCTTTATTCAAGACGAATATCGTATCTGGAGCTTTTTGATTCTTGGCGCTGTCGGGTGGATTTAATTCAACGGAGCTTCCCTCAAAAGGGGTTTTTGGTTCGCCAAAGAGAGGTTGTGGATCCATTTCATCTTGATAATCAATCCC
>DHFN01000098.1:5591-15025 GCA_002402275.1 Anaerolineales bacterium UBA4823
AGTGTGCCAGGCGAATCCAAAGGTGCCGACCAAATGACCAGATCATAGGCACTTAATGTAGAGGTGGTAGGTCGGTCATCGGGAAAATCCGTAGATCCAAACGGGTTGTGAATTGCCCATTCGTGATAAGGGTAATCAAGAGATTGCAGAGCTTGCTCATAATAACCGATCTCACTGCGATAGTACCATGCACCACTATCTACGAGTAATATACGTGGGGCTTGGGTTAAATAAAAATCTTGGGAGTAGGATTGTTCGGCTTGAACTTCTTTTTGTTGATGGAGAATCCGATGACCATCGGAACGAATAGTCAGGGTGTATACACCGCTAGGTAAAGCCAATTGATAATTTCCATTAACAGGATTGGTTTGAACCTTGACATATGCATTCTCTATTTGGATTGCTGCCGATAAGGGGGTGAAATTTATGGCATCCAGCACACTCCCACTGAGGGTAGCCACGGGTGTACGAGCTAAAGAGACGTTCAGCTTGGTTGTTTCATTGTTAAGAATGGTTTGGCTAGAAACAAACTTTGATTCATATCCGAACGCAGAAAAAAGAACATCGTAAACACCTGGCAGAAGGGCAACTTGATAAAAACCAGTTTGGTCCCCCAAGATCGTTATCTTGGTTGGGGTAAGCGGATCTCGGGTTGTAATGGTAATGCTAGGATAAAGAATGGGTTGATCGAGGTTCGAGTCTGTAACGTATCCTGTTAATATTCCGTTTTGAGTTACTTGGAGAATGCTAGTATATGCATTCACTAAGCCGTAACCTGTGTCGTTATTGGGGACAGCAGATCCAATGGGTTCAGCGCTTTGGATAAGGATTTGCTCAAGCTGATCCAGAGTTAAAGAAGGATTGGCTTGTAATAATAAAGCGGCGACCCCAGCGACCTGAGGAGCTGCCATGCTGGTCCCGTCCATTTTGGCATAGCCACCTCCGGGAAAAGAAGACAGAATGTTGACCCCTGGGGCGCTTATTTCTGGCTTGATTTCATCCCATGGGCTAGGGCCACGCGAGGAAAAAGTAGCTGGTAATTTGACCGAATCTACCGCACCAACTGAGAACGCCTCCGGGTAACTAGCTGGACTCCCGATTGTTCCCATAGATGGACCGTTATTTCCGGCAGAGAACACCGTAAAGATGCCAGCAGCCCGTAATGCCTTTACATCATCTTGGAACCGTTTATCGTAACCATTATCCGAGCCCCAGGAGTTGTTAACGATGTCGGGTGCCAAGGATGGATCCCCGTTAGGGGCTATCACCCATTGGAAAGCAGCATGAAGCCAAGATTCATAGGTAAAGCCTTGGTTGGTGAAAGCCTTGACTGCTATCCATTTTGCACCTGGGGCGACCCCAATCTGATAGCCAGAATCGTCCTCCCCAAGGATAGTTCCCATGGTATGGGTACCATGTCCATAACCATCCCCTGGATAAAGATAGGGTTCACCAGTCACTACAAACCAATTTCCTAAATGATAGGGGATGCCATTTGAGTTATAACCCCGATATTTTTTTATTAAAGCTGGGTGATAATAATCNNAGTTCCTTTACTTTATCCGCTTCAATCAGATCTAGATTATAGAGCCAGGATGAAGGGTCAGATTGAGTAGGAGTTGTTTGGGAGATGGGTTCCACCTGAAGTTGGATCTTTTCATCCGGGCGAATGAAGGCAACCTCATCCCGTTGAGCTAGTGTCTGGATCAGCTCAGGGCTAGCGTCCAAAGCGATGATTGGGCTAATCCAAAAACGTTGAATGTCCTTTGCTTTTCCAGTATGCTCAGCTTGCTCTAACACTTTCATCAAACCTGCTGTTTGGGTTTCCATATCGCTCTGCAAGGTGGTTACCCAGGCTTCTCTTTGCGCATTTTTGGATTGCGGTGAGAGGCTAGGAGATTTTTGATAGAGAGTATTGGAACGTTTCCATTCGATAATGACTCTTGGCATCTCTTTCGAGCTGTTTTCTTTGATCCACCGCAATAATGTCGGGTGAATTTTTACAGACATGACCTGAGTGAGGGTTAACGGAGGGGGTGTGATGGAAGCCCGAGCTTGTTTAACGGTTGTAAGCAACTCCAGGATACCAATTAAGGATAGGGCGATGGAGAGTAATAAATAGGGTATGCGGCGCATTAGGATCTCAGTTCAGTTCAATTTCACAATCGTGACACCTTCCCCGCCTTCCCGGTCATCACCAGCTTCGAAAGAGAGGATATGGGGGTTGTTTTTTAGATGTTGGCGGATGGCTTGACGGAGACGTCCGCTGCCTTTGCCGTGAATAATTCGCACGAAGGGTAAGCCAGCATAGATAGCAGTAGGAATATATGCTTCTAAAATTTCAAGGACTTCCTCGACGGTTTTTCCACGCACATCTAATTCCCAATGAGGAACCTCGTTGACCTGGGGAACTTTGGTTGAGGGGGATTCTGACGATAACAGAGTTTGTTCACTGGACGTCCCTTCCTCCTGATCAAAAATGATATCGGATATATCCGAGCGAATACGCAACATGCCAGCTTGGATTTCAATTTGATCGCCATCCATGGCGGTCAGAATTCCTTTGGTTCCCAAGGAACGTAAACGTACTTTTTCTCCGACTTTGGGAGTATGCGGAGAAGTTTTATTTCCTGAAGTTGTTTTCCGCCGATTTTTGCGGATTTGTTTTTCAACTTGCTCTTCGATTTGATTGAATTGTTCTTCAATTTGTTGGATCTTTGCGATTGGTTGTTGCTCACGCACGAATGCCTTGCGAGCCTGGCGAATTTCGCCTTGAATTTGATTAAGCAAAGTTTGTGTTTCTTGCTCTGTTTGATCGAGGATTTGCTGGCGTTCTTTTTCGATGTTCTCGAGCCGTTTAATCAATTCTTGACGTAGGGACTCGAGTTCTTTCCGATTCGCCTCGGCTTGCTGATACGCCTGACGGGTTAAATCCCGCTGACGGTAAATTTCATCCAACAAGTCTTGCGATTGGATTTCTTGCGGGTTGATTTCGGCGCGGGCAAGCTCAATAATTTCTTCTGGCAAACCCAATCTTTGAGCGATGGCAATGGCATTGGATCTGCCTGGTAAACCAATAGTTAAATGATAGGTCGGCCGGAGGGTTTCGATGTTAAATTCAACACTTGCATTGGTTACTCCTGGAGTTACATGTGCAAATCCTTTTAATTCGGGGTGGTGGGTGGTGACCAGGGTGGTGATTTTTCGATTGACCAGGTAGGTCAAAATCGAACGAGCTAGTGCGGCTCCTTCTTGCGGGTCAGTACCGGCGCCTAGTTCATCTAGGATAACCAATGATTCTGAGTCGGCCTGTTCAAGGATATGGACAATATTGGTGATGTGTCCAGAAAATGTAGAGAGGGATTGCTCGATGGATTGCTCATCGCCGATATCAGCAAAGATGGAGTGGAAGACACTCAATGTGGATCCGGCTGCGGCAGGGATAAACAAGCCAGATTGAGCCATCAGAGCTAGCAGTCCAACCGTTTTCAGGGATACCGTTTTCCCTCCCGTATTGGGTCCGGTGACAACCAGGGCAAAGGTTTGACCGTCTAATTCCACGTCTATGGGGACAACTGCCTCAGGATCAAGCAAGGGATGGCGGGCTTGGATTAAACGGATCGTACTGCCAGGGTGGGATTTAGTTTGAACTGTGCATTTTCTAAAGGGCATCAAAATGGGTTGAGTTGCTCCGAGGGCAAGCGCATATTGGCTGCATGCCATTCCAAAATCGAATTTTGCTAGAGCGGTCAATCCATTTTCTAATTCCTCTACATGATTTTTTAATTGAGAAGTTAAAGAAGATAAGATGCGATGTTCTTCATCCCGCTCATCGAGTTGTAATTGGCGATTTTGATTATTTAGTTCCACAATGGCAAGTGGTTCGATAAATACCGTTGCGCCAGAGGAAGATTGGTCATGGACAATGGATTTAATCCGGCTTTTGAAATCGGCTCGGACTGGCAAGACATACCGCCCTTCCCGTTGAGTGATGATTGGTTCTTGGAGAAGGGAGGCGGTGTCGGGGTCGGAAATGTAATGTTGTAGTTTGGATTGCAGTCTTTCCCGAACGATGATCAATTCTCGGCGGATCGAGGCTAATGCAGGTGAGGCGCTATCTAATATATCTCCATGGTCTGAAATGGAACGCGAGAGGAGCTCGATGATTCCTGCTGGAATGCTAATAGATACAAATAACTCACTCAATCGGGGGTATTCATTTTGGGAACGTTCAAAAGTCCGTATCAGGGAACGCAGGGAGATCAAGGTGTCTTTCATATCCAACAATTCTTGGGGTGTGGCTACTCCTTCTCGTTTGGCTAACTGGATAATCGGGCGAATATCATGGGCCGAACCAATCCCCCTAAAATCATTTTTATTCATAAACTGGATGCCTTCTTTTGTAAGGTTTTGAGCGTAGAGGGCTTCCTCCAGATCGGATGTTGGTTTTAACTCTCTTACCAAGTCTGCAGATGGCTTAAAGGAGGTGTAACTCGTCAATTGTTGGAGAATTTTAGGGTATTCTAATACTGCAAGAGTTTTTTCATCTATGATCATAATTATTTAACCAATAGTGTCAGTTTACCATAGCCTTTGGGAGAACGAGATAGAAAGATAAGAAACACCTATTATTTTTGTTAGGTAATAATTTTTATTCCTGTACTATACTATTTATATCATTTATTTATACTCCTTAATAGATTTGTGATGGAGGATTTATGGATTTAAGCCGTTTTGAAAGAGGGCAAGGTCTGGCAGAGTATGGAATTATTATTTTATTAGTCGGGATCGCAGTTATTGCCACTTTAACTTTGCTTGGACCAGCTGTTGGAAATTTATATAGCTCGGTTGTCTCTGGGTTTCCGGGGTACTGAGCTGAAAAGAACGATCAATCAAAACTAACAGCAAAAACTCTTTATCTGTATCTTTAAGAAGAGAGTAATTTAGGGGGTAATCTTATTTGTATTCAGTTGAGAAACTGCTTGAAAAACCGCATCCCATCGGTTATAATCCAATTGATCAGGGCGCATAGCTCAGTTGGTCAGAGCGCACGGTTCACATCCGTGAGGTTCGTGGGTTCGAGCCCCTCTGCGCCCACTAGATTATGGATACAGTGTAAGGGTATAGTATTGTAAGGGTAGTAAGGGTAATTGTAAGGGTAGTAAGGGTAATTCATGAATTACCCTTACAATAACTACAAACCCTTACATAAGTTACGATATCGGTGTTTTTCCCATGATGATCATTTACTTTCTTTATGGGTTATCGTTTGGCGGTCTGGGTTTAGCTGCCTATCTACAGATGCACCAAAGCGGGGATTTTCCTCTTAAGAAACAACTTCCTTGGTTAGCTGCTTTCGGTATAGCCTGTAGTGTGTCTGGCTTCATCGATATGTTTTTGACCAATCAAACCGCTGATGAAATCACCACAATTTTAAAAACCCTCCGGATGGTTGTTCAGCCTTTAACGGGGCTGCTGTTGCTCATTTTTGGCTGGGGAATTCTCAAACTAGACCCTTTACCAGCGTGGACAATTTTTATTCCCGGCATCCTCATTGTCCCCATCGCCTATATCGTTACTTTTGCTGCCACTACTTTTATAACCCCCTCGCCCATCGAAATTCCGATTGATATTTGGTCACGCTATCTATTCTACCTTCCGGGAAGCATTATTGCAGGCATCGGGTTTTTGCGTCTGTGGGACAAACAACGCAAACTAGGTTACTATGATGTGGCGAATTTGATGTTAGGAGCGGGGGTCGCGTTTCTTTTTGAGGCATTTGTGGTGGGCTTGATCGTGCCTGCCGCTCCTTACGGGCCGGCTTCTTATTACAATTATGACCGGGTTACCTACAATGCCCTGATAGGTGAGCACCCCGGAAGTTCCGAATCGTATGGGTTGACAGCCTGGCTGGATTATAAACGCGTCTTGCAAGCTACTGGTCTACCGATTCAATTTTGGCGGATGGTATCTGCTTTTGCGGTCACATTTTTTGTTGTTCGTGGATTAGGTGTATTTGAAGCAATCCGAAAAAGAGAAGTGGACGCCCTCCAACACGAACGGGATGAAGCCGAAAAGGAGACGATGCAAGCCCAAATCATTGCCCGGCAGACTGCTGAGAGTTGGACGGATGCACTAGTAAGTATCAATCGCCGCATAGCGGAATTTGAAAATGTGGATGGTATACTGCTTTATATTATCGAAAATGCTAAAATTCTGCTTCATTCCGATTTTATTGGCTTGGCCCTATTGAATGAAGACCGTTCTCAGTTGATGCTAAAGTGTTATTCCAATGAATTGAAGACTGAGAGGTTATTTGAACCACTTCTTATAGAAAACCCTATAATTTGGCAGTCTGTGCGTTCGAATAACCTCTTTTGTTCTCAAGCAGATAGCTCGATTGAGCTACTTGAGCAAGTTTGCTTTCCAATAGAAAAATCCGCTAGCTCCATCGCAGTTGTACCCATCGAGTTGGACAACATTGCCATTGGCGCACTCTGGATCGCCAGGTGTGAGGCGAAGGAAAAACCTTACTCCCAAACGGATTTGATTTGGCTGGAATGTATGGCTGATCTGGTTGTGATTGCTATCCAACATGGGCTGATGGCTTCCCAAATCCAATCGCTTTCTATTGTTGAAGAGCGCGCCCGGATTGCCCGTGAAATGCATGATGGTCTAGCACAGGTATTGGGTTATCTAAACCTGCAGGTGCAAACTTTAGAAGCTCTTCATGAACAAGGAAACAGTGAAGAATTTATTAACGAACTGCATCATATGCGCCAAGCCATTCAACTTGCCCATGCGGATGTCCGCGAAAACATCCTCAGCCTGCGTACCACCCTGGCGAATGATACCGGTCTGATTCCAGCGGTTGAGGAATATTTAAAAGGTTTTGAGATTCAGACTGGTATCGAAACAGAATTATCGGTTAATGTAATTGGTGAACTTAATCTTTCTTCCGTTGCTGAAGTCCAATTGGTTTGTATCCTACAGGAAGCATTAACGAACGTCCGTAAACATGCTTGTGCCAGTCAGGTATTGGTGTCTATTGTAAAGGATGATCAACTCGATTTCGAACACGTTCAAATGGAAATTCGGGATAACGGAGTGGGTTTTATAACAAGCGATTCAAAACGCCATTTTGGATTACAAACCATGCGTGAGCGCGCCACTAGCGTCAATGGAACTTTACTGATTCACTCTGTTTTAGAAAAGGGGACTACGGTGCTCTGTGATTTTCCCTGTTTACAACATGAAGAATCGCGTGGAACAAAGATCGCCCTGCCGGTTTTGGATTTAGGTAAAATTGAACCCTTGCCATAATGGGGATAAACAGGGTATAAGAGACTTGAGAATGAAGAATCGATAAATGAACCTTCGAGAATGGGCGCTTCCGGTCTATACAGTATTAATCGAGCTATCTAGTGGGGCTTTATTTGCATTGTGGATACTACGTACATTGACGGGTTCACGAATAGATGAAAAAAACTTGGATGAAATGACCAAGATACCCATTCTGATCATTTTCTCGACTATCATTGCCGCAATGGCGGGAGCCCATCTTCATCTAAGCCGACCCTATTTATCGTTTTTAGCTGTGCTCAATTTTCAACATTCCTGGTTAAGCCGAGAGATTACTTTTAATGTGTTTTTTTTCCTCTTGACCGGATCCTTGACAGCTTTAGTATGGTTTGTGCCGGAGCATTATAAGCTTAAGCAATGGTTGGGTTGGGCAGCTATATTGGCTGGTTTTTCGACAATATATTGCATGGCCCATATCTATTTATTGCCAACCCAAATCGCCTGGAATTCCACTAAAACCTTTCTCTCTTATTATGCCGGAATGCTTCTTTTGGGGTCGGTCTCCTTGATTACGATCTTACTGATGGATCTCAATTTCTCCTTCAAGAACAATCAAGAAAGATCGGATTTCCATGTCCAATTCGTCAGGGATGCTTTCATTTGGTTGACGAGAGTCACAGTAATGACGTCTATCATGCTGATGCTCTTAAATGCTTATCAATTTGACTTTTTACAACGGCTTCAAGATCCAACCGCCCAAACCAGCCTCAATCTTCTCCTGAGTATTTATTTACCATTAGTCATCTTGCAAATTGGATTTTTGCTTCTAGGGGTAATTTGGTTAGTGTTGACCCTTAGACGTACCATGAAAGAAAATGGTTCAATCAGAAAATTACTCAGCCCCGTTTATATCGCTAACACATTGATCCTGATTGCCGCGATTATCGAGCGTTTCTTGTTTTACGCTACCCATGTGCGGATAGGAATTTAGTACAGTTCAGAGGGATGAAGTCTGATGACAATCAAAGTATTGATAGCCGATGATCACAAGTTGTTTCGGCAGGGTCTGATCAGCCTGATGAAGACGCGCAAGGATCTGGTCGAAGTGATTGGTGAAGCAGAAACCGGGGTGGAAGCGATTCGATTGACCGAGCAATTGCGCCCAGATATTGTATTGTTAGATATTTATATGCCCGATGGGAATGGGCTGCAGGCTGCCCGCGTAATCCGGGATCGGGTTCCAGAAACTGCAATTGTCATTTTGACCTCCTCGGAATTAGACGAACATCTCAATGAAGCGGTCAATATCGGCGTAGCCGGATATTTATTGAAGAGCCTCGATGGAAATGAACTATTTGATCTGTTGAGTGGGATTCAACGCGGTGAAGCTGCCATGACAAGGGCAATGGCTGCCAGATTATTGAAGAACGTCGCCCGTGCCCATACAACTTCCTCGGAGGGAGAAAGCCTTACTGAGCGGGAGATCGAGGTACTGAAATTGGTTGCCCGGGGCGCTAATAATGCTGAGATCGCCGAAAAATTATGTATCAGTGTCAATACCGTAAAAACCCACCTCAAAAATATTCTTGCCAAACTCAAATTGGAAAATCGCACCCAAGCCGCTACGTATGCAGTCAATGTCGGTTTGGTGTCTCCAGGAACTGCATCCGATAGCCATTCCCATCCACTGAACTAACGCGAAAAATAATCACCCCTTTGAGTGATAGAAAAGTACTCTTTGGTAGGATGTAATCTATTCTTTTTTCGTATATTCTATACGTAAAGTATTATGTCGAGTGGGTATCTATATTTAGAGGAGAATGCCTATTGGAAAATTTTTGTAGAATTCTTAATCATAAGATTTATGGATAAAAAGAAGAAGAAAGAGTAGAAAATATTAATAAACCTCTAGATGGAGGAGAATATGGAAAATAAAGAGAACTTTTTAACGAAAACATTAAATAACACGGTTCTCAGCCGGCGTTCGTTCCTGAAGTGGAGTGCTGCCTTAGGTGGAACAGCCGCCCTGGCTGGAGGATTGAAATACGGCTTGAAAGCAACCAAGGCAGCCGCACAAGCAGCAACAACAGAGGGTAAATGGGTGCCCGCAGCCTGTTGGCATAACTGTGGTG
>DHFN01000059.1:0-397 GCA_002402275.1 Anaerolineales bacterium UBA4823
GTGAATGATAGATACGAACGGGCCGTCCATACGAATAATCTCATTGAATGCTGCCAAAATATACCTCTTCCACCCTCGTGTCCACACGTAGGGGCGACCCACCCATGCCAACCAGTACCTCATCAGGCAATGGGTATATGCCTGAGGAAGTGAACGATAGATACGAACGGGTCGCCCTTGCAATCGAAACGACAACATTCGAACTGGGTGATCCATATTACCCGCCGCCATTTCATAAGGGCGACCCGTCTTTGCCAACCATCTCCTATTTGGGCAACAGATTTATTCCCGAAGGAGTAGAAAATAAATCCAGATGGGTCGCCCCTACGTATTATCTCATTGAGTGCCACCTTAATATACCCTTCCCCCTGACAGCAACCCGTAGGGGCGACCCACC
>DHFN01000059.1:492-13875 GCA_002402275.1 Anaerolineales bacterium UBA4823
GTCTTTGCCAACCATCTCCTAATTGGGTAACAGATTTATTCCCGAAGGAGTAGAAAATAAATCCAGATGGGTCGCCCCTACGTATTATCTCATTGAGTGCCACCTTAATATACCTCTTCCATCAGTTAGCAACCCGTAGGGGCGATCCACCCATGCCAACCATTACCTCATTAGGCAATGGGTATATGCCTGAGGAAGCGAATGATAGATACGAACTGGTCGCCCTTGCAATCGGGAAGCATTTTTGCAAGTTTTATCCCTCATAAAAAATATCCTGCCCAATCCCTTGGTTGTCCGTATTTCTCTTGTTGAATAAGGTTATAATCTTACAAGATTAACTCATAACAATTATTGGTTATCCATCAACCAATTAATTTTTAATTTTTCGTGACAATACTTTATTAATGGTTTTAATCACAAAATGATCGCCTCAAAAATAAGATTATCAAGGAGTTGATTATGCCTGATGCTGTGATCATAGATGCTATTCGAACCCCCGTAGGAGTTCTTGGAGGTGCACTAGCCTCCGTTCGCCCAGATGATTTAGCGGCGCATGTTCTCAAAGCCATTCTAGATCGCAATCACCTTGATCCTGCCCTCGTCGAAGAGGTTTATCTTGGCTGTGCTAACCAAGCGGGCGAAGATAATCGCGACGTAGCTCGTATGGCGCTTTTGTTAGCCGGCTTTCCCGTTCAGGTAGCTGGTGTTACCTTCAATCGCTTATGTGCTTCCGGGTTGACTGCGGTTAACCAGGCTGCCCGCGCCATTAAAGCGGGAGAAGGGGAGATCTTTATCGCCGGGGGAGTAGAGAGTATGTCCCGCGCACCTTACTCACTCCCCAAAGCAGAGAAACCGTTTGCATTTGGAAATTTAACCGCCTGGGATACCGCACTCGGCTGGCGCTACCCGAACTCAAGAATGCAAGAATTATACGGAACCGAAGCCATGGGAGAAACCGCTGAAAATATTTTTGAGCAAATGCCCGAACTCACTCGTGAAAAACAAGACCTCTTCGCTCTAACCAGCCACCAACGTGCCATCGCAGCCATAGATAGTGGCAAATTCGCAGAAGAGATCATAGCGGTGCCGGTCAAACCACCTAAAGGTGAAACCATCCTGGTAACCACGGATGAACGTCCCCGTCGGGATACCTCACTTGAGTCTTTGGCACGCTTAAAACCCTCCTTTCGCCCCAATGGCAGCGTGACAGCCGGTAATTCTTCCGGATTAAATGATGGCGCCGCTGCATTGCTGCTGATGAACGGTCAAAAAGCTGCTGAGCTGGGATATAAACCGCTAGTGCGGATCGTCACCAGTGCTGCTGCCGGAGTCAACCCTCGCACTATGGGGTTGGGTCCAATTCCCGCCACCCGTAAAGCACTTAAGCGGGCTAAGCTGACGATTGAGGATATCCAACTGATTGAACTGAATGAAGCTTTTGCGGTTCAATCGCTGGCAGTTATGCAAGAACTGGAATTACGCCCTGAAATTACCAATGTCAACGGGGGTGCTATTGCCTTAGGACACCCGCTGGGTTGCTCCGGTGCTCGTATTCTAACCACTTTGACCCATGAAATGCGTCGGCGTGCCCCTAATGCACCTAGACCATTTTATGGGCTTGCAACCTTATGCGTGGGCGTCGGTCAAGGAGAGGCTACAATCGTTGAGTGGACTGGAGATTGAAAATGAGCACTTCAAAATTACTGTATCTATCTCGCCAGGAGGTTGAAAATGTTGCCCTGGACATTCAAACCATCATCCGTTTGGTCGAAGAGGCTTTTCGTGAAAAAGGCGAAGGTAAGGTCGAAATGCCCCCCAAACCGGGAATCCACCCCCAGCCCAATGCCTTCATCCATGCTATGCCGGCTTTTATCCCCTCCCTACAATCAGCCGGAATCAAATGGGTGAGCGGTTTCCCACAAAATACTGCCAAAAGCCTACCTTATATCAGTGGATTATTAATTCTCAACGATGTCGAAACCGGTATTCCTTATGCCGTAATGGATTGCACCTGGATTACAGCTTACCGCACTGGAGCTGCAACAGCCGTCTCAGCCAAATATCTGGCACGTCCTGACAGCGAAGTAGTAGGAATCATTGCCTGCGGGGTTCAAGGACGCACAAATCTGGAAGCATTAAAGGCTTTATTCCCTATTAAAAGAGTTTACGCCTATGATATTTTCCCTCAAGCAATCGAAAAATATCAAATGGAAATGAGCCGAAAATTAAACCTTGAAATCATCCCGGTTAAGACACCCAAAGAAGCTGTCATCCAAAGCGACATCGTCATCACATCCGGTCCTATTTTATTAAATCCTACCCCCACCATCGAAAAAGACTGGTTGCAACCAGGTTCATTCGCCAGTGCAATGGATTATGACTCCTATTGGAAGGGTGAAGCCTTAGCTCAGATAGACAAGCTTGCAACGGATGATTTACCGCAATGGATTTACACCCGTTCCACAGGATATTTCAAAGAAACCCCTCAACCATACGCAGACCTGGGTGAAATTGTAAATAGCCTAAAACCGGGTCGCCAAACGCGCACCGAACGCACCTTTGCAATGAATCTCGGGTTGGCAATGGATGATATGGCAGTTGCACCGACAATTTATCGGCATGCGATCGAGAAAAACCTCGGTACCTGGTTGGATTTTTAAAATGCCTTGAAGAAGGATTAATATTTTTACGATCGTTGACCTACTGCATGGATAAAATCAGCCAATAAACCATAAGCAGTCGTATCTGGACTTGGGTCTTGTTCAAAAACGGTTAGCAAACCCAAGACGTCCGTTTCAAACTGGACAACACTGGAAGTATTGTTCACATTATAAAGCGGAGAATCGGGAGTCACTTTTTCTGGAGTTACCNNTTACCTTCTTTCTGAGCTTCCTCGATTGCTGTTCTGTCAATTTTTCGAATCCCTTCCCTTTTAACATCTTGTGGTTTGAGGGGATGATTCATGAGAACAGAAGCTAAAGCTGCTAATTTGATGGCTGCATCCCAGCCATCTATATCCCCACTCGGATCGGTTTCAGCGATACCAATGCTTTGGGCATACCGCACCGCGTCATCAAATGTATCCCCTTCTTCCATGCGAGAGAGAATCAAATTCGTCGTTGAATTAAGGATCCCCTGGATTTTCAACAACTGGGCAGCTGGAAGGGTCTCACGGTATAAAGAAAAAATAGGAGCACCATCCATAACCGTTGATTCAAAATAGAATTTCTTCCCATGCTCTTTCGCCAACTCTGATAACTCAAAATAAGCATGTACAACCGGACCTTTATTGGCGGTAATCGCATGCATCCCAAGGTTCAGAGCCCTGCGGATATGATCAATAGCCGGTTGCCCACTGGCATAATTTACGGGGGAATTTTCAAACAATACATCTGCCTGACTCAACTTTAAGAATTCATCCATATTGCTCACTGGAATGCGCGACAGTTCATTTAATGATCCGCGCTGTTGGACAATTTCAAGGGCTTGATTTAGATCAATGCCAGAGAGGGAAATTGCTGTTCCGTGCCGAGCGGTGGCTATGCCGGTTACTTGATAAGTGATCCCATAATTCTGGTATATCTCCTTCCCTTTCCGTACCAGTAAACGAGCAAGCGCTTGCCCTACATTACCAAAACCAATAAAAGCTAATTTAACTTCTGCCATATTACACTCCAATGAATTAAATTAATGGGTAAGGAAAAGAACGCCGGTCCTGAGGGGGATAGGGAAAATACGGAGTATTCAAAATTTGCTCTGTCCGTTTAATGAGTGCCCGAATTTCCGCCTTTGTCAAATAGTGCTCCAATTCTTCTTTCACCCCTGAGGGTTTACTTAACTCGAAGTGAAAATGTTCCACATCATCAAGATAATTTTGCGGAATCAGTTGCCCGGCAAAATCCCAAATTACCGAGCGTAATTTATCTTCTACATGAAAACTAACCCCATGATCAATACAACGAATCTGACTTTCTGAATCCACTAAAATATGACTGCCTTTTCGATCGGCATTGTTGATCAATAAATCCAATAACACTACTGGTTGCAATCTTTGACGATCTTGTTCACTAAAGGTAAAGTAATGATAATTTGGGTCATGATCTATATAAAGTTGTACCATTCCAGGTCCAAAGGGTGCTTCTTGGCGAAAAATGGTTGGCGGAACCAATTCCCACCCCAGAGCCTCGTTTACCAGATATGCGGCTACCTCACGCTTCGCCAATGTTCGAGGGGGAAAATCCCATAGCGGTTGCTCACCACGTACTGGTTTATAGACTACCTGGAACTGTTTCTCGTTCCAAGATGCCGAAAGGAAAAAAGTAGAATTTGAACCCCAGAGAAATTCGCCTTCAATTTTTAAATCGGCTTGTCTTAGTGCTTCAAAAATTTGAGGCTCCATAGCAAAGCACTCAAATTAGTCATGCTTATGGCCATTTTTCTTTGGGCAAAAATGGCCTTCAGGATCCATAGGTTCACCGCATTGTGGGCAAATCGGTCTTCCTCGTGCTGCAACTTCTAAACCCCATTGACACATTGCTTGGATTTGATCACGAGTACACCAAAAGCGGACAACACTTCCCGAAGCAGAATCAGCTTCCTCGGGTAACAATTCCCGTGCCACGAGCACAACCAAATCCTTATCGGGATCATATCCAAGCCCTAACTCACCCACCCGAAACAAGGGGTCTACTGGAGGAGCAATGTGCATGACCTTTTCATCATAATCTGCATTGGTCACTGGCAGACCGGGGTAATTCTTGTAGATTTCTTTCAGAAATTGTTCATAACCAAGTGCTAAACTTTGAATTTGAATTTTCTCAACAATTAATGTAACGGTTCGCTCAGCTTGCCAACCTTGCAGGTAAAATACCCTTTTACCTGGCTGGCCAATTGCATCAGTCGTTATGTGAGTGACCGGTTTTAATTCCAATTCAGTAGATGCCATTTTGTTCTCCAGTTATCAACAAACACTTCTGCTTTTCCAATAATTTCAACCTGTTTTCCGATTGATTACTTGCCGTTATTACCTTTGGGTTTTATCAGTTTAACCCTAATTCTATTCCAAGTATACCAGAATCGTTATTTGCATTGATTATTTTTTTCTCAACCCAATTTAACTAAACGGTAAACAGACTAAAAACGATTCAAGTATTTATTCTCTTTTTCAAATCAAAAAACTTTCCCAAATGTATAGACCCAAAATTCTTATAATTACTATTTCAACAAACGATCGAAAAGAGATGGATCATAATTTGCAGAGATTAAACGAGCCTCTGGCGGATCAAGATAGAGAGTTGTTATCGAGACTAACCCAATCGTCAAGCGTTGATAAGTTCCTAGTGGCATGTTCAGAAAGTACGCTAAGGCGAGTTTAATGGGGTCAGCATGGGATACACAAACCACCCAATCTTTTTGCTCATGCTGATGAGCGATTGTCCAGATGGTTTCGATCATTCGAGTTTGGGCTTGTAATAATGTTTCCCCATTTGGAAAACACATCCATTCCGGCGATTGCTGGAACGCTTTCCACATTTTCGTCCGATAAAGTTCCTTTAGGGAACACCCTTGCCAATCGCCATAATCAATCTCAATCAAACCAGGAAGCGGGACTATTTCTAAGTTTTTCTGTTCGGCAAGTGGTTGAGCAGTTTCCAACGCCCGCTCTAATGGGCTGCTGTAGATCGCCTTTAATGGCAGGTTTGCTAAAGTATTCGCAAGAGCCTTTGACTGTTCCAACCCAGGTTGATTAAGGTGAACATCCGTCAAACGTCCTGCTAAACGATGTTGGCGCGTATAATTATTTTCGGCATGCCGGACTAATAATATATAAGCCATTATTTACTCTCTCGGGCCTGTAGGCTGGTGTCGTCGTTTGATTGCCTGAATGGTTTCTTGGGATAATTCAGGATATTCCTCAGTTTGGTTAATCCCCAAAGCTTCTCGCTGAGCTCGCCGCCAACGCTCTAACCGTTCTGCCACCAGGGCTTCATAACCCTGGTTTGTGCTGTGATAGAAATAAGTCCCAAGTAATGGTTTAGGTAAATATTGTTGCGGCAAGAAATGATCTTCAGCTTCATGGGGATACTGATAACCAACCCCATGACCCAATGCCTGACGATCTCGCGAATCATCCTGAAGATGTTGAGGTACAGCGGTAATCCCTTCTTTCTCAATTAATTGGTAAGCTTTGAAATACGCCGTCGCGCTATTGGATTTAGGTGCGGTTGCCAAGTAAAGGGTTGCTTCAGCTAGTGGATAAATCCCTTCTGGCAGCCCAATATAATCAAATGCATAAGCAGCACTGGTCGCCACAACCAACCCCTGCGGGTCAGCTAATCCAATATCTTCACCAGCCAGAATGATCAATCTCCGCAAAATAAAACGCGGATCCTCCCCAGCATAGAGCATTTTCGCCAGCCAGTATAAGGCTGCGTCCGGGTCCGACCCTCGCACCGATTTGATAAAGGCAGAAATTGTGTCATAATGGGCATCGCCATCCTTATCATACAAAACAGCTCGACGTTGAATTGATTCCTGGGCAATTTGAAGGGTTATCTTGACAATTCCTTGCTCATCAGGAGGGGTGCTCTCTACCGCTAATTCTAAGGCATTTAGGGCATTGCGGGCGTCTCCCCCAGCTATATGGACCAGATGTCCTAAGGCATCTTCGTCGAGGAGAATTTTCCGCTTGCCATAACCTCGTTCAGGATCTTTTAGTGCTCTCTCGATTATGATCCGAATATGGCGATCTTCTAAAGGTTTTAATTGAAAAATACGCGAGCGAGAGACTAAAGCTCCGATTACTTCAAAATAAGGGTTCTCGGTGGTCGCTCCAATCAAAGTAATCGTTCCATTTTCAACATGGGGTAAGAGGGCATCTTGTTGAGCCTTATTCCAGCGGTGGACTTCATCCACAAAAAGGATCGTTCGTTTCCGGTAAAGCTTTCTGCGTTCTAAAGCAGCTTCGATAACAATCTTTAGTTCCGCCTTTCCGGCTAAAACCGCTGAGAGGGTCTCAAAATGGGATTTTGTCTGATGAGCAATGATCATCGCTAAAGTCGTTTTCCCGCTTCCAGGAGGTCCCCATAAGATTATGGAGGAAAACAAGCGATCCGCTTCAATCGTCCGGCGCAGCAATCTACCCGGTCCAATGATGTCATCCTGCCCCACAAAGTCGTCTAAAGTGTGAGGACGCATCCTGGCAGCTAAGGGGGCTTCTTCCCTCAAAGTATTTTGAAAAGCATTCTCAAAAAGATCCATTACCCAAATTTCCTTAACATATCATACAGCATCACTCCAGTGGCAACTGCAAGATTGAGTGATGAAACTCGTCCGACCTGGGGTAATCGCAGTAATTCATGGCAGGCATTTCGTTGAGGTTGGGTTAAACCTTGACGCTCACTACCCATCAGCAATATCGAGGGTGTTTGGTAGTGATCCATTTCATTAAAGTTTTTATCGCCACGAGCTGAAGTGCCATAAAGCTTATAATTATTGGCATCTACCCAAGTGAGCAGCGCTTGAAATGAGGTCTGTATCACTGGAAACCAAAAAATTGACCCCATCGAGGCTCGAATACATTCACTCTGATACGGATCCGCGCCTCCATCAATCAGCAACAAACCATTTGCACCGACAGCATCAATAGTACGCAAGATAGTACCGATATTACCGGGGTCTTGTGGTTCCACAAGTCCTACCAGCCAAGGGCAGGTCACTGGATTTATTTGATCTAATGCTGTGCTTTTTGGTTGTACGACTGCCAGAACTCCCTGCGGGTTTTCTTTGTCAGCCAAAGATAAAAAAACCGGCCCAGTCACCGGATAGCATGGAACAGACGATGGAGATAGCTCCTCAATAACCTGCAGAGCTAAATCACTCTTTAAGAGCTCTGGTGCATAAAACACGCTCACCAATTTGACATACGCTCCACTCCGCCAGGCTTCTACAGCTTCAATAAAATGCCAAATTCCTTCCACCAAACATGATCCACTCTGACGACGAATTTTGGCTTGCCTTAACAGGCGTACCTCTTTAATTTTCGGATTATTGCGGCTTGAAATACTTTCCATTATCCGCGACGGGGAACCCAAGCCAAAACAGTTGTTCCTTCCCCTGGCTCGGAGGTTACTTCAACATCCCCACCAACCTTACGTGCTCGAACATGCATATTGGATAACCCATGTCCAAGTGTTACACTCATCTTGTGAATATCAAAACCTTCACCATTATCGGCAATTTCTAATAAAACCCGGTCGCGAGTAGACCATAAACGCACATCCACCTGTTGCGCTCGGGCATGTTTGGCTGCATTTGCTAATGCTTCTTGACAGATATGAAAGAGAGCTGTCGCATGAGATATAGGCAAACCAACCAGCCCATCATCGGGTGCGCTTAACGTCACGCCTGATAAGGTATTTACCCGATATTCATCCACCAAGCGATTTAGATTTTGGATCAAATTGTTACCAAAAAGTTCACGTGGACGTAAATCCAGAATATAAGCGCGAATATCCCGGATTGTTTTATTCAAATTATCAATTGCTTGGATGATTTTTTGTTTTGCTTGTTCTGGATCATCTTCAAGGGATATACGGGCATATTCTAAGGCTAAGCCAACTCCATAAATAGACTGGATAATGCCGTCATGCAAATCCATCCCAATGCGTTCCCGTTCTTCTAGAACTGCCAACTGTCGAGCTTGAGAATGCAATATGGCATTTTCGATGGTTATTCCTGCCCAGGAGCTGATTGACTTTAGTAAGTTCGCCTGGCGGGTTTCCAACTTGACTTCAGCGGAATTTGCCAGGACCATAACCGCTATAACTGAGCCACGTGCCAACAGGGGAATCCCAGCCATCCAGCGACAGCCTTCTTCAAAAACTTCCTGACGGACAAATCGAACTTCCCGCCCCAAATCAAGGCTGAAAATCGATTTCGATTCTTGAGCTACTTCTCCTACTAAACCTTCCCCAAGATGAAAGATTTCACGCGTAAAAAAGCTAGTGCCGTAATTTCCATAATGGAAAGCCAGTTTATATTCTTTGTTATCATCGCCGATCAAAAAAATTTCTCCGCTTTCAACGCCTATATAACCGACAACACTTCGAAGAGTTTTATCAAGAATTGCATCAATATCTAATGAGCTGGTTAATGCAGTTGCAATATTATTAACTAGCTCTAGATCCTCGTTTCGGCTCTGTAATGCTTCTTCCCTTTTGGTAATTTCAGAATATAGCCGGGCGTTATTGATAGCCACGGCAGCATAGGCTGCCAATGTTTCAATCACCCGTTCATCATCTTCCGTGAATTCGGGGAACTTAATCTTGTCAGTTAAATAAATTTGCCCAAGGAGTTGATCTCCAAGCAGGATAGGAACCCCTAAAAAAGAGTGCATGATCGGATGCCAATCTGGAAATCCTACACTGCGTTTATCTTCTTGGATGTTCGCTACCCGAATGGTTTTTCTTTCTGTTTTTAAGGCACCTAACAATCCCTTTCCGCTCGGCAAAGCGTGGGTTTGTACATATTCTTCAGTATTTGGTCCGATGGGAATAAATTTAACCAATTTTCCTTCATCATCAAAGACCCCCAGTGCTGCATAAGTTGCGTTGACCTCTTCCTTAGCTATCTGAACGATTCTTTCTAGAACGGTTTCTAGGGATAACTCACCCACCAGTTCCAAACTGGCGTGATGAAGAGACACCAACCGTTCCTCTAATTGTTCTCTTGTCAGAAATGCCATGGATTAACCTTACTGAGAACCTATTGTACCCTATTTTTCTCAATAAATAGAGAGTGTTTTTAAAAAATTATCATAATATCATCTAATTTGTAGTGATTTTTATTGTATCACCCCGGATTGTCTAAAAGTCCCCAAAGGTTTTTTAGCTAGCTAGTCAATGGTTTGAATATAAGTTCCTTGAAATATTTATTCATGTATGAGACAAACCTTTGGGGTCTCTTGAAAGATTTTGAAGCCGCAGGATTTGATAGTTTTTGCAAGACTGCAAAAGGTATAAGAATTTTATGAGCGAATCAAAATCTTCTCGAATTGGCGGTTTTTATAATCTAACTCTTGCAGATCGTCTTCAGCAGCTTGTTGACCTCGGATGGATTGATGACATGGATTTACAAATGCTCAGCCGCCAAACCACCCTGACAACCCAGCAAGCAGATCATATGGTTGAAAATGTGATCGGACTTTTTGCACTGCCTATGGGAATTGCAATAAACTTCATGATTAATGGACGAGATGTTCTTGTTCCAATGGTCATTGAAGAACCTTCCGTAATTGCTGGAGCATCGTTCATGGCAAAATTAGCCAGAGCGGGGGGAGGGTTTCAAGCTCAAGCAGATCCACCGATCATGATCGGTCAATTACAAATCCTCAACCTGAACGATCCCCAAAATGCCAGGCTGAAACTCCTAGACAAAAAAGATGAAATTCTCAATAAAGCTGCCCATGCTGATCCAGTTTTACAATCACTAGGGGGAGGACCAAAAGATATTGAGATCCGTATCATTGAAGAGTCTCCTTACGGTAAATTTCTGGTCCTGCATCTGCTCTACGATGTCCGCGATGCAATGGGTGCCAATGCAATTAATACAGCCCTTGAGAAAATTGCTCCCATGGTAGAGGAGATCACAGGTGGAAAGGTTCATCTCAAGATTCTGAGCAATCTGGCAGACCGCCGATTAGCCCATGCACATTGTACCATTCCAACGGATCAACTTGGATTTGAAGGGTACAGCGGTGAAGAGGTCCGGGATGGCATTCTCAATGCCTGGGCATTCGCAGTTAAAGACCCTTACCGGGCAGCCACCCACAATAAGGGCATTATGAACGGCATTGACGCCGTGGTGATTGCCAGCGGAAACGATTGGCGGGCGGTCGAAGCCGGTGCACATGCCTTTGCAGCCCGTTCAGGTCAATATACATCTTTAAGCACCTGGGAAAAAGATAGCCAGGGTAATTTGGCAGGGAGCTTGGAATTACCCCTGGCGGTAGGAATCATTGGGGGTGCCACGAAGGTGCTCCCTATGGCAAAATTTGCCCTTAAGTTGATGGGAGTTCAAACTGCACAAGAACTAGCCGAAATCATTGTTTCGGTTGGCTTAGCCCAGAATTTAGCTGCCTTGCGGGCTTTATCCAGCGAAGGCATTCAACGGGGGCACATGACTCTGCATGCCCGCCAAATTGCGCTGAGCGCTGGAGCCCAAGGAGATGAGATCGAGAAACTCGCCAATGAGCTCGTTGCCCAGGGTGTCATTCGCATTGATCGGGCTGAGCAAATATTACAAACTTGGAGAAAATCATTTTGACAACCTTTGATAAACCTCAATCGGATAATCTTCTATTAAAACCCATTCGTTCGGTAGGGATTGTTGGCTATGGCGCATACATACCCCAATACCGTTTGCCCGCCAGCGAAGTCGCCCGGGTTTGGAGCGGGGGAAAAGCCGCCTTGCCCATCAAAGAAAAATCCGTCCCCGGTTTGGACGAAGATGTCGCAACCATGTCCATCGAAGCTGCCCGAAATGCAATCGCCCGGGCAGAGATCAACCCTCAACAATTACGAGCCATTTGGGTTGGTTCTGAATCACATCCTTATGCTGTTAAACCCACATCAACTATTGTTGCAGAATCGCTCGGAGCCACTCCAAATATCCAAGCTGGAGATTGGGAGTTTGCCTGTAAAGCCGGCACCGAAGCCATGGTGGCGGCAATTGGTTTTGTAGGTTCCGCTATGGCAGATTATGCTATGGCTATTGGCATGGACACCGCTCAAGGAAGACCAGGAGATGCCCTAGAGTACACCGCTGGTGCCGGTGGAGCGGCATTTATTATCGGTCCAGCAACTAATTCCCTCGCCATCATCGAGCATACTTATTCTTATGTGACCGATACCCCCGATTTCTTTCGCCGCCAATACCAAAAATACCCCGAACACGCCCAAAGATTTACTGGGGATCCGGCTTATTTCAAACATATCACTAATGCGGCTAAAACCTTATTAGAGGCATCCCAAACCAAACCACAGGATTACCGCTACGCGGTCTTTCATCAGCCCAATTCGAAATTTCCTCAAAAAGTAGCTGCAGAATTGGGATTCACAAAAGAACAAATCGCTGCCGGTTTATTGGTTACCAACATTGGAAATACCTACGCCGGTTCTGCAATCATTGGTTTGACCGCCATCTTGGATATTGCCGAACCAGGTGATCGGATACTGATGGTGTCATTTGGTTCCGGGGCAGGTTCGGATGCATTCTCAGTGGTTGTTACCGATAAAATCAACCCGCGCCGAGATTTGGCATTAAAAACTCAGGATTATATCACTCGCCGCATCCCAATTGATTATGCAACATATGCCCGCTTGCGCGGGAAAATCGTCATGAAATAAAGCTGATAGTTCTTGATAGTTGTAAATTGCTAAACTAATTATAGTAACATGAGCCAAATCATTTACGAAGGTTGGCACTAAGGAGATTTACATGGAAATTCCACGGCATTGGCGAGTTAGACAACAACGTTATGCATTAGTCGGTGAAGTATGCCCGCATTGTAATGCGAAATTGTTTCCACCCCGGGATGTTTGTCCAGAATGCGGCAAAGAAGCCCGGACAGCCTATCAATTTAGCGGGAAAGGGCAAGTTTATTCGTATTCCACAATTTATGAACCTCCAGCTGGTTTTGAAGAATATACTCCCTACACAGTGGCATTGGTTAAACTTGAAGAAGGTCCAATCATAACAGCTCAGTTAACCGATCTTGGCGAGCAGCCCGTAGAAATCGGTATGCCGGTGGAAATGGTTACCCGCAAAATCCGCACCGATGACGATGAAAGAGGTATGATCGTGTATGGGTATAAATTCAGACCAGTGCTGAACGGTCAACTTTAACAGCTTTTTTTGATTATGCAAACACCTTCCCACTCTGGAAGGTGTTCTTTTTTAATTCGGACAGTTATATTTTCATCCAGCATATGGCTCGGAAAGAAGAATTATTAAAATCCCCGAGTGGCAATTTTCATTCCCCCCCAAATTGAAATATTCCCCTAACACATTTATGAGTTGATGTAGCGTAGTGATTGATATAAAATATTATGATTTTTCTGCAAAAACTACACTTTAACAATCGAAACATAGCTTTCGAAACATGACCTGGGAAGAAAACCATTCTTGGAGCCAATTAANNAACAGCCAAAAAGAAGAGCTGGATTGTACTGATAAGGTTTGTGCCCAGGATTTCTCTAAACGCTCCGTTTCGTCTCTGAAATTACGGGATAGAAGGTTTTCCCTAACTCCTCCCCCAAAAACCTGTCCTTGATTTTTGAGCGAGGTGGGGTAAGGACGAAGCTAATTACTGTGGTTTAATTT
>DHFN01000124.1 GCA_002402275.1 Anaerolineales bacterium UBA4823
AGACTGCCATAATGTCAAAGAAGCCTTTATGGGTTTATTTGATAAGCCGGGTTGGTACAAACTGCGCGACGAGAATTCACACCTGCAACCGGTTATCGATTGGTTTAATGGCTCTTTCGATCGCGATGGCTATGCTGTTCAAGGTGGTTTCAATGCTGCTGCGGTACTCAACCCTACCTGGGCGGATCAGAAATTCTGTCAGCCGGATGAAAGCCCGGTCGCCTGTGAAGTACGCATCCACAACCCCAGCTTTGCCATTGTCAGCCTGGAATTATCGTGGCTGGGACGCAACGCTGAACACTATGAAGACTATATGCGTCAAATTCTTGATTATCTGATCGCAGAAGGGGTTGTTCCGATCCTGGCAACCAAGGCTGATAATCTGGAGGGGGATCATTCTTTGAATTACACCACCGCCAAACTGGCATATGAATATGACTTACCGCTGTGGAACTTCTGGCGCGCCTCCCAGGAGTTACCCAACCAGGGCATGGATCCTTATCGGGATGATGGCTTTCATATCAGCTATGAAGCCTGGACTGAACGCAGTTTCACAGCGTTGAGAACGCTGGATGTGATGTGGAAAAGTGTGCAGGAGTAGGGAGGATTCTCCATCCACCAGGGCAGATTCCAAGTTCATCTTTCAATCAGCTTATTTCCAAATAACTTGACTAACTCACCAAAGGTGGAGGTTAAGATGCCTAAATCAATCTCCTTAAAACATTGATCTAGATTTCCCCTTTTTTACAACATAAAAAAATCCACTAAGAACTTAGTTCTTAGTATTTGATTTCTTTCCAGCTTTCTCTGTGACAAATCTCTGACACCATAAGGATGATATTGGAAAAAAAGTCCATTGAATAAAAATACTTGTAAATAATTTATCGTATGATCAACGGTATGAAAATTAACTTTTCCGATCCCAAACTAATAGTAAGTCCATCTCCTTCTTTAATTCGGTTAGATAATCCCTCGGTTACATTTATTAGAACTTCGCCCTGACCAATAATCGGGGTTGTTGCTTTTGTAGTTAGAATTGTTTCATTTTCATCGATTGAGGATTTGATTCCTGAAGATGAAACCGTTACAGAATATTCTCCTTCGATTTCAAAATATGTGAAAAACTTAAAAACACCAGTTTCATTGGCCAGCACACTTCCTACTTGTTCACCATTAATATTAATATTCACATACTCATTCGGAGGAAAGTATAAACCTGTGATGACAAAATAACTACCTGGAGAACCCTCATAATAATTGGAGAAAAAAATGGACGCTGGTCGATACATTTCATCAACCTCTACCAACAATTCAGGAGTCGTTTTAATTTGATAATCTGATCCCCAACATGTTGCTGCACCACTTTCAAATAGGGCGCAGGTAGATGTTGCACCTGTGTTGATCTTAAAAGCATTTCCGGTCAAGCCAAGCACATCCACCGGCGTGTTTTCTCCAAAGAAACGATAAGTGCCATCTCCTAATTGAGAAAAATTATTGTAACCCCAACATTTCACTGCTCCGCTTGTTTCCATTAGTGCACAAGTATGGTATTCCATGTAAGTCAATGCCCCTCCGGTTGATATTGCTTCAACTCCACTTTCTAAGCCTGGAATCTGGATCGCAGTATGATCTATACTACTACCTCCCCAACAACTCACCCCTCCTGTGTTGGTTAAGATGCAGGTTTTTCTTCCACCTGATTCTATAGCACTCACATTGGGGTTTAAATTAATTACTTGTGTGGGAATTGGGTGAGGATCAAAATCGCTACTACCAATACCTAATTCACCATTATAATTAACTCCCCAGCAATATGCAGAACCATTATTTGCAACTGCACAGGTGTGATCTAAACCAGCTGATACATCTGTGAAAATTCCTAAAAATGGAACATCGACTGGGTACGCAACCATGTAAGATTCAGTTGGAGGTTCCATTCCTAATTGACCAAAAAGATCACTACCCCAACATTTTATTGAACCCCCCATCATTAAAGCGCAATTATGCCATCCACCAGTTGTGATTTTTTCAATATTAGCAAGAGGTAAGGAAGTATCAGCGTCAATAACAAATTCTGGAGTTGATAGATTAGTGGTATAAAGATCTCCTGTTCCTAGAATTCCAGACATGTTGTATCCCCAACATTTGGCTTCACCACTTGCCAAAAGTACACAGGTATGAAATGGACCGGCTGCAATTGAGTTAACTTTGCTATCCAAATTGAGAACTTTTACAGGGTCTTTACTGTAATCGGTGGTTCCATTTCCTAACTGCCCGTAAAGATTACTTCCCCAACAATACACATTTCCTGTCTGTGTTAATGCGCAGGTGTGATTTTCTCCGGAAACGACATCTTCGATCGGTTCTAATAAACTATTCAGATGAATTGGTAATTGTCTTCGAAAGAAAAATCCATTGCCAAGTTGCCCTTCTGTATTAGCACCCCAGGATTTTATCTCACCATTAGTAATAACAATTGAGGTGAAAGATTCTCCGGCAGATATTTCTTTCGCACCAGAAGACTCTGGTACTTCAGTGGGTAGGCTCATACTTGTAGTATTGCCTATCCCTAATTGTCCTTCTTGATTGTAACCCCAACACATGACTGAGGAATCCACTTCGTTTTGAATGATTGCACAAGTGTGTTCTTTACCCGCAGCGACGGCTAAAGGACTTCCAAGTAATCCGGTTACTTCAATGGGTAAATTACCAGAACCAATTACACTCGGGTCAACACCGAGCTTACCATTTGAATAATCTCCCCAACACCATAGTTTTGATGTTATCGTTTCGCTGGCTTTAGTGATGGCACATGTATGTGTCTCACCTAATGACATTGAATCAATATTCGTTAAATTGCTGACTTGCACTGGGGATTCCTGATCTAAGCTTTGACCATTTCCTAACTGTCCCGAACCACCCAATCCCCAACACATCGCAATTCCTGTATTGGATAACATGCAAGTGTGACCACCATTAGAATAAATATCTTTTGGATCATCAATATGACCAACCTTTACCGGTTCTGGCCTGTAGACCCAATCCATACCTCCTGTGTATGATTGATAATAATCCAAACCCCAGCAATAGGCATCGCCATTAGTCTTCAATGCACACATGAAACTATTTCCAATGGAGATAGCAAGAACTCCCGAATCCATACCAGATACGAGTATAGGAGCTTCGGATGCCCAACGAAAAAAAGCTGGGTTTCCTAACTCTTTCGAATTATTGGTTCCCCAACAATAAAGTGCGCCTAGATCGTTGATAATGCAGCTATTGTAACCACCTGCAACATAATCTGTTATTACCATATTTTCTAATCCAGGCACTGGTCCAGGTGTTGATCTTGCAGTAAAACTATAACCCTCAGATCCTATTTGGCCGTATGCATTACTACCCCAACAAGCGAGTTCGCCTGAGGAAGTTAAAGCACAGGTATGTTTATAACCAGAAGAAATTTTTTGATAGGAAATTGTGGTTCCTTCTATTACCTCAGCCTGAACTTCAGATGGAAAAACAACAACCAAAATTCCACTTAATAAAATTATTACCAGGCAATTAAATATATATTTCATCTTGCCTCCCTGTAAAGTGAGAGAGATTTGAAAGTGTTATTTAACTTTCATTAGGGAATAATTATCCCTATGTTATTATATTTATTGTTACTATTTTCACAACAAAAGATGGTATATCATAAATGTTGATTTCTTGAACAAATCTTTTCGAGAAAAATTATCTCTGGTGTTGATGAATGCTCATCATATCCCTCAACCAAGCCAAGGCACAAGCAAGCCAAAAACAGTCGAAATTCAAACAATTCCTCTTTCGACTTCACCTTTATCCTTTAACCTGGCTAGAATTTTTACACCTACTAAAACGGCTTTTTCCCGGATTTC
>DHFN01000047.1:0-158 GCA_002402275.1 Anaerolineales bacterium UBA4823
GGGCAGTCAACTAAAATATAATCATATCGGTCAAGGATGGAAGATAATGCGATTTTGAGTTTTGATTCCCGTCCGTTTTCGCTCACCAATTCGATTTCTGCGCCAGCTAGTTGAGAAGAAGATGGCAGAATCGATAATTTTAACTTCGGGTTATGCAA
>DHFN01000047.1:275-496 GCA_002402275.1 Anaerolineales bacterium UBA4823
TTTTTCCGACACCTCCTTTTTGATTGACAAAGGTATAAATTTTTCCCATATTAATAGACTTCGATGAGGGTAGTTTCAATCTCTTCTTGAGTTGGGATGCTATCTAATCCTTTGCGGGTTACTGAATAAGATGCTAATTGAGTAGCAAACCGGCCGGCTTCCCATGGATCATGGGTATCAAGGAGGCGAACAAAAAAAGCGGTAGCATAAATATCCCCAGC
>DHFN01000047.1:562-8043 GCA_002402275.1 Anaerolineales bacterium UBA4823
TCTTCAATGAGTTGTTCATTGTAATCAACATCTTCAAGGCTGATCACGACCGCGTTGGCATAAGGTAAAACGAATGAACCTTCAAGCCATTCCGTTGGATGGACAATTCCCCTTTCATCCCAGGCGCGCATCCAGCCTTGTGGTGAGATTCCGATAAAGGAATCGGGAAAAGACCTTACAAAGATTGGTTCGATCTCTTGAGCCACGGGGGCTAAATGCAGTATTGGAACTTTTTTCCATTGGCGGGGAACAAGATAATCACCAAGGTTATCAGCCCGATAATAAATCGTTTGTTGGCGACCAAAAGGAGTATCCATGTTGGAAAAGGTGGTGCTATGCATAGTGGGTAGGTTGATGATAGGGATACCGGACAATGGCTGGGATAGAGTCTCATCAGCAAAAGAAGTGATGATCGCAGGACGTAACCCGAGTGATTTTACAGTTAAGGACACATATGCAGCACTTCCTCCTAACTGGACTTCATCCCCTACTAAATCACAGGTTAAATGACCGACCACTAAATAATCAATGTCTGGAATCTTTTCTAGGGAAATGTTCATGATTTAATTATAACGAATTATAGTCACTTTAGGATATTATTTTCCTGAGGTGAATAATTTGTATGGAAACACCAAAAGGTTGATGGGGAGTTTTATATTTACTTTGGAATGATGGTCACTTTTCGATGTGGTTCAACGCCAATCGATTCGGTTGTGACGCCTGGGTATTCTTTTAATTCCAAATGAATAATGCGCCGTTCATTAGCGGGCATAGGTTCAAGGATTTGCCTGCGTCCGGTTTTGATGGCTTGTTCTGCCATTCGGCGAGCCACATGACGAAGTTGATTTTCACGGCGGGAGCGATAGCTTTCGACATCCATGATAATGGGGATGGATTGATTGGTCTGTTTACCTAAGATTAAACTGGTGATATACTGCAGCGCATTTAAAGTTTCTGCTTGTGGGCCAATTAACACAGTTAAATCTTGCCCTTGGATATCTATATAAATGGGTGAGGTGCCTTTTTCAGAAGAATCATTTACAAACGAAGCAGTTACTGAAGCTTGAATTTGCATCTCTTTTAATAATGTTTTGACTGCCTCTTCGGCTTTGGTCAATAATTGGTTATCAGTTTCTATTTTGGGGGAAGATTCTTCTGAAGTGTTCACTTCTTCGGTTTCTTCGGCTTGGGATGCCATTGTTGGGATATCCGGAGGGGATTCTTTGATTGTCAGGCGTACGCGGGCTTGGCGAGCGCCAAATCCGAACAACCCGCGGGTACCTTCATCTAAAATTTCAATTTTAACATTTGCAGAGGGTAGTCCAAGTTCTTGCAGCCCTTGTTGAATTGCTTCTTCAGTAGTAGGTGCGATGATTTCCAAGCTGGTTCTGTTTTCCATCATTTTGTTTTTCCTGTGATTTTCTCAGCAGTTTTAACTGGTGCACTTTTCTCAGTTGTTTTAATCAGAGCGCTTTTCTCGGGTGTTTTCATTCGAGCAGGTATAAGATTCCGCCAATTTACTTTTCCAAGGGCACCATATTGAATGATACCCACCACGTTGCTAACTACAAAATAAAGTGCTAAACCTGAAGCTAAAGTAAAAGAAATATAACCAATAAAGAGGGGCATATAGATATTCATCATTTGGGACATTTGGGCACTTTGATTGTTTGCCGCGGTAGCTGGGGTCATTAATTTTGATTGTAAGTAGGTGGTGATCATAACAATGATGGCAAGTACAGGTATTCCAATCCCGAAAACATGTAATCTTTCTGGTTGGCTAAGGTCCATCCAAAGGAAAAGATTATTCAGGGGGATAATTTTAGCTGCATCAATAAAAGGATAGATATGTTTGGAGAAATTAAATAGTTGCAAAGGTGTAACAGCCAGGGTCTGGATAATCGCCTGATATAGCCCGATAATGATTGGGAATTGGATCAGGGTAGGCAAGCAAGATCCTAATGGATTGATCCCTTTTTCTTTATAAAGTCGCATTTGTTCTTGCGAAAGTTTCTGCTTATCATCTTTATACTTTTTTTGTATTTCCTGCCACTCTTTGGAATTTTGCATTTCCTGTAACCCTTGAGAGCTCTTCATCTGACTGGCAGTGAGCGGATGAGTGATTAAGCGGATAAGGATGGTGAATATAATAATTGCAATACCAAAATTGCCAATTAAGCTATAAATATATAGCAATACATTGATCATTGGGTTGAGAATAATTAGGTCCCACATAATACTTTTCCAATATTCCTATTTCTTAGCTAGGCTAAAAATCCATTTTTGGCTCCCTTGTTCATCTAAGGCTACCAATAAGTTATCCTGCGAAACAAGAGGTACATAAAGCGTATCATTCATGTAATCTACGCTTGCTAATATTTGACCTGTAAAGGTTTTCATCCATAATTGCTTTCCTTGAAAATCATAGGCATAGAGATTCCCTTTATCGTCACCTATTATAATTTTGTCCTTTATTAATAAGGGGGATGCTGTTATAGCTGAGCCTGTTTCCACTTTCCAGATTTCTTTTCCGGTTTTCGAATCCAAAGCAATCAATTCTCCCGCCAGGTCAGATATATAAAGTATCCCGTCTTTTAAAGCTGGATCGCCCCACACCCAATTGCGGGTCGGATAAGTCCAGAGCTCCTTTTTTGATTGGGTGTCTATTGCATGGACTAAATTTCCGAAAGTACCGAAGTATAAAATGCCATTTTCGTCCAATGCAGGGGTACCAACGATTGAACCTTCCAATAAATCAGTTTTCCAAACTAACTTCCCATTCTGAACGTCAACAGCATATATCCGATGATCCATTGATGGGATATATAAACAATTACAAGATTCTGCAATCGCGGGGGTTGCCCAAATTGCACCTTCCGTGGAAAAATCCCATATTTTATTTCCTTGTAAATCTAACGCATAAAGAGCTTTTCCACTGGTGGGAGCGTAAATTCGGTCGTTTGAGATGAGTGGAGTGGCGACATAGTTATATTGCGATTCGGTAAATTTCCAAGACTCCTGACCGTTGTCAGGGTTAAGGCTATAGAGTGTATGATCATAACCACCAACAATCAGTTGTTTTCCGTCCGGAGTAAGAATTGGGGAGGCGTAAAACGAAATTTTGTTATTAACTTCAGTCGGGTAGCGCCATTTTTCATTGCCATTTTGGTTGTCAATTGCTATGATTTGTTGATGGTATGCTATATAGGCATTGGTCTGGCTGACTGATAAGCCTGGCCAACTTGAAGCAGGAGGAGTTCCTGTACAAGCTGCAAGGATAAATGCCCCGATTAAGAGCATGAAAAGCTGTTGAATTTTTTTTGTCATTCGTAAATATGTCCATTATAAAAAATTATTGTACTGGATCATAACCACCTGGGTTAAATGGGTTACAGCGTAGTATTCGCCAAGCAGCCATCAGGCTCCCTTTGAGTGCACCGTATTTGTAAATCGCTTGATAACCATAATGAGAACAGGATGGGAAGAAACGGCAAGTGTTCTCCGGTAGCGCTCGTGAAATAGTGGACTGATAGGCGCGAATAAGAAGGAGGAGAATCCACCTTGGAAAATTATTCCAATTAAGTGGTAAATCCCTCAGGCGAGGTTCAGAAGGATCAAGCGTTACTGGTATTGGAGTGGCAGGCATCATATTTATCCATTACCAAATGATGAGCACGGAGGGCATTTTCCAACGATTTCGATAGCAATTCAAATTGAGCATTGAGAAGTGGCTTTCGAGCAATCAGGATAATATCAAACCCTGGAGTAAGGTTGGATAAATAAAGCTGAATGCTGGCTCGCAAACGCCGTTTTGCACGATTCCGTTTGACTGCATTCCCTAAAGAACGGCTTGCCACCACCCCAATATGGGTTTGCGAGGAAGAATTGGGGGCGTAAATCAACACAAAAAACGGGTGAGCTTGCGCTTTCCCTGTTTTTCTCACCCGCTGAAAGTCGCTTGACTTTTTCAGGCGATTGGAGCGATCCACAATCCCAATTCATCCCAATTTGTTACTATCTTTTCAAATCTTGCTTGGATGAGTTCTAACCCTTCCAGTTCACGTGTTTAACGTGATTATTTTTGGTTACCGTTAAGCGGTACCGTCCCTGTAAGCGACGGTTTTTTAATACTTTTCGACCTGCTGCGGTTGCCATGCGAGCTCGAAAACCATGTACTCGTACTCTTCTGCGTATTTTTGGTTGATAAGTCCTTTTTGTCATAAACTATCCCGTTATTATTTTAAATTTCTTTATTGCAAAAGTTAATTATAACCTATGGCTATAAGTTCGTCAAATCGGGCTTTCTAAGTCTATCCAAACCGTGAAAAGCAATGAAACCAAATAAGAGAGGTAGCCAAAAGGTTACTCCTCGATAGGCAAGCGAAAGAATTGTCGCATCACTTAATGTCACATAAAAAGAGGATATGGTCAAGGTCATTGCCCCTTCAACAAAACCAAGTCCTGCTGGGGTGGGGGAAATAATCATAAACAAATATCCGATACTCCAACCAGCGATGACTGTTCCTATAGATAATGGGGTTTTAAATGCGATAAATAGCAGAAATAGAATCGAAACTAACAGAATTTTATTTAACAATGTATGCAAAAATGGAACGAATAAATTACGCGGTTTGTTTCTTAGAACTACTAAACCGTCGGCTATATCATTTGAGAAATCATAAGCCCGCTTTTCTGATAAATATTCTCGATGGATAATTGGATGAAGGATGCGGTTAATGATTCTCGAAAACCAAGCGAGGATTTTACCCAATGTTATGGTTGAACGCATCCCGATATAGATCATGAATGCCAGTCCTAAAGCGATAAAAAAAAGGGTCAAGGAGGCAATAATTTCGGGTGGATTTAGGTCATTTCTACGGAAGAGGATGAACATTCCTAAAGTTAATATACACAAGAAAGCAGCATAATCGAGTAACAAAAATAATATCCCAGCCAGGGTGACTTTTCCGCTAGGGTGGTTTGTCTTCCGCGCTTCGGAGATAAACAAAGCCATACCGCTAACACCACCAGAAGGTGCGATAACGTTCGTGAAATTAGCAGCCAATGCTAGGATTGTCAAACGTTTAAGATTATCTTGAATACCTAATGAATGGTAGATTGCTTTATAGGTAGCCCCTAAATTGACAAGCCAGGCTAGTTCCAATAGGATAGATAACGAAATAAATCGCAAATCGCCCTTACTGAGGGTTTCCCAAATAGATTGAACCTCGGTAAAATTACCGATTAATAATAAGATAGTAAGTAGAAGGGCGATCGCGATTAGAAATCTACGCATGGTTTAGACAGGGATAAATCCTTGCTAGTAAAGATTAGTCTCTCCGTCTTCCACCTAAGCTTAAGACAAGGGTTACATAATAAAGAAGTTGCAGGACGGCAGTAACCAAAGCGGCAACATAGGTGAGTGCTGCCGCGTTGAGGACTTGGTTTACACCTTGCATCTCTTCATCACCGTAGATTATGCCAGCCTCTCTGAGCATTTGTTTTGCCCGAGCTGAAGCATTTAATTCTACCGGAAGGGTGGCTAAGGCAAAGACTGCCCCAGCAGAAAATATCAGCACTCCTAACCAGGCTACTCCGGTGATTTGAAAAATTAAACCGATGATGATCAGAATCCATCCTAAATAGGAACCAATGTTAACTGCTGGCACTAAGGCAGAGCGCAATCGTAATGGTCCATAATTCTCTTTGTCCTGCAGCGCATGACCGAGTTCGTGTGCAGCTACAGCCACTGCTGCCACTGATGCTCCTTGATATACGTTCGGTGAAAGGTAGAGAGTCTTATCTCTTGGATCATAATGATCGGTTAAATTACCTGGAGTTGTGCCTATTTGCACATTTTGTAGTCCCCCGTAACGAATTAATTGTTCAGCTGCTTGCGCACCGCTTATGTGTAATCGGGTGGGGACTTTCCCCCATTTTGAATAAGATGAGTTGACGTACCATTGTACCAAAAGCATCAGCAAAAATGCGGGTGCCATAAAAAGCATGTAGCGTGGATCTAGATAAAACACATTGACCTCCAATATGCTGTGATTGATTTATTGACTTAGTAATTCAATCGCTTTCTCTAATTGAGGATCGCGATTTGCTGAAATATCTGCATCGCTAATTGTAACGGCAATATCAGGTGTGAGCCCAATTTTGTGGATAGTTTTTCCATTTGGGGTCAACCAACGTGCTACAGTAATTCGGACTGCTCCTTGGTTATCCACTAAATCAGTCCAAATTTGAACTGAGCCTTTCCCATAGGTTGTCACACCGACCAGTTTACCCCGTCCAAGATCCTGGATTGCTCCGGCAACAATTTCGGATGCGGAAGCACTTCCTTCATTAACCAAAACGATGAGTGGAATATCGGTTGCGATTCCCTTCCCAGTGGCTTTGTAGGTGTCCTTATGCCCATCCCCATATTGTTCATAAACGATGACACCTTCTTTGATAAATTCTGAAGAGATGTCAATAGCGGAGTTTAATAAACCACCCCCATTATTCCGTAAATCCAGGATGATCCCTTTGGGCTTTTGATCCAATAATTTTTGAAGCATGTTATGAAAATCTTGGGTTGTTTTTTCATCTCCAAAAGCCAATAGCCGGATATAAGCTATATTATTCTTTTCCATCCTTCCAATGACGTTCGATGATTTAATACTAGCTCGGGTTACCATGACATCGAACGGTTTGTCAACACCAGCTCGTTTAACGGTTAAACGAACCTGCGAACCAGCTGGACCTAAAACTTTTTGGCGGGCTAATTCGCCATTGATCCCCGTCATATCTTGTCCATCAATCGCGATAATCATATCACCAGCTTTCAAGCCTGCTTTTTCTGCCGGAGAGTCCATCATAGGCGCAATGATGGTAAGGTATTCCCGCGTGGTATCCACATATGCACCAATTCCTTCATATTCTTCCCCAGATAATTGAGCATTAAATTCTTTTTGTAAATCCGGATCTATGTAGGAAGAATGCTCATCTCCCAAAGCATCAATCATCCCTTTTATTGCTCCACGCATCAATAAAGTATCATTGACTGGCTGATCTACGTATTCTTGGTGAACCAATTTCCAAGCTTGCCAGAAAGGGCTAAAAAGTTGTTCAATATCCTGACTCGATCCAATTTGGGATTGGCTTTCAAGGGTTTGGGGGGTTTGTCCTGGCATAATCAGGAAGGAACTAGCCGTGTTGGCAGCAGAAACCCTTCCAGCAAAAAATCCTGCCGCGCAGGAACCTAGTACCAAAATGAAAACAACTACCAATATCAATGCTACATTGGTATTTTTCTTTTCCATAATATCTCCTAATTACCATCCATTTTTAATACAATATCATATTTCAATATGAGAAAGATAAACATTCTATATAGATATGATTAAATTTTATCAAATATTATCCCTAAATGCATTTCGAGGTAGTGCATAAAAGACTGTGGGTCATGAACTTGACTGGAATATTCCATTAAT
>DHFN01000063.1 GCA_002402275.1 Anaerolineales bacterium UBA4823
CTTCCTCCCCCTCTGACGGGGGAGGATTGAGGTGGGGGTGACTACGATCTCAACAACCGTCGTAACACCGTCTGCAGAATCCCGCCATTTTGATAAATTTCTATTTCAATCTCAGTGTTCAAACGGGCAACGACTTGAAATTTAACCACTCTCCCATTCTGCTTATGAGCACTTACTTGAAGGGGTTTATTGATCGTTAATTCTTGTAACCCTTCAATGGTATAAAGCTCACTTCCATCCAAGCCGAGATTCTCAGCGTTTTCGCCAGGATTGAATTGGATTGGCAGAACACCCATCCCAATTAAATTAGAACGATGGATACGTTCGAAGCTTTCTGCCAGCACCGCTCTGACACCCAATAACAACGTGCCTTTGGCAGCCCAATCCCGGCTAGAACCACTGCCATATTCCTTCCCAGCCAAGATGATCAATTGCACCTTTTCCTGTTGATAGCGCATCGCAGCATCATAAATCGTCATCTGCGTTTGATCAGGAAAATGGAGAGTATAGCCACCTTCAACACCATCTACTAAACGATTTTTTAGGCGGATATTGGCAAAAGTGCCACGCGTCATAACCCGGTCATTCCCACGGCGTGACCCGTATGAGTTAAAATCCCGCACGGCAACACCGTGCTCTTGCAAATATTTTCCGGCTGGCGAATCAGCTGCAATACTACCAGCTGGGGAAATGTGATCGGTAGTGATCGAATCACCTAAAAAGGCTAACACCCGGGCTTGCTGAATGTTTTGGATTGCGGGGGGTTCAAGGGAAAATTCTTTAAAGAATGGCGGTTCTTGAATATAGGTGGAGTTTTCATCCCAGGCATAAACCTCCAATGAAGTCTTGCCCAATTGTTCGGCGATTTCATTCCAAGTAGGGTTGCCATCAAAAACATTGCCATATTTTTCTCGGAAAAGTTCAGCGGTGATGGATTCGGTGATAACTTGATTTACCTCTGCGCCAACAGGCAAGATATCCTGCAGATAAACTGGCTGCCCGTCATTACCTATTCCGAGTGGTTCCTGAGTGAGGTCTATATCAACAGTGCCAGCCAAGGCATACGCAATAACTAATGTAGGGGAGGCTAAGTAATTTGCCCGCACGGCAGGATGGACGCGACCCTCGAAATTGCGGTTACCCGATAAAACCGCGGCAGTGACGAGATTTCCAGAGTTAATCGCCTTGATAACCTCTCCAGGTAAGGGTCCAGAGTTTCCAATGCAAGTAGTACAACCATAACCAACCACATTAAATCCTAACTCACTCAAGGCATTCAGCAGATTGGAGCGTTCTAGATATTCCGTGACAACCCGTGAACCCGGCGCCAAATTGGTTTTGACATACGGTTTCACTTTCAATCCCCGTTCGACCGCTTTTTTGGCAAGCAGACCCGCAGCAATCATCACCGATGGATTGGAAGTATTCGTGCAGGAAGTGATTGCGGCAATGACAACCGATCCATGCTTCATCTCCACTGCATTATCACTAGCACCAATTTTGATGGTCTTTTGAACTTCCTCTTTTGAGAGAGCATATCCCCGCTCTTGAATTGGAGAAGTGAGAGCTTTTTCGAATAAGGTTTTTAAGTTGCTTAGCGGCACTCGATCTTGCGGACGTTTAGGACCAGCCAGGCTTGGTTCAACGGAACTTAAATCTAGTTCTAAAATATCGGTATAGATAGGATCAGGTGATTCAGGATAACGGAATAAGTTTTGTTCTTTTGTGTAACGTTCTACCAGGTCTATTAAGTGCGCATCTCTGCCGGTATTCTGTAAATAGCGGATTGTTTCTTCGTCCACTGGGAAGAAACCCATGGTCGCGCCATATTCGGGTGCCATATTAGCGATAGTTGCCCGATCTGCCAGTGCTAAAGATTTCAGTCCCGCACCAAAAAATTCAACAAATTTCTCAACCACACCCCGTTTACGGAGGATTTGGGTGATAGTGAGAGCTAAATCAGTGGCAGACGCTCCCTCTTTTAACTCCCCAGTGAGCTTAAAACCAATTACATCCGGAGCAGTAAAATCAATCGGCATGCCCAGCATCGCTGCTTCAGCTTCGATTCCACCCACTCCCCAGCCTAATACCCCTAGTCCATTGATCATAGTAGTATGGGAATCAGTTCCAACCAATGTGTCCGGATAAGCCACAAGTTGACCATTTTGCCGATTGACTACGACGACCTTGGCGAGGAATTCTAGATTGACCTGATGAATAATACCCGTAGCGGGGGGAACTACCTGGAAATTTTGAAACGCTTTTTGTCCCCAGCTCAAGAATTGGTACCGTTCGCGATTGCGCTGGAATTCCAATTCCATATTGCGAATCAATGCATCAGGAGTGGCAAAAAAATCCACCTGAACAGAATGATCAATTACCAGATCAACGGGCACTAAGGGGTTGATACGTTTTGGATCACCCCCTAACCGCTGAACCGCAGAGCGCATGGCAGCTAAATCTACCACAGCCGGAACCCCGGTGAAGTCTTGCATGATCACTCGAGCTGGGCAAAATGGGATGGCTTCCCGATTCGTCGCTTGAGGCTGCCATTTGGCTAAATTGAGGACATCTTGTTGGGTAATTTCTCGTTCATTACACAAACGCAGGAGTGATTCGAGGAGTACCCGGATAGAATAAGGTAACCGATCTAATGTAACAGCACCCAGCTTTTCAAGTTGCTGCAAACGAAAATAATCGAATTCACCATAATCGGTCTTAAGTGTATTTTGTGCGCCAAAATAATCCTGATTCATAGAACCTCCTTTGAACAATATTTCTTTTGTTATTGCGAGACAAACCCGCCTAACAAAACCACCCATGCTTCAAGACACCCTAGTTGATCATGGTTGATCATGGTCGGTCATGCTCGCCATCCTAGCCACCCTTGTCTCTACAGGCAACTCCCTAGCGAAGAACGCTTTTCTATATAAAAGGAACCGTCATTTAAAAGCGTTCTTTGCTTAACCAATCCCCTAGTTTGATTGGGAAGAGATTGTTAATGTTCAATTCATAAAGCAGCTTAGATTTTCTTCAGTCACGGCAATCCTTCGCAATGAATTCTTCATCGAGCTAGAATAGTACTCGCATCATCGAAATTCTTTCTTGAGGCTGGCGGACTCACACCAAATTCCTATAAGATTCCGCTGAAATTAAATTCACTGAGCATCTGGCAATGAAATTTTATTGCGGGCGTCGCACAATGGCATCTGTCATGCGTGCAACCCGTACCATTGGCTGAATATCGTGTACGCGGATGATATCCGCTCCACGCACAATTCCCACTGCCACTGCAGCAGCGGTGCCTTCGAGTCTTTGATCGGGGGGTAAATCCAGGGTGTATCCAATAAACGATTTTCGTGAAGGGCCACATAAAATAGGATATCCAAGAGCCCGAATCTCATCCAGTCGGTTCAACAGTTCTAAATTTTGTTCGGTTGACTTACCAAAACCGATTCCTGGGTCTAAGATGATATGATCATCCGGAATTCCGGCTTCATGAGCAATCGCTACACTCTCCAATAGTTCACGCTTGACATCTTCAAGGAGATTTTCGTAAGGGATACCCACATATCTTCCACCCAATTTTTCTTTGATTACTGCATGCGCCCAGGAACTGCGATTATGCATCAAAATGGCTGGTGCATGATATCTAGCGGTCACACCAGCTATCTCTGGATCGGCATGAAATCCCCATATATCGTTGACGATTTGAGCGCCATTTTGAAGGGCTGCCTCTGCCACAGCAGCTTTGTAAGTGTCAATGGAAATTAATACGTCTAATTCATTCGATATGGCTTTTAATACCGGCAGGATGTGAGAAAGTTCTTCATCAGCACTGATTGGTTGTGAACCCGGACGGGTGCTTTCACCGCCAATATCCAGAATATCCACACCTTCCGCCACAAATTGGCGGGCTTGTTGGCAAGCCAACTCAACTTCGTCTTTCCCTTTTCCGATTAAACCATCCCCTGAAAAACTATCTTCGGTGATATTAAGGATCCCCATTACATAGGTACGCATGCCCCAATCGAATGACCACTTTCCGACATGTAATGAATTAGATTTCAGTTTTGAATAGTCCATGTAGCCACCACCCGGTTTCCTATATGGTTTTAGTTTATTGGATACTGACGGATAAATTTGTACCGTTGTCAGAATATCTTTTTTTAAAAGCGCTGGATTACCATCCTTTTGGGTAACTCGTAATCGCTAAAATAGATTAGATCAATTGCGTTAAAGGTTTATTTAGCCAATCTTCAGCTTCTTGAATATCAGTAAAGATGCCATATTCAACACCTCCGGGCGTGGTCAATATCGTCACTTCCTCAACAGCTTTGCGTACTTCCTCATTTGCGACCACAACCGCTACGCGAATATTGCGGGCAGCCGGATCAGAATTCAACTCCATCGCGACCTGAATCACTTCACGAGGAACCGATGTGATTTTCCTTACATCATATAAGTTGCGGGTTAATCGATCAGACCCCAATAGATGTTGTAGGGCAAATTCACGCCAGTGATAGAGGGTTTTTTCGGTGATATCAGTAAACTCTAAATTCATTCCACCATCCGGTCGGCGTTGGACGGTATATCCAATACCTGGTTCGGGTTTCCAATTGAGAGGTTTAACATCAGTCTGGGACATTTTTACTCCTTATGAACAGCCTTTTGATCTAGTACTCTTTCACTGGTCAGTTGAGATGGCAATCGTTTATCTTTTACTTTCTCGTTTTGCTTTGAAATCTCATTAATTATATTAATTACATTGGTCAGCGTCGGGCAAATCTAAACGTACGATCTGACTGGTATCCAACTCACTGATAATTTGGGCAGCAGTTTTTCCTAAAGCAGGATGAACGAATTGAGGTGCAAGTTCCGCAAATGGCAGCCAAACAAATGCCCGCCCCTCCATCCGTGGATGAGGCAAGCCCAGTTCAGGTGTATCAAGGATTAAATCGTCATAAAAAAGGATATCCACGTCAATCAACCGTGGCCCATTCCGAAATGAAGTCACCCGTCCCAGGTTTTGCTCCAGATTTTTAATAAAGCGAAGCAATGCTTGCGGAGTCAATGAAGTTTTACAAAGCAAGACTTGATTGTAAAAAGAAGGTTGATCTGTGTAACCCCAAGGCGGGGTTTCATAAATCGCAGAACAGTCAAGGATTTCAACTTTAGGAAGTAATGCTTGCCGGGCAGAATGCAAATTCTTCAGACGATCTCCAAGATTACTACCCAATGAGAGATAGACAGAATGTTTTTGCATGATCTCTATTTTATACAAAAATGCTTTGTTTTGGGAGGGTTAATACCAACCTTTGTTCAATCAAACTCTTTCGAGAATGGTAGCACTTGCCATTCCATGCCCATTACTCATGGTTTGCAAACCATAATGAGCACTTTGGCGAATAAGTTCATAAATCAATTTGGTCATTAAAATTGCACCACTAGCTCCTAACGGGTGACCAAGTCCAATTGCGCCACCGTTTGGATTGATTCGCACTGAGTTGGGCTGAAGTTCTTTTTCCCAGGCTAATACAACCGATGCAAAAGTTTCATTGATTTCGAAAATATCGATTTCTTCAAGGGTTAAATGGGATCGTTTTAATATTTGATAGGTGGCAGGAATCACGCCATCAAGCATAAGGACTGGGTTAGAACCAGTAACAGTACAAGCAACAATTCGAGCAAGCGGCATCAAATTATATCGTCCGACTGCTTTTGCTGAAGCCAATATCAGAGCTGCACTTCCGTTACCGATTTGGCAGGAATTTCCTGCAGTGACAACCCCACCTTCTTTGATGAGCGGGGGTAATTCTGCCAATTCTTGACGGGTTGGTATCCTGCATACGCCTTCATCTTGTTGAATGACCCGTCCATCTGGAAGGGAAATAGACAATATTTGGGATATAAAAAATCCATTTTGAATTGCTTGGCAGGCATGTTGGTGGCTCTGATAGCTGAAATCGTCCAATTCAGCCCGGCTAAGTTGCCACTTTTCAGCCATGCGTTCAGCATATTCTAGCTGACAATCTAGCTTTTTGGGGAAATCAACGGACACACTGGATGAGTTATGGCTGCCCATGGGTGTCCGGGGCATCACCTCCGTACCACCAGCTATAACGACATCCATTTCTCCAGAAAGAATTGCCTGAGCGGCAAAATGAATGGCTTGCTGGCTTAAACCGCCCATGCAATTGAGGGTTAATGCAGGTACTTCAACAGGAAAACCGGCTTTAAGAGAAGCCAGACGAGCTAAGTTAGCTCCTTGTTCTTCGATTGGATTAGCACAACCCCAAATTACTTCTTCTACCTGGCGTGGCTCGACTCCTGCCCTTTTAAGAACTTCAAGCATGAGGTACGTGGTTAAATTAATAGAATTAATGGATGCCAGAGCCCCATCAATACGTCCGATTGCTAGAGGACTGCGAACCGCTGAGATGATGAAAACATCGCTCATCCATTAATCCTTTGGTCTGGAAGTCATTTTGTGTCCGCCCTGCAGAATAATTTTTAAACACGAAGGATACAGCGAGTTGATTTTCTTCAGGCACGTTATCATTTTTGAATTCAAGAATCCTCTTCTGGGATTTTGAAAATCTCTTCAGCCAATTGGGTTAGCTCTTTGACTTCTTCCTCATTAGATTGATTGGTACGGAGAAATATCTCCAACAGTTCAATTGGGGGCAGATTATTGATTGCTTGATTATCGGGCAAACGGCTGCGCAAAGCATGGAGTGGTCGTTTGATTAATTGAAATTCAAAAGCGCCACTAGCATACTGTCGGATAGCATTGTCATTGATCAAGGCTTCCTGATTGAGTGGATATTCGATCACTAGGCGAACGATTGCATTTTCTAGCTTTTCAGGTGGAGGAAGGGTCTCATAAATAATGCTCTCGACATTATTCGGATCATCCAATCTACAGGTTAAATCAATAAAGGGTCGAATTTGTTTAAGCTCACACCAGTGTACTTGGGCGTGACCCCGTTCAATTTCTGCAATGACGTAATATTTTTTATCTCTTGCTTCACCAAAATCAACCCGTTCAATCGAACCGGGATACACGATGGGAGGGTGATAATTTTCATTCAGGTTTTGAGCAAGATGAATATGCCCTAACCCAACATAATCCAGACGGGGATCCCGAAGAAGCGATCCACTTAAAGTGAAATCATTCCCTAACATGATGGAACGTTCAGCCCCAAATTTTGCTCCTTGCACCGTAGCGTGGGCAGTCAGAATACTGGGGAGATTGGGATCAGCTCTATCTAACCAATTTCTCACTAAGAAGATCAATCGTTCTTCGATTTGTTCGTTGATATCTTTCAAGTCAACGCTGCTTAAGCCGAGATTAGCAATTAAACTAGAGCGCGGAATCCAGGGTAATGCCAAAATTTGAACCGGGAGTCCCCATAAATCGGATGAAGTTAAGAATTGCGGTTTATCAATGACCCAAACATAAGGAACTTCCAAGGTTTGGAATGGGTCTAATGTATTAGCCCGCCCTAGTGCTGGCGAAGAATCATGATTGCCAACCACGAGTATGGTGGGGATGTTGGCACGTGAGAGACGCATGATCCGCTTGCCCCATTCCCGCTGGAAAGTTGGGGTGGGGTTGCGGTCTTTATACGCATCGCCTGCAAAAAGAACCAGATCTACTTTTTGGGAAATCGCCTGATCAATAATTTCATCGAGTGATTTAAGGAAATCCATGATCCGGGCTGGCATGCCGCTAACAGGATCATGGTGTCCGTAATTTGCCATATCAATATGAGCATCCGCGAAATGGAGGATCTTGAGCATAGTTTTTAGGTTGAGCTTTCTATTCCAAAGTGGGTTGGGTTGTTCAAGATATTACCGTATTTCACAATCTCACCATTCTTGATTTGGTAAAAGTCAAAATCGCGTGCCACCATGGCTTCTGGGAAGATTGCTCTGGCTTCTGCTATAACATCGTGTTCACGATACCGTCGCGAAATATGGGTAAGAATAAGATTCCGGACATTCGCATCTTGGGCTAGTTGAGCTGCTTGACGGGCAGTGATATGAGCAAATTCTGCTGCCATTTCAGCTTCTGGATCAAGGTAAGTCGCCTCGATTACCAGAACATCTGCGTCTTGACAAAATTCGAGGATATTATCTGTACGACCTATATCACCAATATGGACTAAGCGTGTGCCGGCTTTCTCTTCTCCTAACACTTGATCAGGAGTGATCAACCGTCCATCTGGTAAACTAATAGTTTGCCCATTGACTAGATCACGCCGCCATGGTCCCTGGGGAACTCCTAACTGTTCTGCTTTTTCATTCAGAAATGGACGATGGGGTTTTTCACTGAAAAGATAGCCGTAACAATCCGCTCCGCGGTGCGTAACGGGTATGGCGGATATTGTGAAATCCTCTGCTTCAAAAAAGATTCCTTCCTTGACTTCGATCAGAGAAATTTCAATTGGCGGGCGGTTACCCCGTAAAACCACAGTATAAAGGAGATCCCGGATCCGTTCAAGCGCTCCACGTCCCCCGTATATTTCTAATTGGTCAATCGTTTCCCACCGCATAAAAGTAGAGAGCAGCCCTGCTAGTCCCAGGATATGGTCAAGATGACCGTGTGTGATGAGAATCCGATTCAGTCGCTTGAAACCTAAACCGGATTGCAAGATTTGCCGCTGCGTACCTTCTCCGCAGTCTACCAGAAAACGAAATTCATTATGCATAACGACTTGAGACGATAAACCCCGGTAAACGGATGGAGCAGAAGCAGAGGTTCCTAGAAATACAATTTCGAACAAGGGAGATCCTTATGGATAGAATGATTCAATTTTACCTTATTTTACAATCAGTAAATTGTTCTCATGCTACCTTTGGAGTCAGTAAGCTTGCTTGCGTTTTTTCGGAGTGATTTGTAGCTCACGTTTGTAACGTGAGGTTCTTGTTGTAAATTGAGTTCATGCTACCTTTGGAGTCAGCAAGCTTGCTTGCGTTTTACGCTGAAGCAAGCTTCAGCAC
>DHFN01000166.1 GCA_002402275.1 Anaerolineales bacterium UBA4823
TTTTCTGTGTACTCTAGAATGTTCGATACATCGATTACTTGCTTTCCATTTGACCAGGATTGAGGCTCGAGCACAGGTCCTATCAGCGTACCATCTGCGGCGCCTGGCAATATGCCATCCATCTCCATCATTCGAATTTGACCATACTCTGAATTAGTGTCAGGATCAAGAAATGTTCGAGTACCTGGATCCAAGCCCATCCGATAACTTGTCGCCAGTGAGAAAATCACCTGATCCTGATAAATCACAGGCCAATACGAATGAAATCCATCACCAGGTAACTTATCTGACTTCCAGATGAGGTTACCATCAGCAACCGTTAAGGCATAAGCGTAATTGTCGTTAGATGCAAAATAAACAATCCCGTTTTTGTATGCTGCCGCCAGGTGAATGGGTCCCCCGGTTTCAAACTTCCAAACTAAATTTCCTTGCTGGGCAGTACCATGAGCTCCAATCGCATACAGGCTACCATCTCGATTCCCGACGATAACCTTCCCATCGATCACCAGGGGGTTGGCGTCATATCCCGATCGCGCCTCATCGAAGGACCATAAGAGCTGTCCCGAATTTGCCGATAAAGCATACAGTCGATGATCATGCCCTCCAACATAGACGATACCATTCGAGACAGTTGGCGAATTACCCAGGGGCAGATTGGTATCAAAACGCCAGGCCAGATTACCCGTAGCCGGATCGAGGGCATACAAACCTTTGGCGGTTGAAATATACAATAATCCTTCCGCAGCAATGATCTGCGTGTTCTGAGAAATATATGCTTCAATGGGTCGATACCAGATGATGCCCAAATTTCCACAGACTTCTTCGTCTGTCCACGAAGTCCTTTCCGGGTTGGCGGCTGCCATCGGCCATTCCCCGCCGGATTTTCCACATTCAATGCGCGGCTGAGTAGGTTGACTGTGACGGATATTGGGTAGATAAATGGAATAGGGAGATTCGACCTGCGCCGATGCGTTAAAATTGATTTTGCTTAGATTCAAAAACAAGAGAAGTAGATTTAGTAGCAAAAAGGAAGTACGTATTGTAATTTTTTGAAGCGAGTAAGGTCTTCTGGTCGGATTTTTCATCTAGCTACCTGTCCTCATATAAATAAAATTGTTTTGTCGTTTTTTATATTTTGCCATTATTTTCTGAAAATTACTTAACAGGTTCGTAAACCAAAAGATTGAATTCAATGTATCCAATACTCAATGGCAAGTCGTGTGAGTTATAACATGGATCGCAGGCTATCCTCTTTATAAGGAGATGATGATTTTGTTAAGGCTTGGAGCAATATTCATCACATTATTTTTGATTTTCACATCATTGCCTGCTCGTTCAATAAGCGCGGGTAATTCCAATACAGAGATCATTTGGAGCGCACCTTTCGATGTATCCAATACTCCTGGTAGAACAAGTACGGATCCATTCTTGGTTGCTGATCCTACCGGAAAAGCCCATTTATTTTGGGCAGAGAAAGTGAGCGCGATTGAAGGCAATCAAGCGGATACTGTAATGTATACAGCCTGGGATGGTGAGACCTGGCGAAAACCGGTAGATTTATTTTTCTCCACCGGGGGAACTCCAATTGTTGCCTATCCGCGGGCAGTTATCGACGAAAAAGGAAAAATACATTTATTTTGGTTATCGCAACCGAACTTTCCTAATTATGCATTGAATTATAGTAATTCTCCGGTAAGTAAGGCCTATAACGCTATGGAGTGGCAACCAGAAGAAACATTGATAGACGATCTTACGGGTACACAATATTCATTCGACGTAAAATATCGTCCCCCTGGTGAAATTCACGTGATTTTTGCACGGGTTCAACAAGGAGCCTCTCCCCCGGAAGAACGCGCAATATCCTATATCAAATCCACCGATTATGGGGAGACATGGTCAGACCCGATCGATATATTCACTTTCAAGAGTATTGATCATGGTGGTAGTAATTTATATTTGGTCGTTGAAGGTGACCTGAATATCTATACCAGTTGGACTGAATGGGATGCCTTTGGCAACGGCTCTAGAATCTGGTTCTGTCGATCCATTGATAATGGAACAACCTGGGAGAAACCAATCGCCTTAAGTGAAAGGATTGGAAATGAATATGAACGAGATTGGTCAAAAATTTACGCGTTTGATTCAGACAAGCTTGTAATTATGTGGGAAGGTGGCTGGCGTGCATATCGACATGCGCAATACTCAGAAGATGGAGGAATTAGCTGGAGCGCCCCAATCGATACCTTTCCTTGGTTAATTGGAGAAAACGGTACAGTTGAATTCGCCCGTGATAGTAATAACGTTTTGCATTTATTCATCGCACAACGAGTTCGTGAGGATTATGCCAGATATGGAGATCAGACTAACGCTGCTGTGTGGCACAGCATTTGGTTAGGAGGAAGAAAGTGGAGTGAGCCACAATTAGTTACTCCACCCGTAAATCTTATTAATCCCAGAGCTGTGATTACGGGAGGAAACCGGGTTGTTTTGGCATGGTATACACAGCGTGACCTTGAGATAATGGTTATGACCGGGACCATTCAAGGAGCTCCCTATATAGTTCAACCTGAATGGATAGCCCCTAGTGTTGATAATCCCACGCCAACCTTCATTTCGACTGAGGAGCAATCTCAGACAAGTTCAATGGCTATTGCTGCTTCACCAACTCATTCGGCTAACCCAAACCAGGAAGCTATCCCTCTAAGCAAATCCTGGTATTTGATTATCGGAGTAATCTTGATAATATTATTGTTTGGGTCGAGCTTATTGATTGTTAAGAAAAAGCCGTGACCTAGAGACGAAAGCTCAGATAAGAGGGTGATGAGCTCATTATTTTTTAACCAAAACCTGATATGCAAACTATAGAAGAAT